>JAHQXC010000040.1 GCA_029856525.1 Candidatus Odinarchaeia archaeon
GCTTTTAGTATCTTCAAGCTGACGGGTTAATTCTTCAATTCTCTCCCTGTCAGAGTTTAATTGACCCCCTCTTATTTTCTCATACTCCTGGTTCAGTTTATCTTGAAGCTCCTTTATTTTTTGTTTTAATAACATGTTTTCAGATTTAAGAGAGTTGAGCTCGCTTGTGCTAAATACGATCTCACCGCGTTCACTTTCACTTAGACTCTCTTGCAGCCGCTTCTGTAAACTGTCACGCTCCTCAGCTAACTTCGACGCCTCTCCTTGAATCTCGAAGATTCTTTTCTCAGATAGGTCTAACTGCCTTGTAAGATCGGCGACTTTAGTTTCAGCTTCGGAGAGGCGGTTTTTAATATTCTTTAGTAATGGGAGTATACTCTTCTCGAAGCGTTGCGATTCAGCTAAGCGATTTTTTAAAAAGTAGATTTCTTCAATCACTAAATTATAGTCTTCGAGTTTTCTAAATAATTGTATGAATTCGTTTGAAACACTGATTATCTGATTAATTCTATCAGAGCTTATATTATAGATTTCCTCGCTTCTTATATTTTGATCCTCTATGATATTAGAGTAATCTAGTAACAGTGCTTCCAGTCTTTCAAGAGAGTTAAGTAATTTATCACCGTCTCTGACACTACTCTTCTCAATATGAGCTTTTAGCATTTTACAAAGCGCTATTAATTGCTTTATACATCCGCTTAAAAAATTTCGATACTCCTCTAAATCTATCATAAATAGTTTAGATGTAAGTATGGAAAGCAGCGCCTTCAAACGGCCTATCAGAGATTCCGTAGATTGATCCATTTAAATCACAACTATTTTTTCTTAACAGTTGATTAGACGAGTCGAAAATTTTAACTTTATTGTTATAATGGTTGGCGGTCTCAAAGTTATAAAAATTAAAAAAGATTAAATAATGAATAATATAGTTAATTTTAGGAAGTGAGAGCGATGGCTACTACCAGGTTAATAAGCAGAGAGTATCAGACTGTAAGTCAAGTAGCTGGACCGTTACTTGTCGTCGAAAAAGTGAAGGATGTAGCCTACTCTGAGCTGGTTAAAATAGTTACCCCGGACGGTGAAATAAGGAAGGGTACTGTTTTAGAAGCTACAAAAGATAAGGTTATCATCCAGGTATTCGAGGGCACTAGTGGATTAAATATAAAGAATACTAGCGTAGTCTTCACCGGAGAGACTTTAAAGCTCCCTGTCTCATCTGATATCTTAGGGCGTATTTTCAGCGGTAGCGGTGAACCCTTAGACGGGGGGCCGCAGATAATAGCAGAGGATTATTGGGATATAAACGGCGCGCCTATTAACCCGTATGCTAGAGAGTATCCTAGAGAGTTTATTCAAACAGGCATATCTGTCATCGATGGTATGAACAGTTTAAGCAGAGGGCAAAAACTTCCTATATTCAGCGGTAACGGTTTACCTCATAATCGTATAGCCGCGCAGATAGCGCGTCAAGCTAAAGTTTTAGGTAAAGAAGAGGAGTTCGCTATCGTATTCTGTGCTATGGGTATAACCGCTGATGAAGCCGCTTATTTTAAAAATAATTTTGAGAAAAGCGGCGCTCTTGAAAGGTTAACCATGTTTATTAATCTAGCAGACGACCCTGCTATCGAGAGAATTATCACACCTAGAATGGCGTTAACAGCCGCCGAGTATTTAGCATATGAGAAAGGGTTGAATCTTCTCGTTATTCTAACAGACATGACGAATTACGCTGAAGCTTTAAGAGAGATCTCAGCGGCTAGAGAGGAGGTTCCTGGTAGAAGAGGATACCCAGGTTACATGTACACTGATTTAGCTTCAATATATGAGAGAGCTGGTAGAATCAAAGGGAGGAAGGGGTCGATTACACAAATGCCGATATTATCAATGCCTCAAGATGATATCACCCACCCGATTCCAGACCTCACCGGTTATATTACAGAAGGCCAGTTAATAGTTGATAGAAGCCTTCACAGGAAAGGAATATATCCGCCTATAGATCCTAGACCAAGTCTTTCAAGGTTGATGAAAGAGGGTATCGGTAAAAATATGACGAGAGAAGATCATCGAGAGGTCAGCGACCAATTATATTACGCTTACTCCACAGGCTGTGATCTAAGAGATCTAGTAGCTGTTGTAGGCGAAGAAGCGTTAACTGATAGAGACAGATTATATTTAAAATTCGCTGATGAATTTGAAAAACGGTTTATAGGTCAAGGCGAATACGAGGAGAGGAGTATTGAACAGACACTGGACTTAGCCTGGGATCTTTTAAGCGTGTTCCCTGATTCAGAGCTGAAGCGGATAGACCCGGAGACTATTAGAAAGTTCAGCCCGAAATATAAGGGAAGATAGAAAGCATAATCAGCGAACGCTGAGCACAGCAGTTTTTTATTAAATAATTTATTAAAATTAGTTTTATGGAAAATCTTCGAGTCGAAGTAAACAATATATTGCAGACTATCTCTAAAAAATTTTATTTAAAACCAAACCTTGAGATAAGAGAGGTATTACTCTCAGAAGAAGAGTTGAATAATCAAGTTTATTTCGACGGTTCTAGACTTTACATAGCGCGTTCAGCTATAAACCAGCCTTTATTTAAAGAGTTTTTAATAAAAGAGGCGGCTAAAGCATTCCTACCTTTAATTTTATTTAACGTAGAGCGGGCGCAGGATTTCTGCTATTATATAACTTATAAGTTGACTAAAAATAAAGGGGCGTGGTTAAAAATATGGGAGGCTAATTCACCTCCGATTTATACTAGAAATTTAACTTATACACCTCAATACGATCTCGCTCAAATAGATAATATCACGGATGGTAAAGCTGTTAAAACGTTTCTCTCATTTTTTAATGAAGCTCAAAAATATAGGGATAAACTGAGTTTAGAAGAGTATTTACAATTATATAATCTCGTTCAAAAAGAAATCTCTCCTAGAGTGTCAGAATTAGATTATAAGGTACTAACAGAGGTATATACTCAGGGTGCGCTAGACTATAATATAATTTCTAAGAACACCGGGTTAACTGTTAAAAAAGTTAAGAGAACAGTATCTAGACTTAAAAAACATTTATGGCTTAATTTTTTAGCTTTCCCAAATTGGAGTAAAATAGGATTAGAATATATAATAGTTCTAGTTAACCCTGTTAACAATCAGATATTAAATCTTGTAGACGCGTTGATTAAACCATATGTAAGGATTATCCACCAGCTTGGAGGAGGGGAGGCGACGAAAATATTATTTATCTGCACCCCTCCTTTTGGAACAATTTACGTGATTGAAAAATATCTTCGCATACTTGAATATGAAGGTTTGATTAAAGATTACATTATAATGAGACCTGGAAAGTTTATTCATTCAACGAACCTCGCTCTTTTAAATAATAAATCTTGGAAGTGGAGTTTAGAAGACGTTGATAAATCTCACCCGGCTTCTAGAATATATGAAATGGAGTTTTCCTATCATTCTCAAGCTCAGCGATTACTAGATAGAGAGGATATTATAGTTTTATTTGAACTAGATCAAGCTGGTGGTCTTGAAGCTAATCTTACTAAGATTTCTAAAAAAACAGGGTTATCTAGAGCTAGAATTATTAAATCTATTAAAAAGCTAGCAGCAGGAAACTATTATATAAGTTACCCTGTAATCTATCCTCCTTTACTTAAACTTTCTGAGACGCTGTTTACTATTGTTAAAACGAGCCGAGATGAGTGTAGAAGGGATCTTAAACAATTATTCTTGAAATTTCCGGACAACTATGTCTTCGAGTTAGATGATGGATTAGTGGCGGTTAGCCACGTCGCCTGGGAGTTGACTAATATTTTCAATATGGTTAGAAGACTTGTTTTGAATCTTGAAGGTGTTGAAGATTTGAAGCTGTTTTTCGAGTACGCTCACTATGGTAGTATGCCTCCCCCCTCCGAGTTTTTTAATGAAAAAGGCTGGGTTAACCCTGCTAAATTTTGGAGTAGACTTCCCGATGCTCAACCTCTCATAGGCTGAATTAGAGAATCCTTGAATTGACTTCTATAAGTTTAGTCGTTTAAAGCTTTCACCTATCATAAAAAACATTAGACTCGGTTCTTCTAAGAGATGTGGTTGTCAATCTCTTGAGAATAGTTTAAGAAATCTCCGAGTATTTAGAATCTATTTAATTTTATAGTTAATAAATTTAATTATAATCATATTTGTTAATTTAATAGCTGAATTTTTATAGTTTTATTAACACAAGATTACGGTGATATCATGTACTCTGAGATCGAGCTGTTTAAACAAACTGAATTCGACCGCAAAGCATTGATAAAAACAGGGTTCACATGGCCTGTAAGAGGGCCTGTGTAACCCTACTATTTTTTTTAAAAAAATAATTTTCGTGTAGCAGCAGCTTCCGGTAAGACGGCTGCCTGCGGCTGTAAGCTTATAGGATTCAGCTAACAGAATGCTTAGAGTAAACTACCAGTCGAATTTATAATCGACTCCACGCGGCTATCTTAAATGAAACTTTATCGCCTTCAAAAACCTGGATCCTTTATACGCTAAAAATTTTGGTGAAAGATCTTCTGTAAAAGCGTTTTAAAGCTTTCAACAATGTTAAAACCTGTAACAGCTACGCTTCTAATATAAACCGTGTTTTGATCGCTTTTCAAAATGGAGCGTAGCTCACTCTCAGAAACAACATCTTCTAAATCATACTTGTTTAAAGCGACTACAACAGGGATTTCCTTCTCAAATCGTTCACCGAAAAAAGATTCTAATTCACGCCAACTTCGAAGATTCTCGTCGATATATTTTCTCTGAGAGTCAGCTACAAATATTATTCCATCCACGTCTGAGAGCACTGTTAACCGTGTTTCAGCATAATAGTCTTGACCGGTTGCAGACCAGACTTCAACGTTGATAACCCAGTCTCTCTGGTTAATAGAGATAGGGGCGTAGTCGAAAAATAATGTTCGACCTGTAGATGTCTCTAATGATCGGATAGATTGATTCGGAGCGATTTTCTCGAATAACTTTTTTAGCGAAGTTGTTTTACCGCTCATCGCCGGACCGTAGTAGACTATCTTAACAGCTATACGCTTATTCTTCCAATCAACCAGCATCTTCTACCCCCATAACCCTTCTATAATATCGCCTAGAGCGGAGAGCGCCCCCCTTCTCACATATTTATGGAAGTCTAACCCCCACTCCGCATATATAAAATCAAGTATTCGCGAAGCGGAAGCCCCATTATATTTAATCGAGTTTAATAGTGTTTTCTCTGAGATAAACCAGTCAATGTTAAATTCGTTTATAAGATCAATTCGAGTCAACAGGTAAAGAGCACGCCTACAGGCGTTAACGAAAAAGAATACCTGAGAGTTAAATAAGCTTTCTTTAAGCCCCTCCTCTTCAGATTCGAAATTTAGAAGAGTTGAAGAGAAGATAGAGCTGATATTTGATCCGTAAATTTTATTTTTGAGAACTCGTTTAATCCGTTCTATAGAAGATTTTGATTCCGCTTCCACACTTTCTATTAAGTTTTTTTCAAACGATACGTCGAGTTGACTGTGCTGACGGTTGGAGGTTAATTCGACACTGCTATCAGAGTTTTTGAAAAATTTAACAGTTAATATCACATGGTTATAGGCTTCAACATAGTTTAACAATTGTTGAAAATTCTTCTCATCCCCGCTTGTTGAGATCACCCATCCGCGGAAATCGTCGAAGCCTTCAAAGATATGTTTAACAGTATTAGAGAGAGCTCTGAAAACGGATCTAGGGCAGTCTATATCCATGCGCTCTAATTCAATAATACCATGATATTCTTTAAGAGTCGCGAAATCGACTAGAAATACTCTCTCATACCTGTTAGGTATAAGCCTCATCATTAAGCTATTAAGATCATCGGCGGCCTTCTCGTCATCGCTGTAAATAATTATCGGAATCCTATCTAACAG
Organism: Candidatus Odinarchaeia archaeon; assembly: GCA_029856525.1. Classification (GTDB taxonomy): domain Archaea; phylum Asgardarchaeota; class Odinarchaeia; order Odinarchaeales; family Odinarchaeaceae; genus Odinarchaeum. The sequence goes on from JAHQXC010000040.1 coordinate 5,936, forward strand.
GCTTCTTAAAATTAAGGGAGCGGTGTCTCTTTTAACATATCCTCCAAGAGTTAAACTGAAGCGGCTCATCATCTCACCGTTAAAGTTTCAAAGATTTCACCGAATTCTAAGCTGGGGATAACGGGTTTAACGCTCTCCAATTTTTCAAGCAACTCGTTAAATGATTTCACGTAGGATGAAAATAGAAGGCGGAGTAAACCTATCCTAGCATTGCTCTGTTTCTCAACTTCAGCGTATAATATCGCGTTTTTTAAACCTTGAATAAAAATAAATTCATTACTGTACTCGCCTATAATACTCTCCACAAAAGACCTTTTCAATATCCAGAATACTCTTCTAGCAGTATCGTAAAGAGAAAACGCCATCGCGCACAGCGACTTGTCGAAGCGGCTATCAGATCTATCATATGAGGAAATCACGTAACCGTTATTTAAACTAATAAATGAGCGTGTGATTTCAGGTATAGATTTAACTATTGCTAAAAGCGAGTTATTAATTTCATCGGCAAACGATTCATCTAAAATAAAATTATATTTAGGAAGTGTTAAAGTCTGCTCGCCTTGATATTTGAGACTGAAATTTCTTAAAATATCCTCTACTTCCTCAGGTGTGAAGTTGATTAAAGGAGGTTTTAGAGCTTGAAAATTTGTTATCAACAGATTTTTGATCGCGTTTAAACTATTTTTAGCTTCAACATAAATCGCTCCTATATTAGTTTTCTTTTGAGCTGTAAGCGTTATAAAATATTCCTCTAACATAGGGAGAGGTGATAAAAAAATTTTAGCGGAGGTCCCCTCAATTAAAATATTGTTCAGTTTATTCGAAGAAAGCTGGTTTACAGTGGAATAAATAGCTGAAGCCGCTGAGCTGACACTGAACACTTCTCTTTTACTAAGCCAAACACCCGCGCTTGTAATAGGATACCCGTCTTTTTGAGTTAAAACAACGTTTTCAACACCTGGAATATTTTTAATATTTTGCAGGTGAAGTTTTAATAAATCATCGTTATACATATTATTAACACCGTGACGCGGTTAAAGGATACTACTTAAAAGTTCACAGAAGTGTGTTAAAGTAAATATTTAAATTCAGCTTACTATTATTGAAGCGCTTAACAGCTAGGTGAAATCCTTGGAGTATCCTTTCGGAAAAGTGTTGGAGGATTACCCGCTTATCTCAGATAAAAAAGTGATATACTTAGATTCAGCTACTAAAACACTTCCACCTTTAAAAATAATGGAAGAAATCAAACAATACTATGTTGAAATAGGTGTCTCCCCCAGGAGAGGCGCGCATCATCTCTCAGTATACGCTGAAAGAGAGTTAGAGGAAGCTAGATCGAAGATAGCGGGATTAATCAACGCTAGAAGCGAGAATATTATTTTCACTCCTAGTGTACCATTCAGCGCGGCTACTTTAATTTCAGGATACCCTTGGAAGCCCGGTGATAAAATATTAATCAGCGAGGCTGAGCATAACTCGATCCTCGCCCCAGCGCTGCAAGCTAAGAATAGATTCAGATTAAACCATATAATACTCAGATTAGATAACAGCTTAAAATTGGATTTAGAGGATCTTAAGAATAAAATAAACAGGGATTGTAAAATTCTTCTAGCAACACTTACACCAATGATATTAGGCGTAAATAATTCTCTAAACGAGATTTCGAAAATAGCTCATGAGTATAATTGTTATGTGATTTCTGATGCGACTCGCGCTGTAATCCACCAGGAAGTTGATTTTAACAAACTAGGCTGCGATGCATTGATTTTCTCAGGTTGTATAGGCTTACCTGGCTTAGAAGGGACTAGCGTGATATGCGCTAAAAAAGAGTTATTAGAGATGATAGAGCCGTTAACACCCGGCAGCGGTTCTATAAGGGAGGCGTCATATAATGAGTATAAAAATAATCCCCTCCCGGATAAATTAGAGGCTGGATTAATCAACATGAGCTCCATTATCAGCTTGAAAGAAGCTGTAAAATATATTGAAAATATCGGTCTTGAAAAAATCCGCGTATACAATTTAAAACTTGCAAATATGATATATGAAGAGTTAAAAAATATGAAAGGGATTAGATTATACGGGCCGAGGGAGGGGAGGCTAGAGGCGCCTATCGTAAGCTTTAATATCGAAGGATTTAACAGTCACGACATATCAATATTTTTAGATGAAACCAATAAGATAATAACACGCTCCGGCATGCAATGCAGCTATCTCCTCTCATATAAAATTAATGAGAAAGGTGTAGTTCAAGTATCACCTCATTACTATAATACACCTGAGCATGCGAGTAGTCTAATAAATACACTAAATTTAATAATAAGCGAATTATCTTAAATCTGAAGAGAGTTAAGCGGGGGTAGCCAAGCGGACTACGGCGCAAGCCTTGAGCTGTTTAAAGACAGCTTGTGATCCATTGGATCGCGCGGGTTCGAATCCCGCCCCCCGCGCCATAGAATGAAGTATGCATATGCAATAGTGAGCGTTAAGTGAAAGAATCGTTAATAATTAATAAAAAAGCTATTTTAAACATTTTTAATGAAGATAAATAAAGAGGGTCTTAAAATAAAGCCGGTTATCAGTGAAAAAAATATTTTAAAATTAAAACAACTTCTTATAAAACTTTCAAAAAATATTCGACTCCAAGATGAAATCCCTACACCGTTAAAAAACATTATGGGAGTTGATGTCGCATATAAAGAGGAGAGAGCGTTAACGGTAGGTGTATTATTCAGCTGGCCTGAATTAAAGCATCAGAACACTTTTTACAGAGTTGATAACGTTCACTTCCCTTATATTCCAACGCTCCTATCCTTCAGGGAGGGGACGCTTATCATTAGATTTCTAAAAAATCTTCCTTTAAAACCTGATCTATTAATGGTTAACGCTCACGGTATAGCTCACCCGTTTCAATGCGGCTGCGCATCATATATAGGGTTATTAACAGATACACCGAGCATCGGCGTAGCTAAAAAGATAATATGCGGTGAACTAACAAAATGTGAAGAGGGAAAAAATATTGCATATTTAAGATTTAATAATAAAATTATAGGCGCTGTTTTAAATCCTGGTAAAAGATCAAAAGAAATAGTAGTATCCGCTGGCCACCGGGTCTCCCTAGAAACCGCGATAGAAATAACTTTAAACACTCTTAGAGGTTACCGGCTTCCAATAATATTAGAGGACGCTCATAGAAAGGCAACCGAGCTATCAGCTGAAAAGCTCTAAATGACATCCTATTCTATTGAAATAGGTTAAACTCCACCTAGCATTTAACTACAAAAATTTTTAGCTGGGAAGATAATTATTAATTTTAAAATACTAATCCTCTTATTATTTAAACTCGGGCGTTCACTATCGGTGAGGAATCTGACCCCTATGAGCTGGGCGATGATTACGATCTTGAGTTCTGAGGTAATGAACGCCCGTCGCATTCTATAATATTTAACTTAAAATTTTTACTTACAGTTAAGTCTCTCCCTTTTTATTAACTAATAATTTTATTCTTAATCCATGAGGGGTCTTATTTGGAAGTTGACATGCTCGAAGGCAGATTTCAAAGAGCCAGCTTGTTTAAAGATGAAAGCAAGCTTTCAGTTTTCTACGTGCCGGAGAGCTTACCCCACCGGGAGAATGAATTACGCCAGCTTTTAAACACATTTAAGCCTATTATAGATTCCCCTGGAATAATCAATCGAATTGTTTTAATCACCGGTCCTGTTGGAACTGGGAAAACCGCGGTAGCTAAAAAAGCAGGGATGCTATTATGCGATGCTGCTAAACGGAGAGGAGTGAACTTAAACTACGTGCATATAAACTGTAGAAGAGAGAAAACCAATTTTCTAATATTATTACAATTAGCCCGTTCTATTATTCCAAGTATACCTAACAGAGGTTATTCCCCAGCCGAGTTATTAAATATAATAGTAGAATCGATAAAAGATAAAGACGCCTCAATAATTCTAGTATTAGATGAAATAGACTATGTAATAAACACATCCGGTGAAGAGTTAATATATGATTTAACGCGCGTTAACGATGAAAAATTAAACGGTAAACAGCCGTTATCGATAATACTCATCTCTAAAAATGATAATTTTCAAGCAATGCTAGATGAAAGCATTCTTAGCCTGATACCGCCTTTAAATATTAAATTCCACCCTTATACAGCTCTCCAGCTTGAGAGTATACTTGAAGCGCGAGTTAAAGAAGCGTTCTACCCATCCACTATAAGCCCCGGGGTTATAAGTCTTATCGCAGATATAGCTTCAGAGTGGGGGGATGCCAGGTACGCTCTTGAACTTCTTTGGAGAGCTGGAAAATATGCTGAAGAAGAGGGGGTTTTCAAGATTTTCCCAGAGCATGTTAGGAAGGCTAGAGCGGACACCTGCCCGGAGATTAGTAAAGAGTTTATATTAAGTCTTGATAGAAACGATAAGCTAATACTTTTAGCTATAACTAGAAGCTTGACTAGAAGCGGCGCGGCTTACGCTCCGATCGGGTTAATCGAAAGAGTATACCGCCTCATATGCGAGGAATACTCTGAGAGGCCTAGATCACATACACAAATATGGGAGAGAGTGAGAGTTCTAAGCAGAATAGGCTTGATAACTACAAGGATCACCGGTAAAGGAGCGCGCGGTAAAAGTACAATTATAGGATTGGAGGAGATACCGGCGGAAGTTTTAGAAAAAGAATTAACAGGATGGTTGAAAAATGAATAGGACGACCGCTAGAAGTGAATGTGAAAGCGAAAAATATTTCCAGTCAACAATCCAGATAGAGGATTTATTCGCTTCTAAAGGACGGGTTAAAATACTAAAAATTTTAGTAGAAGAAGGGGAGCTTAACATCTCTGAAATAGGTAGAAGAGCCCGCCTCAATTACGGTACAACAGTTCAACACCTTGAATTCTTATGTAAAACAGGGATAATACAGGAAAAAAACTTTGGGAGGATAAGAATATACCGGTTGAAAGAAGAAGATATCAGAGCTAGAGCTCTTAGAAGTTTTTTCTCTCTCTGGTATAATCAATAAGCGGTGTTTAAATTAATTTTCGATCACAAGTATAAGGGTAGAGTTGAAAAAAAGCAGGCGTTTACTCTTCCTATTAATTCTTATTCTAACCACACTCAACTTTACACCGTTAAAAATAGTGAAATCTACACCTTACCAAATATATAATTACGGTGTCGGTGTCAGTCCTCTACCAGCCGAGGTAGGGATGAATATCTCTATTATAGGAGGATACACGCTTAAATATACTCCGCAGATAGAGGAGGGTTACGCTATATTCAGGCTTAGAAACACTACGCAAATAATATTCGAAAAAGTTTACACTGAGCCCGCAGATTATATTGAAAGAATAGTAAACTTCACGCTCTCCCCGGAAAGCTGGGCTCCAGGCCGTTCAGGAGCATTAGGCATCGCCCAATTAGATCTAGTTATTAAAACAGGCGGCGAAATCTTCACAGATAACTCGACTGTTTACTTTTACGTTCAAAGAGCTTCACCCTCATGCGAGCTTAAAAATTTAAAGATCGTAGAAGGGGGATACATTAAAGCAACACTTGAATTATATAACAGCTATAACTCTGACTACAAGGTAAGCGGTATATTAGTTAACACTCAGATCACTGTTAACTCTCAGATAATTGCGGAGAATATTTCGCTAACCGATTTAAACGGATTATTCAATATATATTTCAAGCATGTGGAAGGTGTAGAAAAATATAATATTAGAGTTATCACAGGTGAAAGCGAGCA
>JAHQXC010000041.1 GCA_029856525.1 Candidatus Odinarchaeia archaeon
CACTAAAATCTGTAACATCTTCAACTTAAATTACAATATATGCCTGTTCAAATAAATGGTATACCCTCCTCAACCTTCATTAGACGGATGATAATGTTAGAAAAATAAATGAACCATCCTTCAGCGCCCGCAGCCGCATCAAGCCGCTGTAAGAGCGGCATCCGCCTCCCTTATGTCTGGTAAGAATTGAATATAGAAGACATGAGATTTATAAAGTGTTCCAGCTTTCACATCATCTGATCAAATGAAAGCCTCTCTTACCGGCGAGGTTAAAATATATGAAAACTAAACTTTTGTATACTTGTAATATTAATAAAACCTGATGCAAGCTAATAGAGTTTATTAGAAGAGTATAATCTAACGGTGGTTTCATTGGTTGACCCTTGGGGTATCTTTAAAAAAAGTGTTGTAGAGGTTTTAGAATCCAGTTTTAAAAATAATAATTGGAGTAAACCTGATAAAGATTTCAATTTTTATATAGAAGTCCCCCCTGACAGTAAACTAGGAGATTTATCTTCAACGATAGCTTTTAAAGCAGCTAAAATATTGAAGGAAAAACCTATAAGTATAGCTTCTAAAATATTAAGGGACTATGAGTTAAACCCTAATAAGCTTATCGAGAGAGTGGATGTAGTCGAGCCCGGTTACCTAAATTTCTATATAAAATGGTCTGAGTATTCTAAACTAGTTTTAGAAACTATTCTAAATGAAGGGGATAGTTACGGTTCCAGCGATGTAGGAGTGGGTAAAAAAGTTATAGTAGAGCATACTAGTGCTAATCCCACTAAGCCGATTCATCTTGGAACAATGAGGTGCGCGGTTTTAGGGGATATAACAGCCCGGTTGCTGAGAAAAATAGGATATAATGTAGAAGTCCAAAATTATATGGATGATTTAGGCCGTCAAGTAGCCGTTCTCGCATGGGGCTATCAGAATTTAAGCGGTGAAATTGAAAAGAAACCTGAATATAAAGATGATTACTGGCTTGGTCTAATATACACGGCTGCAGCTCAAAAAATTGAAGAGAAACCTGAGCTTGAAGAAAGTATTAAAAATATATTGAAAAAAATGGAGGAAGGCGGGAACGAGTACTCGGATTTAGTTCAGAAATTAGTTTACATGGTGGTGAAAGGCCATCTTGAAACCGCGGCTAGAATGAATATTTTTTATGATCTGCTAATATGGGAGAAGGATATAGTTAGATCAGGTTTATTTAAGGAAGCTCTCAGTAAAATGTTGAAGTCTCCTCATGTATACAGGATTGAAGAAGGAGAGGACGCTAACTGTATAGTTATAGATATGTCTCCTTTAGGAGAACCCTACAAGTCTTTGAAGAAAAGCTATAAGATATTAGTAAGATCGGATGGTGTTAGCACTTATACTGGTAAAGACATAGCTTTTCAAATGTGGAAGTTCGGTTTAGCTGAAGCTGACTTAAAGTTTAGAGTTTTCGGAGTTCAGAAAAATGGAAGAATATTGATGGAGACCTCTCAAGACGGGGAGGCTAATAGAAGCTTCGGACATGCGGATAAAGTGGTTAATGTAATCGGATATGAGCAAGCTCTCCCCCAGCAGGTAGTCTATCAAGCGCTTAAAATAATGGGGTATGAAGAAGCCTATAAGAATTCTTATCATCTATCTTTTCAATGGGTTTGGCTTCCTGAACAAGTAGCGTTCTCCGGGCGGAAGGGAACATGGATAGGCTTCCACGCAGACGCTGTTTTAGATAAAGCCTTACAACTAGCCATGGAGGAAGTGGAGAAAAGAAACCCTGAAATTGATCTCGAACTTAAGAAGAAGATAGCTGAGGTGATAGCCTCAGGAGCGGTGAAATTTTATCTCGCAAAATACAGCCCCGAGAAAAAGATTGTTATAGACTGGAAGGAGGCTATTAATTTCGAAGGAGACTCAGCTCCTTACATACAGTATACTATAGTTAGAATAAATAGTATTCTAAGTAAAGCTGAGCATATAGGGGAACCAGACTACTCTCTTTTAAAAGATGAAACTGAAATAGATATTATCAGAGAATTGTCGAAATTCCCATCCACGGTGAAAGAGGCTGCTGAAACATACCAGTATCATCTAATACCTCACTACTGTCTTACACTAGCTAATAAATTTAATGTATTCTATCATAAGCTACCTGTTTTAAAAGCTGAAAACGATGCGTTGAGAGCCGCGCGCTTAAACCTTATAAAAGCGGTAGCACAGACCCTTAAAATAGGTTTAAAAGATTTAATTGGAATAGATATACCGGTTAAAATGTAAAGCGCCGCTAGTTTTATTATTCAATAGGTTTACCCAGCTCAGCGCACCTAGACCTTATTTCAAGCATTCGCTGAGCTATTGAGACAACTTTAACCATTTTTTCACGGAATATTCTATCCCTCTCCGCAGGGTTAAGCTCACCGGCTGTTAAACGTTTATCTAACTCAGCTATCTCCAGTCGAATATTCTCCTTCTCCTTGGATAATCGCTCATATTCTTCATATAAAAGTTGAATCTCGCTTTTAGCTTCAGGTTCAATTCTGAGAGGTTGAATCACAGGCTCCTTAACTTCAACGCCCACGATGCCTGTGAGAGAAGCGGACTCCGGTTTAACCTCGCCTACTTGCAGTGAACCAGCCGCAGCGGTAAGCCTAGAGCCCTCCCCTCTCCTCCTAGTCAGCTTGTTGAAAAAAGCTTTCAATCTTAAGATTAAACCCAAAGTCCCACCTCAACTAAAAAATACTTAAGATAATTTTACATTTAAGTATTATTTAATGTTTACATTCATTTAACCTTTCTAAGTTGAACTTGACTTGAAGCTTAACAACCTTCTAGCAGCTGGAATCCGCATCCTCTCCATGTTTAAACTGCTAATCTTTAATAATTTATTTTTAATTAAACCGTTAAACTTTTAAATAAAGTCCCTTTAATGATTTGTATATAATTCGAGAGGCGTAAAAATGGCTGACACAGATGATCAGAAGGTTTTATTCTACGACCCTGAGCTGTGCAGCGGCTGCTCATATTGCATGTTAGCGTGTTCATACGAGCATTTTAAAGTTTTAGATTATGAATTATCGAATCTATGGATTTACCCGGATCCTCAAAGACCGTTTTATTATATTGGAATACATTGCTCTCATTGCGACGACCCTATATGTAAGGCTGCTTGCCCCGTTGAAGCTATAAGTAAAGGTGAGGATGGGATAGTTAACATAGACCAGAATAAGTGTATAGGATGCAGAAGCTGTAATATCATGTGTCCTATTTCCGTTCCCTGGAAAAATCTTGAAAGAAGGGTTTCATTTAAATGCGATTTCTGTAAAGGGGACCCTAAATGCGCTAAGTTCTGCCCTACAGGGGCGATTTCTGTTAAAACACGGAAAGAAGCTAGAGAACTAGCTAGTAAATTGATTTTGAAAGCGGAGGCTAAAAGTAAATGAGCGAGGAGCAGGATAATCTTTACCCTCTTAGAAAAAAGCTGCTTAAGCTACCAGCCGCATATAAGGGGGCGATAGAGGAGATTCTCCGCGAGGGAATGAACAGAGAGCTACCTGGCTTCTTCGAAGATGAACGTGAAAACCTAGATATAGGTGAGGTTAAAACCGCTTGGAGAAATGAAGAGGCTCAAAGACAAATCCAGGAATTAGCTAAAATCCTAGGTGTAGACGAGAAGGTAGCATTCGACTGGAGTAAAAAAAGAATAAAATATTGAGGGCTATTATATGGTTGAAACTAAGAAAATAGCTTTCTATCTTGGATGCGCTTTACCGTCAGCTCAATTATTCGGGGAAGCTGCGGGTAAAATAGTTTTAAAAGATTTAGGAGTTGAACCTCTCGATATAGAGGGTGCTACATGCTGCCCTGACCCTGAGATTAGTAGAACTGTAGCCCCGGAGTTATGGGTTACAATGGCTGGTAGAAATATAGCTTTAGCTGAGAAAATGGATGTTGACGTGTTCACTGTATGCAACGGCTGCTACGATACTTTAACACACGCCTATCATATGTTAAGCGAAGACGAGCAACTTAACAGGAAAGTTAATGAAAACCTGATGAAGTTTGGAATCCAATATCAGGGGAAACATCGAGTCCTCCACGCTATAGAATTACTCTATGATGTAATCGGCTTAGATAGGATTAAAAAACAGATTAAAAGAAAGCTTACAGGTGTAAGAGTTGGAATTCAGTACGGATGCCGGATTAGACTCAACCCTAAGAAAGAGCTTGTTAGAAAATTCAGAGAGCTGGTTGAAATATTAGGCTGCGAAGTCGTAGACTTAGAAAGCGATCGCATATGCTGCGGTGTCCCCATGATGTATAAGGATCAGAAGAAAGCCTTAGCGCAGACGAAGACGAGGTTAGACGATATGGTGAAGCATAATGTGGATTGCATTGTTTTATTCTGCCCGGCATGCTACGATCGACTTGAAAAAGGCCAGTTAGAATTAAACCAGCAGGGCGGAGACTATGATATACCTGTATTCAATTACTTCGAGCTTTTAGCCTACTGCTTCGGCCATGAACCGGATGAATTCGGTGCATATCTTCACAAACTCGACTACGAGAAAATATTTGAAAAAGCTCAATCCGGGGGTAAATCATAATGGTTAAGTTATCTGAAAGACTTAAAAGGAGAACAATCGCCGTAGCGCTTGTTTTTCTAAGCCTAGGTATTCTAGGCTCATTCTTTTCAAGAACTCTTGTAGAATTCTTTCTAATGGCTGAAATCGTAGTGATAACAGCATTCTACGTGTTCTTCTCGATAATAGTACCAGGATTATATCCTAAAAAACGCAATAACGAGGAGATTTTCCTAGGAGGAGTAGCCCGTCCCCCGTATATTCACGAATACGAGTTATATGTTCCAAAGTCGGCTTTAATCTCTGAGGAGGAAACATAGGATGGTCGCGGAGATAATTCTAGCTTTATGCCCGCTTATACTCCCTTTAACCGCTGCTTTAATAGGGTATTTATTCTCTTTAATAGGTGATAACGCTCGAGACGCGAGTATAATCGTTGTCATCTCCACAGCTTTCATAATTAATTCAATACTACTTATTCAAACCAACCTTGGATTATTCACCCCTGTAGAAATAGGCGCGTTAATAATAAATGAATCAGGAATATTCGTCTCAGAGCTAGTTCTATTTTTAGCGCTTCTAGTCATAGTCTACTCGATAAGATACATGTCAGCTGAAAGAGATAAAAACCTATATTATATTCTAATATGCATATTCACCGGAACCATGATCGGTTTAATCTATTCATTCAATATTATTATACTTTACATGTTTATGGAGGCATCCACTGTTACCAGTGCAATCCTAGTAATGTTCGGTAGAACTAGAAGAGCTAATAGAGCTGCTATAATTTATTTAGCTATAAGCATCTTAGGCGGGTTCTTTATTTTAGGCGCGGAATTCGTTCTCGTATCAGCTTCCGGAATTGAACTTTTAACCGATCCCGCTATAGCCTTAATCCCCGCGGATATTCGAATAATAATCTCCATTCTATTATTAGTAGGGTTCGGTGTTAAAGCCGGGATTATACCCTTCGGTTTCATATGGCTGCCTAGAGCACACGCTGAGGCTCCTTCACCTATAAGCGCGCTTCTCAGCGGGGTATTAGTTCAGGTAGCTGCCTTCGCAATGATTAGAACAATAGGAGTAGTAGCCTTCAACATACAAATAGTTTCAATAATACTAATAGTGTTCGGATTAGGCTCCATGCTATCAGGATCCCTATCCGCTCTCTTCGAAGTTTACGGTAGCAGGATCGCGGGTTACAGGTTCAGCAGAGATATAAAAAGAGTTTTAGCGTACTCTACAATAAGCGAGATCGGTTTCATAGTGATGTTAGGAGGGATCCAAGGCTTATTCGGCCCCTTCGCACCTCCCTTCGAGTTCTCAGCGCTCACAGCGATGCTAATACACTTATACAATCACGGCTTAGCTAAAGCACTCCTCTTCCTATCTGTGGGAGTAATAATGTACTATCTTCACATAAGAGATATAGGCCAGCTTGGCGGTTTATCGAAAAATATGCCTGTTACAACAGCCTCATTTCTCATAGGGGCTTTAAGCCTTGGAATGATACCGCCTTTATTCGGTTATAGAACAATATTCGAATTAGCGTTTGAAATCCCCATCCCGCTTCCCATAAATGTTTTCCTCATCTTATCTATAATAACAATAGGTATTACGCTAGCATTCTATATCTCCGCGTTCCTCTTCATATTTATTAAACCACGCCCTAAAGGCGCGCTCGGTGATATAAGCGTTGACGCGGCTAAGGTTACACCACCACCACGCGTTAAATTATACCAGCCGCTGCCGATGATGGTTCCCATAGCCTTTATAACACTTGTAGTAATAGCGTTAGGAGTATTATTCTTAACAGGAGTGTTAAACACCCTTGTTTTAAACCTTGAGCATATCGCTTTCACAATAATAAACCCAGGATTGTGATCGAGATGAGCGGTAGTGGAACTGAAACTAGAACAGTTGAAAAATTCAGTATAGTCGACGAGATTAAATTATTTCTAAAAGAGATGCTTAAAGAAAAATATATTGAAGAAAAACAGATACAAAACAAAAAATATATTATAAGAACCACACCTGAATATGTTAAGCCTATAGCTGATTATATGATTAGAAGAGATGGCAGGCTAGTTCATTTAACCGTGTCAGATGAGGGAGTTAACGGATTTGAAATACAATACCATTATGGCTTCGATCATCTTGAAACAAACACTCATTTTATTATAAAAGTGAGAGTACCGCGTGAGAAACCTGAAGTCCCGTCAATTTCACCGATTACATGGCAGGCGTCTTGGGCTGAAAGAGAAATGATGGATTTACTTGGAGTGAATTTTACAGGTCACCCTGATCCACGCCATCTCTTCCTCCCCTATGAATGGCCTGAAGAACCTGAAAGCGAGAAAGTTGACGGATTCAGCTTATACACTAAGAGAGATAAATCAGCGTATTATATCCGAAAAGAACTTGGAAAATGGGTTCCTTTAGCGTTAAGCCCGGCTGATGCTAAGCTCACCCTACTGCCGATAGGACCCTACCACCCTATGTTCATAGAATCCGAGTATTTCCGTGTGAGAGTTGAAGGAGATGAAATAGTAGACGTAGATATGAAAACAGGTTTCAACCATCGCGGGGTTATGAAATTAGCAGAGCAAAGGCATTACGCGAGAATACCCTTCCTGGTGGAACGTGTGTGCGGTATATGTAGCACCACCCACGCTACCGCTTACTGTAACACTGTGGAAGCTATGTTAAATATAGAGATCCCTGATAGAGCGAAGTATATTAGAACGATTATATTAGAGCTTGAACGGTTGCACAGCCATCTGATATGGCTTGGTGTAGCAGGTGATCTTATAGGGTTTAAAACACTTTTCATGTGGGCTCTAAGAGATAGAGAACATGTGCTAGATTTATTCGAAAAATTAACAGGGAATAGAGTCCACCATGATATAGTATACTTGGGAGGGGTTAGAAAAGATATAAGTGAAGCTCACATCCCTGAGATAATTAGAAGAATAGAGTTCATCGAAGAATCTGTTAAAAAATATATAGATATAGCTTACGATCATCCTGTTGTAAAAGCGAGAACAATGGATATAGGTAGACTCACCCTCAGCACAGCTAAAGACGCTGGGGCTGTTGGACCTACAGCTAGAGGCAGCAACTGGAAGATAGATGCTAGAAGCTCTAACCCTTACGCAGCTTATAGCCCGGAGTACACTACCTGGGAGGTGGTAACCGACTCGGGTGGAGATGTCTGGTCGAGGCTGGTGGTGAGGTTAAAAGAAGCGCTTGTCAGCTGTGATATAATAAGACAGTGCGTTGAGAGAATGAAGTCTACAAGCCCTGATATTAGAGTTAAACCGCATTTACCTGAAGATGGAGCTGAAGCTGTGAATAAAACAGAGGCGCCTAGAGGAGAATTATACTATTACATTAAATCGAATGGGACGAATATCCCTCACACTGTTAGAATAAGAACACCAAGCTATAGAAATGACGCGGTGCTACCGTTCATGTTAAGAGGGCAAACATTATCCGACGCTCCTATTATTATAGGAAGCATAGACCCATGCTTCTCATGCACTGATAGAATGATAAGAATAGAGGATGTTAAAACAAACCAGGTGAGGTTTGAGAGAATAGGTGATTTAGCTAGAAAATACAGGAGGGCTTAAACATGGCGGTATACCTACCCTTATGGGAGACCGTGATTATCTGTTTCACGCTACCTGTAGCCGGTTTCTTCTTAGGCGTGTTATTTCAAAGCCTTATTCGAAAGTTTACAGCCCGTTTTCAAGGTCGAAGAGGACCCTGGTATATTGTCCCTAAATCCTTAAGACCTGTAGTCGGCTCAACTAGAATCCTGCAACCTTTCTGGGATATAATGAAGTTAATGTATAAGCAAACACTGATACCGTCAACCGCTCAGAGAAAAATATTTATGTCAGCGCCTTTCGTAGCTGCTGCTAGTCTAATAATAGCTATCTGGTTTATTCCTGTTATAGGGGTATCCGCGTTCGGACCGTTCGAGTTCAGTTTGATCGTAACATTATATCTCATGTTGATAGTGCCTTTAACGATAGTGGCGAGTGGAGCTGCAAGCTCATCGCCTTGGGGTGCGATAGGAAGTTACAGGGAGGTTATACTTACATTAGCCTACGAGCTCCCTTTCATAATAGGGATATTTTCAACAGCAATGTTAACAGGTATATTAACACCTGTCTACGGAGGTTTACCTTTAATACCTGGAAGCCTCTCTATAACAGATATAGTTAACTTTCAAGCATCTCATTCAATCTCATTCTTCGGTTTTAAAATCCCAGCGTTCTTTATAATCTTAAACCCGTTTGCAGCGGTTGCGATTCTGATGAGTTTAATAGGAAAGCTTAAAATAAAACCGATGGATATCCCTGACGCAGAAGTAGAGGTTATCGCAGGAGCTTACACCGAGTACACCGGGAAGCTTCTAGGCGTCTATGAGATGGCGAAAATATTTCTATTATTCGTGAGTTTAACTTTATTCATAGACATGTATCTCGGAGGCGCGTTAATCACAGTAGATTATCTAGGTGTCCCCTCATTTATATGGAGTGGAATAGTATTCGGAGTGGAAGCGATCATACTAATCTTAATAATATCAGTCGTTAACGCAGCTAACGCTCGTTTTAGAATCGACCAAGCCTTCACATGGTATATGAAAATACCTTTAGCGTTAAGTTTAATCGGCTTAGTCTGGCCTTACATTATGGTTTCACTGGCCGGTGCCGGAGTAAATATAGGGATAAGCATAGTATAGGAGGAGTAAAATGGTTAAAGGTAAAATTAAGCTTTTAAAAGAAGCGTTGAGAAGCAGCGGAGACATACAGACATTAGATTACCCTAGTGGAGATCCTAGGCTAGATTACTCTCAGCCAAGATTTGGAAGCGGAGCTAAGTACAGTCATATATGCGAGGGGTTGAGAGGAGCCCCACAATATAGTGAAGAGGATTGCTGCGGTTGCGCGGCATGTGAAAGCGTATGCACAGCTAACACTATTAAAACAGAGGATGTTAACGGGAAGAGAGTTTTTACAATAGATCTTGGTAGATGCGTGTTCTGCGGTCGATGTGAAGAAGAATGCCCTGAAGACGCGATAAAGCTTACCAGTAAATTCGAGTTAGCTTACACAGGTCCAGGTTCACAGAACCCGGCGAATGTGAGATTTGAAAGAGATTTAATATTATGTGAAAAATGCGGGAACCCTGTAGCTCCTGTTAAACAATATAAGATATACTCTGAGAAAGTTTTAAAAAACCTCGGTGAAAAATGGAGAGAGCAGAGTAGAGAAGACATTGAAAAAGCGGGTAAACTTTGCAGGGAATGCCGTAGAAGAAACGCTTACACACTTAACCTGCATACTAGAAAATATTATTAAAAAAGGAGAATGAGAGTATGGGATTAAAGCAGAAAGCTAGATTATATTCGCCTTGGGTTTTCCACGCTCACTGCAGCGGCTGCAACGGATGTGGAATAGAGATAGCCGCCGCGTTAAACCCTAGATACGACCCTGAGAGAATAGGTGTCACATTACATAACAATCCTAGGCATGCAGATATAATGCTCGTGGAGGGAATAGTTGCAAAACAGCATGTGCCATTCCTTAAAAGAACATACGAGCAAATGCCTACTCCGAAAGCAGTTGTAGCGATAGGGTCATGCGCTATAACAGGCGGTGTTTTTAAACCGGACGATGATAAAGGTCCATCATACACTCAGGGAGGGCCTGTTGACAGGATAATACCAGTCGACGTGTATGTACCAGGCTGCCCGCCTAAACCTGAAGCAATCATAGATGGAATCATAAAAGCAGCGATCATACTCTCTAAAAGAGATTGAAAAAAAATAAAATTCAGTAATTTCCTCATAAAATTTTAATAAAATTTTTATATAACAAGATTTAATAGATTTTTTCATGGTCTCATTAGCTGAAATAGCAGTCACTATAACTTTATTTCTATGGGTCGCCTTCGTGGTAACTGTTTTAACGAGAAAACTATACTCGTTTCTAACGAAAAGAGGCGTAGAGCATACAATCGCGGTTTATTATAATCGGAAAGTCATTCATATGTTAGCCGGCGGGGTTTCCGCTATCGTAGTCCCCTTCGTCTATACAACTCCGATTCTCCCTTTAGCGTTCGCTTCTCTATTAGCGGTTTTCATATATATTCCACACCGGACAGGTAAACTTATGAACTGGTTCCAGGTATGCGAAAACTGTTATGAGGTATCTTTCGCTATCATGTGGGGGACGGTTTTAACTTTAGGCTGGTTTTTCTCAGGCGGTAACTTCTGGTTTGGAGTTCTACCAGCTTTATTCATGGCTTTCGGGGATGCGATAACAGGTGTTGTTCGAAACGCGTTATATAAAAGAAGAACTAAATCATGGTATGGGAATCTAGCTATGGCAACCGTTTCAATACCTACAGGTGCGATACTCGGCCCTATGGGGGTTATCTCCGGTTTCATAGCTAGTATAATAGAGCATTTCGAGTTCGGTCCAATAGATGATAATATAACTGTTCCAGCCGTCACTTTGATATTACTACTCGTAGTAAATTACTTTATTCCAGGTTTCCTCTCATTCTAAGCAGTAGAGGAACGAGCATGTTAGAGTTAGCCTTTCAACCATACAGGCTAGGCTGCTTAGAATTATCTAATAGATTCGTAATGGCCCCTGTATGGATGGGGATGGCTGATGAAAAAGGATATGTAACCGAACGTTTAATAAGACATTACAGTGAAATCGCTGAATCAGGGATAGGCTTAATAATAACAGAGTACGCTTTCATAAAATCCGGTCACCAGATTCTGCCACGAATGCTAGGTATAGGAGACGACAGCCAAATACAAGGTTTAAAGAGAATAGTTGA
>JAHQXC010000106.1 GCA_029856525.1 Candidatus Odinarchaeia archaeon
ATCCTCAATTTGAGGGTCAGACAAAAACAAAACTTGGAATGCTCCCTGTTTTCTTTGTGGATTTAAACACAATTACCCTCATAAAATTCTGGTCTGAAGCAAGTGAACAAATCTCCGGTGAGTTTTTGAATGTACTTTTGAGAGAAAAAGCGCTGTGCATGAGGTTTCAACCTGTTACAAGAAGCATCTCTTATTCTTCACTGAATTTCATTATACCTTTTGGCGCTGACTTATGGGATGCTTCAGGAAATATAGGCGACATAATGTTAAATTATTTAAAATATTCTTATTGGGTAAATCCAAAGAAAGGTTTTTCATTTTCAACACACTGCATCCATAATAGAGCCTCAATTATATATGTTCTAAAAGTAGCGAAGACCTTGTGTATTATTGACAAAATCGAGGAAAGCACAAACATCGACATTTTAAAGAGGAGGTTTAAAGTCCACAGGATAAAAATTAGAATGCTAACAGAGAAGGATGGCGAGTTCTTTTTTATGAAGCGGGATGCATACATACCAGAGAACCTTCTAAACGAATTGCTACAACATAAAAAGGAAGGCATTGATACTTCAAAATCCTTTTTAAACGCAATTATTCTAGAAGTAAGAAAAAAAAGTGGCCACTTTGAACTATTAAGTGTTGTTTCGGATATCGGGATATCGTATTTTGAATTAGCGCAAACATTATTGAGCTATGTTTTAATTAAAGTTTTTGATTCCTCGAATACTATCACATTTGTTTGCAACTTTAATGAGCTTAGAAAACCACTTGAAAAATTACTAGGTCAAATAGGATTAAATATATCGCTCCCGCCAACACTCTCAGAAATAGTTGAAAACATATTCGATTTGGCACTTGAAAATCTTTACCCAATCTTCTTAAAAAATGAAAAAGAGGATGTATACTTTTTACACCCGTTATTTTTTAGTCTACTTTATTCAAAAGCAAAGATAGAAGCGTTATTTGAGCGACAAGAAAAAGAAAAACTTTTAAAATTCTTAGAATTTCTTGAAAAAATTAATGAAAAAGCAGCTTATGCTGAACTCTATATAGAGGAAACCCTTGATGAATTGGCTAAAACATTTAAAGAAGAAAAGAAGAAATTGCTAAACAATTTATTTTGTCTTATTCAAAAAATTAAAATAGCGAAGCTTTTTCGAAAATACTTCTAATTTTCAAATAGTAATTTTGGAGATATTGAAGATAAACTTGTATTTCTGGACCCTCCTTATAAAGCGATAAGAAGGCTCCTCGTTGATGAGAACTCATATCATTATGAAGCGCCACTTTACACATGTAACCGACAGATAGTAACATATTCAGCCGTCTTTTATATTTTTACGGAATTATATATTTTAATCATCCAAACTTTTCAAAAAATAGAAAGAAATAGAAAGATTAGCTCTATTTGGAATTCTAGCTCACCATATCATTACACCAAAGTAGCTTGTTACAAATTTCACCGCTACATAGAGGAAGTAGACTCCGAAGATTAATTTTAAAGTGTTAGGTTTAAATTTTTTGATTGAAGCGGCTCCGAATTGAGCGCCTACTACCGCGCCTGCGCCGAGCAGTAATCCGGCGCCTAAAGCTACGAAGCCTTGAATAAGTTTAATCCAGCCGCCGATTACGGCTAAAGGGATCATAGAGGCTAAAGAAGTCCCCATTGTAATATAAACCGGTGCGTTGAAAAAGTATATTAAGCTGGGTACGAGCGCATAGCCTCCGCCTAAACCTATAACACCGGTTAAGATTCCGATAACGAATCCAAGTAAACCCATCAACGGCTTTGAACCGGGGATGATTTTACCCCCCTGCTGCATTCCAGTTATTCTGCTCCTTCCAACGCCCTCCACGATCATGCGGATCGCAGGTAGGAGGAATGCTAGTCCGAGAATGAGACCAAGTAAAGTAACCTGGCTTAATAGAAGTGTGAAAAGCCAGGAACCGAATATAACACCTAACGTTCCGATGCCTCCAATCCATAACGCGGCTTTCCTGTCAAGGTTTCTTCTAACTAGGTGGCCGGATGCACCGGAAAGCGTGGTGAAAATGACGGCGAATAAAGTTGTGCCCACCGCTAACGGCGCAGGGTATCCTAGCCAGAAATGGAGTATAGGCAGCATAATACTACATCCACCTGTTCCGATGAGACCGCCCACCAGCCCAGCTACAACCCCAACAGCGACTAACAGGAAATCGCTTACTAAGCTTATTTCAGGTGCGCCCGCTGGAACATAACAGCCGGAAATATAAGACCAAAGCGATAAAACTAACACAATTATGAGGAGAACTATCGTAGGCAGATTTTTTCTCAAAAAACTTAACTGCAAATCCCCTTCGCCTCTTAACAGCTATCTTAAAATAAATATTTTTTAAAAAAATAAATATTTAAGTATTTGCCGTAAAAGAACCCCTGTAGTAATAAGTTATAGCAGATCCCTATCCTAGATTATCATCATTCGATCAGAAGTTTAGGAGAATCACCCTAAAAGAAAAACTGATTTCAATACCGGACGAGTAAAGCTAAAATTAAAACTGTTTTTGATACGCCGGGATCGGGGATTTATATTCTCTCCCAGGGTTCCACTCCGCCAGGGATAATTTTAAAGATAGGGTTAACTTCAATCCTCTCACAGTCCTTCAACTCCTCATACTTATCTTCCGCTCTACGCTTAAGCTTATTTAATAAATGTCTAAATTCATACTCCACCTGCTTCTCTGTAACCGGCAGTAATTCACTCACCTCAACCACTTTTATTTTACTTTCATCAAAAGAGTAACCACGCCTCTCCGCCTCTAAAAAAATTTGATAAAGATAAGCGTTTATGTAAAGAATAGGATCCCCTGATTTTTTAAAACGCTCAAGCTGAGGATGACTCCTATAACCCTTTATCCTACCCTCAAGCACCCTCCTAGCTAAAAGCCCCTCCCTCCAAACAGCCAGCAAACCTTTAACATCAAGATACTTAGGGTGAATAGACCATAAACGCATCCCACACCACCAATCTAAAATATAACATAA
>JAHQXC010000005.1 GCA_029856525.1 Candidatus Odinarchaeia archaeon
ATTAAACTAAGTTCTCTTTTTTCAAGGGATTAAAAGCTTAACATACTCTATTCTACTACTGGTTCTGTAACGGTTTACAAGCTCTTTCACTCTTTCAGCGTCTCCTTCTATTATAAATATTTCCAGGCATTTATTCTGTCTGGTTTGACTGTGTATTTGAGTGGTTATTATATCAGCGTATTCATGTTTTAACTGGCTTACAAAGTTTTCAGCTTCATGATCATGGATTAATAATAGAACTGAATGTATTCTCCCTTCTAGCTTTTCTTTCTCTAAACTATCAGCTATTAGCATTCTTAAACCAGCTCTTATAAGCTCTGATCTTCCAGTGAAACCTAATTCTTTCCGTAGTTTCTCTATTCGCTCTAATATCTCGTCGTTTAAGGATAAGCTGATTATAGGCATAATTCAAACTATTATTAAGTTATTTATAAATTTACCTATAATTATTATTAACAAAATCCTTATAAGTTAATAATTTATAAGTGCTAATATGCTCGATAAGAAGATTCTAGCAGGGTTATTCACTATAATACTCGTCACCTCCACTGGTTTAGGCGCGTTCATCTTTCTGTTAAACCCGCAGGCCCCCTCATCCAGCTCTAAAATACTGGTAGCCGTCACCATCCCCGTTCAATCTGAAATAGTGAATATGATCGGCGGTGAACATGTTCAGGTAACCGTTCTAGTCCCATCCGGCGCGGACCCTCACTCTTATGAGCCGACTCCAAGCCAGCTTGCAGAGTTAAGTAAAGCTAAAATATACTTTTTCATCGGTTCAGGTTTAGAATTCGAGTTAACATGGTGGAATCAAATTTTATCCGTGAACCCTGATATAATACTGGTTAACGGAAGTGAAGGAGTTACTGTAATAAACAGGGACCCCCATATATGGACTTCACCTTTGAACGTGAAGATTATGGCGGAGAACTTTTATAACGCGATTATTCGAGTAGACCCGGCTCACAGAATAGACTACGAGTCTAATCTAGCCGCTTATCTTAGAGCCCTCAGTTTTTTAGACGAGTATATTGTGAAAACTCTTAGCAATTACACTAACCGTGTATTTCTAATATTTCACCCCGCTTTCACCTACTTCGCTGAAGCGTATAATTTAACGCAGATAAGCATAGAAGAGGAGGGGAAACCTGTAACCCCTCAAACTCTTCAATGGGCTGTGGATAACGCTACTCTATATAATTTAACTATAGTCTTCGCGTCTCCTCAATTCGACACTTCATACGCGGAAACCGTGGCTGAACAGATAAACGGACGCGTAGTGTTAATAGACCCGTTAAGCGAATATTACACTCTGACATTGATAAAATTTGTAGGCTATCTTATTGAAGAATTCGAGGCTTAAGGTGGTTTTAATGACTGATGAAATTGTATCTTTACGTAATATCTGGGTTAAATACGACGGTTACAATGTTTTAGAGGATGTCTCACTTTCAATATTCGAAAACGATCTTATCGCTATCATCGGCGTGAACGGTGGCGGCAAATCCACGCTTCTAAAGGTTATCGCAGGCTTGGTTAAACCGTTTAAAGGCGAGGTTAAAGTTTTCAATAATAAACCGGAGAATGTGAGAGATCTTATCGGTTATCTGCCTCAATATAGTCTTTTCGATTTAAACTTTCCTATAACGGTTTTAAACGTGGTTTTAACAGGTTTACTGGGCAGACGCCTTCTATTAAAAAGTTATTCGCGAGAACATGTGCAGGCTGCTTTAGAAGCGTTGAAAACTGTGAAAATGACTGGGTTCGAGAATAGACCGTTAAACTCTCTGTCCGGAGGTCAAATCCAGCGCGTTTTAATAGCTAGAGCCATAGTTAAAAAACCTAGACTGCTACTTCTAGACGAGCCTACATCTAGTCTCGACCCAGACATGCAGAATTCTTTTTACGAGCTGCTTTTACAGCTTAAAAAAGATATGAGCGTGGTAGTCGTCTCCCATGACATCGGTGTTATCTCATCTTATGTTGATAAGATGGCTTGTCTGAATAAACGTCTATACTACCACGGGCCTGTGGAAGGGGCTTTAAAGACTCTTCAAGAAGTCTACCAGTGTCCTGTTGAACTTATAGCTCACGGTATACCGCATCGAGTTTTAGAGAGGCATGAAAAATGATATTTGAAATTTTCGCTTACAGTTTTATGCGAAACGCGTTAATCGCCGCGATTATGGTTAGCGTAACCTGCGGTGTTGTAGGCACGCTTATAGTTTTAAAGAAGCTTGTTTTCATGAGCGGCGGTATATCTCACTCCGCTTTCGGTGGGATAGGATTAGGCTACCTACTTGGTTTAAACCCTGTGTTAGTTGCAATCCCCTTCAGCTTAGCCGCATCTCTCACCATAGGATTGATAGGTAGAAGAGCGCGTGTAAGCGAGGATGTCGCTATTGGAGTACTATGGGCTGTAGGTATGGCTTCAGGTATAATATTCGTGAATTTAACTCCAGGATACGCTCCCGACCTTTTCAGTTATCTTTTCGGTAGTATTCTAACCGTTCCGGTTTTTGATTTAATGATCATGTTCATATTGAATATGGTGATTTTAACAGTATTCCTCCTCTTTCATAAAGAATTCTACGCGATATCATTCGACGAGGAATTCGCAACCGCTTCCGGTGTCCCTGTGAAACCGTTATATTATGCTCTACTAGGTATGATAGGCCTCAGCGTTGTAATACTTATACGCGTAGTTGGAATCATACTCGTTATAGCTCTTTTAACAATCCCCACGGTGATCAGCATGAAATTCACTCATGGAATAATAAAACTAAGCTTTGCGTCGTCTATTACAGGTTTAATATGCACGATCACAGGGTTATTTCTCTCATATATTTTTAATTTAACCTCCGGGGCTACTATTGTCATGGTTTTAGCCGCTGCCTTTTTAATCTCCACTCTGATTAAACGTTTAAGAGTCCCTAGAAAAAAGCTTTGAAACTAATAAATCTTATAAACCTTTTTTTATTTTAATCATCTAATTAACATATTTCTCTATTATTTGAGGGTTCAGTATTGTCTGATGAAACCGGTGCTCTTAAAAGAGACATAGGCTGGTATGGTTCGTTTGCTATGGGCTACGCGGATGTAGGCGCCGACATCTACGTAGCGCTCGGTCTTGTCGCATTCTACGCTGCAGGAGGCTCTCCTATAGCGTTCGCTATAGCTGCAACAACCTATGTGTGCACGGGTTTAGCTTACGCTGAGCTTGCCACCGCTTATCCTTATGCAGGCGGCGCTCACGTCTACGCTATGAAAGCGTCGAATGATCTTTTAGGTTTCATAGCCGGCTGGGCTGTGATGTTAGATTACACTGTGAACATCGCGCTTTTTTCTCTAGCCACTTCAGGCTACCTAACTTTCTTCTTCCCAGCTCTCAGATATCTCTCACTAGATCTTAGTGTAATAGGTTTACCTTTCTCCATACCATATTTAGGGCTGATATCTTTCACTATCGTCATCTTTCTTATAATAATAAATATTATAGGGATTAAAGAGTCATCCACTCTTAACGTGATCTTAGTTACATTGAATATTCTAGTTTTATCAATGATCTTTTTAATGGGTTTAATACTAGCTTTTAACATCGGTGTCTTAGTGAATCAAATATTTATTTTAGGTAATCCTGTTCAGCTACCGAATGTCTCTTATATTTTCAGCTCAGACTACCAGTTTCAAAACTTTCTTTACGGCGTAACTATTGCGATGTCTTCTTTCATAGGAATAGAGTCTATAGCTCAAGCTGCTGAAGAAACTAAGAAACCTTATAAATGGATTCCGAGAGCTAATAAGCTTTCCATTCTAGCTGTGATCGTATTCGCGCTAGGGCTTTCAACTATTGGAATGGGTGTTCTCCCATGGAATGTTTTAGGATATTCGAAAGCTGATCCTATGGCTACGCTAGCCTCCGCTATCCCGGTTATCGGACAGTTCATAGCTCCTTTAGTCGCGGTCACAGGGTTCGCTATATGCCTTGTATCCACTAACACCGGGGTTATAGGAGTTTCCAGAGTAGTCTACTCTATGAGTCGCTTCAACCTCTTCCCTAAATGGTTTTATACCACTCATAAAAATTTTAAGACTCCATATAAAACTATCATCGTATTCGGTTTAATCGGCGGCTTTCTGACAATGACTGGAACCCTTGAATTAATCGCAGACTTATATAATTTCGGAGCTCTTCTCTCCTATTTAATAGTGAATATCTCCCTTATCATACTTAGAAATCAGGACCCAGGCGCATACAGGTCTTGGAAGATACCAGGGGAATTAAAAATTAAATGGCGTGGTAGGAAAATTATAATTCCACCTATAAGTGTTTTCGGCGCTTTTATGTGCGCGGCTATCTGGTCTCTTATCATCTTATATCATCCGGAGGGTCGTCTTCTAGGAGCCCTGTGGATTCTCATCGGACTCTTAGGGTACACTGTTTACCGTATTAAGAGAAAACTGCCTATTCTATCTAAGGAGACAGGTAAAACAATTAAGCCGAGCGGTTATAATATGCATGCGGTTATCCTACTTCGAACACCGGAAGACGAGGAGAAAATCGTGAATATTATTAAAGAAGGCTTAGATAAACGTTTCTCAATAACCCTTTTAACAATACTCGACCCTGAAGATTATGGTTTACCTCCTGATAAAGTTGACTCCATTCTCGAAATGAAGAAATTAGAGGATGAAGTCTACTCTGAGCTCTCCTCAATCGCTAATAGGCTGCAAAAACTAGGCTACCAGGTGAGTGTTAAAATTAGAATAGGATCATTTAATCATATTGTTATAAGCGAGCTTGAATCAGAGGATAACGATACTTTAGTCTTCATAAAGCGGAGATTATTTAAAAAAGACTTTAAAAAAGACTTTGATGAGTCAACTATTTTATATGTGACGAGTAAATATCCTGGTAAAGTAATGGTTTTAAGGAGAGATTGAAATGACGGTTGAAGTTATTATCAACATATATGTTATATCCGAGAAAATGGATTATGTGGTGGATAAACTTAAACTTCTATCTGAAGTAGTAGACTTATACGAGGTTACAGGGGAGTCTGATATAATCATACTAGTTAGAACAGAGGATATAAACAGCTTCCGAGAGTTTCTGAAAAACAGATTGATGAAAATCGACGGTGTTAGAAGCACTGTGACATCTGTAGTCCTACACAAGCATAAACGTGAAGGTGTCGTAATAGAGGTTTGAGTTAAATGAACGTGTCTAAAAAAACTAGAATTCTCCTACCTGTCTCAACAAGAATTAACAGAGAACTCTTATTAAAAGGATTTGATATATTGAAAAGTTTAAAAAACCCTGATTTAACCATTTTCCATGTAATTGAGCTTCCTGTAACAGCTTCACTAGACATTTTAGAGCATAATAGAATCGTTCAAGAATTACAACAACAGTTAACTCCTATTATTAAATGGATAGAAGAACAATCTTTTAAAATATCAAGTAAGATCGTGGTTGCCCGTCATATATCTGAGGCGATCGTGGAGGAGGCTAACAGCGGAGACTATGATCTGGTGGTTTTATCGAAAAGAGAGCCTCCTAAAGGTTTAAAACGAATATTTTATAGAAGCCACTCAGATTATGTGACAGGTAAAATCAACTGTCCAGCTCTCATACTCGTGGATAAAAAATACTCGTCTTCAAGACTTTGACAAGCTTATGAAAGGCGACGGTATCCGCCCTCCCCGCTGAATCAACTTCGATGATTTAAACCTACTAACCTCCATAACAGGAGCTCTTCCAAGTAAACCTCCATAGTCAACCCAGTCACCGGGCTTCTTACCGTAAACAGGTATAAGTCTAGCTCCAACCGTTTTACGATTGATAACTCCGAGAGCTATAATATCTCCTATTAGCGCAGCGATAGTATCCGGGCTTGTATCCCCAGGTATAGGGATCATGTCAAGACCTGTAGAGCAGACGCCGCTCATCGCTTTTAAATTATCTATCGTTAAAGCGCCTTCACCGGCTGCTTTAGCGATGACATCATCTTCTAAAACAGGTATGAAAACCCCGCTTTGACCTCCCACATATTTCGAAGCCATACTACCGCCTTTCTTTAACGCATCAGCTATAATCGCGATAGCTAAAACACTTCCAGGAGCTCCGAAGCACTCCACCCCCATACTCTCAACTATACCGCCGACACTGTTACCACCTTCCGGTGAAGGGGCTAGTGAAAGATCTACCCCCCCGAAATCAACTTTCATTTCTTCAGCTATCCTTCTCCCGATAAGCTCTCCTGCTCTGGTAACCTTGAAACTGGTTGACTTAATAGCTTCAACAACATCTCCAAGAGATGCAGCTTCATCTAAATTATTTAGCACAGAGTGAACTACACCGGGACCGCTTATACCAACAGTTAGAGACACGTCGCTGTCCCCTATACTATGAAATGCACCAGGCAGGAATGGGGTTCCCTCAGCCGCATTAGCCATCACCATAAGCTTCGCACAACCTACGCTGTTCTTATCTCTCGTATGGTAGGCTACATCTCTGATTACACCGCCCATTCGCTTAACCATATCCATGTTTATACCGCTCTCTGTTGACGCAACATTGACGAATGAGAAAACTCTCCCTGTAGTGGATAGTACAATGGGTAAGCTTTCTATAAGCGCTTCATCCGCTGCAGACGCCCCTCTGTGAACAAAACACGAGTAGCCTCCGATATAATCAACCCCCGCGTCGACAACCGCTTTATCAAGGGTTTCAGCGATTTTTAAACATACTTTAATTCTTGCAGAATCATTCTCCCCCTTTAATAGGCTTCCAAGTATTATGGAGATAGGGGTGACTGCGATACGCTTATTAACTATCGGAACACCGTATGATTTCTGAACCGTTCTACAGCTTTCATCAAACTGTTTAGAATAAGACATTATCTTATAATATATTTTATCGCATGTCTCCTCGACGCTTCCAGTAATACAGTCTAGGAGGCTGATGCCTAAAGTAGCAGCTCTGATATTAAGCTTCTGCAGTGTGATCATCTTAATAGTTTCGATTATCTCCTCTGTATCCAGTAAAACAGGCATTTTTTAAGCCTCCTAAACCCTGTGTAGGAATTTAAAAATCTCCTCTTTAAGCGCGATAAGTGTAACCCCTGTCTCCTCCTCCTTCTTTTTAAGAATGTTTTTAAGCTCATCATAACTTATCTTCGAATTACTCATATCCGCTATCATTATCATAGTGAATACAGGGGTTCCGGATTGAAGGATCGTGGAGCGCATATCCTCTATGTTAATATTGTTTTCAGCTAGTATATTAGCCACCATAGCAACTATCCCGGGGCGGTCAACCCCGACAACGGTTATAACAATTTTTTCCTCACCCATTAAACTCACCGGTAAACCAGCCAGTTAACTCATTAACTGATTAAGTATATAAAAATATTTTAATACCATTGCAACCTTGATTCTTATGGTGGTTTAATGTCTTATGTGAATCTTAACCTCCAAGTTGATAGCGAAAAATATGTTATAGCAGATTACACTCTTGAAAGCGATCTGCCTTTAGAGATTGCAGCTGAGAAATTAGCGGCGGAGGAGAGCACAGGTACATGGACGGAAATCTCCACGACTAATACTAAAATAGTGGAGGAGCTTGGAGCTAAAGTCTTCTATATTGATAAATCGAAAAACTTTGTTAGAGTAGCCTACCCGCTAGACGACTTCAGCTGGGATATAGGCGGTGTTCCTCAATTTCTAAGCGTGGTTGCAGGTAACTTCTTCGGTCTAGAACAGTTGAAGAACGCTAGATTACTGGATGTTCATCTTCCAAAACAGGTTATTAAATTATTTAAAGGCCCGAAATTCGGTTTACACGGTGTTAAAAAACTTATGAACTGTGAGCATAAGCCCTCTATAGGTGGAACAGTTAAACCGAAAATAGGTTTACCTCCTAGAAAATACGGGGAACTCGTTTATCTTTTCGGTTTAGGTGGTTTAACCGCGGGTAAAGATGATGAAACCCTGGTTAACCAAAGATTCTGCCCGCTTATAGACCGTGTTATAGCTGTGAGAGAGGCTATAGATAAAGTTAAAGATGAAACAGGTCAAAGCATGCTTTACTCTGTCAACGTGACCACGCGGGTCGATCAGATATTAGAAGTAGCTGATAAAGTCATCAGTCATGGAGCTAACCAGCTTTTAGTGGATGTGATAGTCGCTGGCTTTAGTGCTGTTCAAGCATTAGCTGAAGACGCGAGTATAAATGTACCTATCCACTGTCATAGAGCTATGCACGCAGCTTTCACAAGGAATCCTAAACATGGAATATCTATGAAAGTGATAGCTAAGCTATGCCGTTTAGTAGGCGGGGATATACTTCACGTGGGAACATGGGGCGTCGGTAAAATGCATGGTGAAGCTGATGAAACACAGATATACGCGGACGCGATAACCCAGCCGATGGGTCATCTGAAACCGATGCTTCCTATGGCTAGCGGGGGGTTACATCCAGGTTCAGTGGAGGCTCTCGTTAGAAGAGCCGGCGTGGATATTCAGATACAGGCCGGCGGGGGGATTGCAGGACACCCTGACGGAGTGTTAGCCGGGGCTAAAGCTCTGCGACAAGCCGTCGACGCAGCTGTACAAGGGATCCCCGTTGAAGAATATGCGAAAACTCATATAGAGCTTAAAAGAGCCTTAGAACACTGGGGGGTTGTGAGATGAAATTTTTTAACCGCTAATATAAGCTGTTATATTACTTTATAATCTTCTAGAATCTGGTTTCTGAAACTCTTTTTAAAACCGTTTTTACTGTAGAAAACATCTTTATTCATTACTAGAAGAGGGTGGTCGAACGCGTCTCCGCAGAAATCTAAATCCGCTACAGGCGGTTTCACTAAAATCACTTTTCTATTAAATATTAACCGCTCTATTTTATCCACCATATATTCTTTAACTTCTTCAAACCCGCTTAATAATATGTTTAAAGGAATATCTAAAAATAGAGGTCTCAGCTTCACCACTGTTCTAGACGCTTTCCTCCGTCTAAGATCAGCGTTTTCAACTAGTATTTTAATATCTCCTTTACTATCAACAGGCGGAGCTATGAAAGCCATCTCTCCGTTTTTAAGATTAAAATCTTCGCGTAAAACAAGTCTCTCATAATCCCCTAAAATATTATCTAACTCTCTAAGCGATTTCAGAAAATCCTCTCTACTACGCTCTTCCCGTTGAACCGAAAAAAATTCACCGCCGGTTTTGATAAGCGCTTGAAGTTCACCGTTTAAAACCTTAATACTAGCTTCATCTAAATTCACTGGATTAACTCTGGTGACGGTGAAGCCTGCTTCTATAATCCGCTCTAAATCTATCTTTCTGTTAAAATAGAAAACCCAGCTGTCTCGTTTAAAATACGGGTGTCTGAGAATATTTAAGGGCGCGTAAACTCTAAGATTCTCCTTTAAGCTGATTTCTCTTAGCGCGAATAATCTATGAGTTCCATCCGCTATAACATAATTTCTTCCAAGTTCAGTTACAAGTATCGGATGAAGGAATCCTTCTAAGTTGAAGCTTTCAATCAACTTTTTTATAACACTTTTATCTGAAACAGTACGCTCATGTTCAACTATACGGCTGATATCCGATAAGCCGAATTCAACTATGAAATCATCGTTTAAATCCTCGAATTTAATCCTCCAAGAATATTCTCCGAGATTGAATGATATCATAACCTCACCGATTATATTTTTCTATCAAACCCTCATTTTTATGAATTCAGTTTAACTATAGCCGACTTATCACTGAAATTTTTAATCTCTTCCAATTTATATATTTCAGTTTTTAAAACTTTGACGGAGTTTATAATTATATGATTTTAACCGTGAATTGAGATCGCATCCACTCATATCGTTGAAGCTTATGCTTTGTTTAAAGTAGCTTACTATCTCTAACATTATTAAGCAGGCTTCGTCGGATAGTGTTCGGTAATTCTCTTAATATGTTTTTATATAAAACTGGTTTAATATTCATAAAGTGATATTTATGGAGATTATTGAAAAAACAGCTGCTGATATTAAAAGGTTGAAGATTCAGGGTGCAACAAATATAGCTGTTAGCGCTTTAACCGCTATCACCGAGCAGTTGAAGGTTTTAAATCCTAAAACAGTTCAGGAAGCTCTCACCCTACTTTATAAGATGAAGGAGATATTGTTTCAAAGCAGGCCAACTGAACCTGCTATGAGAAACGGTGTTAAATATATACTATATAATTTTCAGCGTAATATCCGGGAGCCTGATGATATAAGTGAATTGATCTCTTCTTTAGCCTCCCAGTATATTAAAATGCTTAAAGAGGCTAAGACTAGAATTCAGTTAATCGGTGCTAAAAGGATCGTCGACGGGATGACTGTGATGACTCACTGTCACAGCTCTATTGTGAGCGGCATCATCATCAAAGCGTTTCAGGATGGTAAAAAATTCGATGTAGTGTGCACGGAGACTCGACCTTTATATCAAGGGCATATAACCGCAAGGGAGCTTACTGAGAAAGGTGTTAAAACCACGCTTATCGTCGACTCCGCGATGAGATGGGCTATTCGACAGAAAGAGGTTGATTTAATACTTGTGGGGGCTGACGCGATCACATCTGAGGGTGTTGTTTTAAATAAGATAGGGACAAGGCTGCTAGCCTTAGCTGCTGAAGAGTATAATGTTCCATTCTATGTAGCTACACCGTGTTTTAAGTTCTCGCCTGAAACAGTTATAGGAAACCTTGAAGAAATAGAGTTGAGGGATCCAAGGGAGGTTTGGGATAACCCTCCTGAGAATCTTATAATCGATAACCCTGCTTTCGAAACAGTTGCTAGAAAGTATATTCACGGAATTATAACAGAGCTTGGAATACTTCCACCAGCTTATCTTTACGGGGCTGTTGTTGAAAAGTATCCTTTTATATTCTCAGATTAAAACTATTCTTAAAGGGTGTTTGAAAATGGTTGAGTACACTGTTAAGCCGATAGATATAGTATGCGATTACAACCAGGTTGTGTTAAACGAGAAAGACGCTAAGAATATGAAGATCTCATCTAGAGGACGGGTTCAAATTAAATCTATTAATAAATCCTTCACAGCTGTTTTACTTATAACTAAAAGTCTTCTAAGAGAGGGGGAGATCGGGTTAAGTGAGAAGCTTATGAGAGATCTACAAGTGAAGGAAGGGGGAATAGTCGAAGTCACCCCTGCTAAAACACCGGTCTCCTTATCGTATATTAAGAAAAAATTAAGCGGGGATTCCTTAACTCACGCTGAAATGACTCAAATCGTAGAGGATATCGTCTCCATGACTTTAACCCCTGTTGAGATGGCCGCCTTCATATTAGCTCAACACTATCAGGAACTTTCTATGGCTGAAGTGGAGTATTTGACTAGAGCTATGGCGGAGACAGGGGTTACAATAGACTTCGAGGAGCCGGTTTACGATAAGCATTCTATCGGCGGCGTTCCAGGTAATAAAGTCTCTCTTCTAATAGTTCCCATAATCGCATCTATGGGTCTTTTAATACCTAAAACAAGTAGTAGAGCGATAACTTCACCTTCAGGAACCGCTGATACATTCGAGGTTTTAGCTCCAGTGAACTTTTCAGTCGAGGAGATTAAATCTCTGGTTAAAAAAACACGCGGCTGTCTTGTATGGGGTGGAACCCTTAACATCGCACCCGCAGACGATATTTTAATTGAAACCGTGGAGTATCCTCTAAGTATAGATCCGATAAGTCAAATGCTAGCTTCAATAATGTCGAAGAAATTAGCTATAGGAGTAGACTCCCTTGTATTAGATATCCCGGTTGGTTTAAACGCTAAGGTTAAAACTAAAGATGAGGCTGTAGCTCTTTCAAGAAAGTTTGTTGAGCTAGGTGAAAGATTGAAGATGAGAGTTGAAGTCGGGTTAACGTATGGTGATCAACCTGTCGGTCACACGGTCGGACCTGCTTTAGAAGCTAAGGAAGCTCTTGAAGCGTTAATGGGCATCGGTTCATCCACATCTCTTATAGAGAAATCCACGGCTTTAGCCGGTATACTCTTAGAGATGGCTGGGCTTGCGAGCAGGGGTAGCGGTCAACAGCTTGCTTTAGAGTGCGTTAACAGCGGTAAAGCTCTTAAAAAAATGAGGGAGATTATTGAAAACCAGGGTGGTAATCCTAATATTAAACCTGAGGAGATTCCTTTAGGCGATGAAACCGAGGATATACTAGCCCCATTCTCAGGGTATATCGTGGAGGTGGATAATAAAGCGGTTAACGCGATCGCGAGAGCCGCAGGCGCCCCTGAGGATAAAGGTGCCGGCGTCTACCTTTATAAAAAAAGAGGCGGCTACGTGAAGAAAGGGGAGCCTATCATGAAAATCTATGCTGAAAAATCCTCTAAGCTCAGTGAAGCGATATCAGTGGCGAATAAATCTAACCCGGTGACAATCGAGGGCATGCTTCTTAAACATGTATCCGCTTTATACTAACTTTACTAAAATTATAGTGGTCTAATATGATAGATATTGTAACCACTATTCTAGCTGTTATAATCTCCATGTTAATTTTAACCTGCTATCTTCTTATTAAACAGAATCGAAAACTGTCAAGAGATATTAGAGAGATGGAGGCTCAGCAGAAGAGTCTTTCAACAATTTACGGTCGGATAAGTGAGCAGTGGTTTCCTTTAATGAAAGAATACCCTTATAACCCTCAAAACTTTCGCTTCATCGGCTCACCCGTCGACGGAATCCAATTCGAAGATGATAAGATAATTTTCTGCGAGTTTAAAGCGCATAAATCGCAGCTAAACGAGAATCAGAAAAAAATCAGAGAGTTGGTGAAGAATAGGAAAGTTGAGTGGGAGGAGTTCCACTTCAACATATAATTTTACTCGAATTCTATGGTTGCAGGAGGCTTCTGCGTTATATCATAGTACACTGAGGCTACGCTTTCATTCTCCGACATTATCTCGGAGGCTAACTCTTCTAAAACATTCGGGGGAATATCTGCTATAGAAGCAGTCATAAAATCTCTGGTGGTGATCGCTCTAACCGCGATTAAATAATTCCCCGCTCTTTTAGCTGATATTAAATATAGGATTCTAGTAAACTCAGGGTTTTTAGCCACCAGATCAACGTGGAGTCTAACTAATTCTCTCACTGGTGGAATATACACTTCACTGTTTTTGAAAACCTCTAAGACAGCTATATGACCGTAAGCTCGAACGTCTCCTTTAACCCCTGTTGCTTTATTTCTAAGAATTTGAACGTTTATATCTAAGCCTTTAGCTTGAAGCGCTGCCTCCGCTTCAAACTTCATTTTACTTATTTTATCAAGCATAATATCATTTATATTCGAATTGTCTAGTATCGCAGCGAAATACTGTTGCGTGTTAAACTGGGAGAGTTTTCCTTCAGTTAACCTAGTGACTTTTTTCAGAACCTTTATCTTCTCCTCGTTAAATCTCCCTACTAATCTGACCAGTAACCCTGGGCCTGGGAAAGGCTGTCGCTCGGATAAAACCTGTGGAATTTGAAGATATCTAGCTACTCTTCTAACCTGATCTTTATACAGGTACATTAAAGGTTCAATTACTTGGAAACCATATTTCTCAACAGGGTTTATCCCAATCTGTGTGAGAATATTATGCTGGCTTTTAATACCGCCGCGGGTTTCAATCCAGTCTGGGGCGATTGTACCCTGAATTAGAAATCTACAATTCTCCTCTCTCGCGATATCCCCTAGCACCGTGTAAAATGTTTCTCTGAAAGCTTTACGCTTATCCTCCGCATCCTCTAAGCCTTTAAGCGCACTGTAAAACCGTTCCGCTTCATTATAAACTCGAACAGGCAGGTTTAAAGGCGGCTTAGATAAAAGCGCTGCAACCCACTGCGGTTCCCCCTCTCTCATAAAACCTGTGTCTATAGTCGCGCATATTAAATTATCCCCTAAAGCTTTATGCGCTAACACAGCGCATGTAGTGCTGTCAACACCGCCTGAAACAGCTATCAACGCTTTCTCTCCGCCTAAAACTTTTCTAATCTCTTCAATCTGGGTTTTAACGAATTTCTCCTCGCTGAACACCATTAAATATCACGCCTACATGAACTCTATTTTAATTAGCTTTTAAGTTAAATATTAATATAACACTCATCTAAATAGAGTATCGAACTATTTAATATTAACTTAGGTGTTACTACTTGAAGCTGATGGTTTACGAGCATTCTTCAGGTGGAGGCTACTGTGATAAAAATTTAACCCCATCCCTTTTCAGTGAAGGCTATGCGATGCTAAACGCGGCTGTCCAAGACTTTCAGCGAATTGAAAGCAGAGTGTACACTACACTCGATTATAGAATAGCGAATTTCACACCTCCTTTAAACGTTGAAGTTATTACGATTCTAAGACCTCCGCAGAAAATATTAAACGTATTCGATAAAGTCTGCAAGGATATAGATCAAATAATGATTATAGCCCCTGAGAGCGCGGATACACTTTACAATCTCACTAAAATAGCTGAGAGAAACCAGCTTATCATCTTAGGTCCGACATCTGAAGCTGTGAAAGTTTTATCTAATAAATGGAGTGTGAAGGCAATCGCTGAAAACCTTGGTTTAAACGTTCCATTAATTGAAAAAATCTCGTTTAACACACCGCTTCAAGAGATTAAGGAAATACTAGATAACATCGGTTACCCTGTTGTTTTACGAAACCTTGACTCAGTGGGAGGGGAGGGTATAATCTTAGTCACTTCGACGAGTGATCTAAACAGAGCGGTAACGATGCTTAAATCTAGCACAAATCACAGCGAGTTTATAGCGCATAAATATATTAAAGGAATCCCGGTTAGCGTGAGCCTTTTATCTAATGGTTTAACAGCGATCCCTATAAGTTTAAACGCTCAAGCTGCAAGCTTCAACCAGCAGACCGGTTTATTAGAGTATATAGGCGGCTACACTCCTCTTAAATATAAGATTTCCAAGCAGGTTAAGAAAGCCGCGGTGAAACTAGTGGAGAACATGTCAGGTGTGAGAGGCTACATCGGAGTCGACTTTGTAATAGATGAAGCAGATCAACCCTTTATTCTAGAAGTTAACCCTCGTTTAACAACAAGCTACATCGCTATTAGAAGAGTGGCAGACATTAACTTAATGGATGCTTTACGTAAAGCCGTGGTGGAGGGCTCGCTGCCTGAAAACATAAGTTTGAAAGGATACGCTTTCTTCTCTAAGGTTAGAATTAAAGTAACCGGGATGTTAACGATCACGAGAATGCAGCAGCTGGCTCAGATAAGCGGCGTCATCACCCCGCCTTTCCCAACAGGCTTAGAATACTCTGAAGCGGTGATCGTAGCTGAAGGTAACACTTTAAAAGAAGCTCAAAACGCTTTTCAATATATGAGGAAAAACTTGGAGTCACTTGGGTCAATGGAATCTGAGGCTGGTTCGTAACGGTTATCTAAGATACTCGCAGATAATTCTTAAGCTTTCTTAACTTATACAGGCTTACTAATAAACATCTTTCAATTCTTAACGATAGTTGAATTCTATCACACGTTTTTGAAGTTAAACGAAACTCTACTCGTGTTCCTTGAACTCTTATTAGAGCCAGTTAGCTGAGTGCTGGAACTGGAATATTGAACAGGATAATTATTTAACTTAGTTTAGTTACTATTTTAAATATAATGGACGGTGGGTTAACTTTGAGTAGACCTAATAAAGACGAATATTATTTGAATATAGCTAAAGCTGTCTCCGCACGTTCGACGTGTATTAGAAGAAGGTTTGGAGCGGTTATCGTGAAGGATGATGTTATCGTGAGCACAGGGTATAATGGCCCTGCTAGAGGTGTAGTTAACTGTCAGGAGGTTGGCTGTCTTAAAAACCAGCTTAATATTCCAGCTTATACAGGTTACGATTACTGTATAGCGGTTCACGCAGAGGAGAATGCTATTATAAACGCTGCACGACACGGCGCTGAAGTGAAAGGCGGCACATTATACTTATACGGTGAGACGGTTGAAGACGGTAAAATCACCGAGGCTGATCCTTGTAAAAGATGCAGACGCGCTATTATCAATGCTGGTATAATCCGCGTTGTAACTAGGAGGAGTGAAACTGAAATAAAGGAGTTTAATGTTTCAGACTGGGTTAAGGAGGATACTGAATACTATTTAAATGAGTTGAAAAAAGCGCTTCGGAAAAAAGACTAACCCCTATTTT
Organism: Candidatus Odinarchaeia archaeon; assembly: GCA_029856525.1. Taxonomy (GTDB): domain Archaea; phylum Asgardarchaeota; class Odinarchaeia; order Odinarchaeales; family Odinarchaeaceae; genus Odinarchaeum. The sequence goes on from JAHQXC010000005.1 coordinate 16,220, forward strand.
TTAATAATAGTTTCCTGAGTTAAAACGCTCATTAAAGCCTCTCTAAACATCTTCTCTAATGTTAAATCTGAAACCTGTTTATTAAAAGCTTCATCTACTAGGATAGAAGAGTTTTTTTAATCTCCTCTTTTAACTGGTTGTCTAAACCCCCCTCCGGCGGTCTCCCTTTAAGCTCTCTTATAAAACTTAGAATAGAGTTTATCCGCTCATCGAATTTATTAGTGTTCTTTAAATAATATAAAAGATCTAAAAGCGCATCGTACACTCGTTCATTTACCGCTTCACCCTCCAAGCTTTCTCTAAGCTTTTCAACAGCGTCTTCAACGCAGCCTACACGTTTCAAACCCGTCTCAGCTAGATCCCTTCTAATATTGTTTTCAATCAGTTTTAAACCGTAAATGAAATTCTCTTCAGAGGATTCGATTAAAGCTCGAAGATCGAGAACAGCGGCAACTATTTTTTTAACAGCATCCTTGAAGTCGCCCAGCTCAGCTACACTACTCTGTTTTCCTATAAGACTGGTTAAACTATCATCTATTTTATTCAATTTTTCCAAAACTTCATCTAATCCTGTAATACTTCCACCTATCGGTTTAATATTCTCTAGTTTCGCATTAACGGTTTCTAACATACTCTGAACTGTTCGAGTTAACTGGTCAATATTGGATTGAAGGGCCTCGAATCTGTTAAATATTTCATCTAAGCTAACGCCGCTCTCCCCGGCTCCTGGACCATGTTCTTTAAGCTCAGCTAATAATTCTTTTAACTCTTCAAACCCTGTTTTAATAGTCTGCTCTAAATTACTTGCCTGAAGTTTACCTAGCTCTTCGGTTAAAGCGGTGATAACGCTGGTTAAACCTTCAAGGTCTACTCCTCCTCCAGCTGATCCCGTAACACCCCCAGATTTAAGCTTCTCTATGAGTTCATCTACTGAAACCTTTAAGCTGCCGACCTGTCTTATAATATAGCGGCGCCCCTCAACCATCTCCTCCATTTTCTTATTTATCTCTTCTAAAATATTTTGGCTCAACTCAGCTACCCCTCGTAAATTACTTATCTATAAATTAATGTTTTAGGTTAATTAATATTATCTTCGATCAAAATAAAACTTTAATTTTAAGCCTTTGGAAGTGGTTTTTTGATTATTAGAAGAGCTGTAAAAAAAGATTTAAATAAAGTTTACTTAATTGAACTAGCCAGCTTCCCGGAGCCTTGGAGTAGAGAGTTCTTCGCTTACTTTATAGAAGCCGCTAACACGGTTTTCCTAGTCGCTGTTGAAGACGACGTGGTCGGCTACGTTATCTGGATGCTTGAATCAACTAGTTTAATTAAACCGTCTGATGGTTTAAACATCGGGCATCTGCTGAATTTAGCGGTTAAAAGAGAATACCGGGGGAGAAAAATAGCCTCCAGCTTGCTCAGTGAACTTTTCAAAGAGATTGGTGAATATAAACCGGTGGCTACCTATCTTGAAGTCGCATGCTCTAATCAAGCGGCTGTGAAGCTGTATCTTAAATTTAATTTTAAAATCATCTCTACGATTCCTAAATATTACAGGGTTGAAGGTGACGCGTATCTTATGGTTCACACCTTGATTTGAATTCATCTCTTAATTCTTTAAGGATCGTATTTTTAACATTCAACCAGTTAAAGCGGTCGAGTGTATAGACTTTAGTGTCCGGTCTTTCCTTAATACTCTTAGTAAACTGGTTATCATATAACATGATTGAGGCGAGAACCCTCCCTGAGTCTAAGCATTTAATAATGAAGTCTCGAAAAATCTTGGAAGCTAACTCCATTTTACCTATTTCATCAACTACTATTAAATCATAAACGCTGTTTTTTAATTCTTCTTCTAAAGTTCTCAGAATACTCTCAAGGTTATCTATGAAAACCCCGTATTTCCCTATGAATACATTCGCCTGTCGTTCATTCACAGAGGCGAGCATACTCTCTAAACCGGAGAAAGTCTTAATTTTAAAACCTATTCTTCTCCCCTGCTCTAAAACCTCTTCTGTTATAAATCCTACAACTTTTCTACCTAATTCTTCAACAACGCTTTTAACTAGAGTGGTTTTACCGGTTCTAGGAGCACCGGTAACCAGAATATTCATAGTGTATCCTCCGCTAAAAATTTTTAACACTTCTCCTTCTCTCTTAAAGTATCAGATTCTATTTAAACAGACAGCTGCCTGTCTATAATTTTTTAAAAGCGGTTCAAATTTAACTTTTCTATGTTTAAACCGTTAAACATATTACTTTAAACGTTTTACAAGTTTTAAAATACGGGTTTGAAAATCATTTAAATCTTTAACAGTAAACCTACCGCTTTTAACTCCATCTCTATCTAAGTAAAAAGATTTAACACCCAGTTTTCTCGGGATCAGATAATCTTGAAGCCAGCTATCCCCTACATGCGCAATCTCCTTCGATTCAACGTTCAGTTCTAAGCATACTCTTCTATAAACGCTTGGATCGCTTTTAGTAGAGTTGAAATCAGTTGACGCTGAGAAAACCCTGCTAAAATATTTTCTAATACGTTTAGTAGTTCTCTCTAAGAATTCGACAGCTGAATTCGAAACAATAATTAAATCAAAATCACCTGCTAATCTTTCTAAAACACCCTCCACCTCAGGGTAATATGAAATCACACTCTCATATTTATCTAAAAGCTCATTGTAACCTGTTAAACCGAACCTGTTAAACCAGTAGGTTATCTGATACCATTCAACCCTTTGATCCCCGATCTTCTCATATTCTCTCATAATAAAAGACTTAGCCTCCTGAAACTCAACCCCGTATTTTTCAGCATACAATCTGGGGATCGCCTCCTCCCATATTAAATCCGCATACCTTCTAGTCGCCAGCGTCCCATCCACGTCGAAGGATAAAACTTTAACCATAACACTCAACCGTTAATTTTCTGTAAAATCCTCTTATAATATAAGCAAGCTATAAGTAAAAAATTTATAAAAAATTTAAAAAATAGAGGATTTTTTTAGAAGGGCAATGTAATAGAGCTTAAAGTTCTAGTAACCCCTGGAATACTCTGAATCTTCTCAATAATGTTTTTAATACCTTCCATATCCTCCGCAGCAATCCGGACAATAATATCATAAGGCCCTGTAATAGCATAGTACTCTTTAACACCGTCAATACCCTTCAATTTTTCAAGCACATCATGAATCTTCCCTGTTTCAACTTCAACCAACATGAAAACAATCGCCATAAAACCACCTACCAGATTTTCCCCTCTTAGAGTATGAAGTTTAATAAACTTTGAAAGTTTCACACTCTAAGATGGCGGACTTTTATACTATATTAAACAATTGACAATATAATCCTATTGCTGAGTAATATTAAACTCTTAGAAAAATTATTGTTTAAAAAATTTTGAAGCTTATCCTATTAGCTAACAATATACTATCAAACATAAATTCGAAAAAACTTTATTAACTAGAATTATTAAAATATTTTCTTTAATTATAAGCTTTGAACTTAATTAAAGCTCAAGGCTTATAATTAAATTAAAGAAGGCTGAAATATGGCCGAAGAGAAAGGTGTTTTCGTTAGAAAAGCTTCAGGTCTTACCAGAGTTATAAGCGTTTGGGACGCTCTCATCTATGCTTTCTGTAACCCAGGTATCCTCTACTGTATGCTATACATTACTTGGGGTCCTTGGAGTGTTGGGCCTGGAGGCGATATGCCTTTCGCTGTATTAACTGTATTCCTACTCTTACCTATACAAGCCCTTTACTGGTTATTCTCGGTTAGCATGCCTAGGAGCGGTGCTGAATACTTGTATGTTAGTAGAATTATTACACCTGCATGGGGTTTATTCGCTTCCTGGACTATGACTATAATCGGTATATCTTGGACCGGTAACTGCGCTGTTTGGATGATTAATTACGGTATTTCACAGTTATTCTGGAATCAAGGTCTCCTTACAGGGAATAAAAGTTTATTAGACATAGGCTACGCTCTCAGCGATAATAGTATAATGCAATACGGCGGCCCTGTAGAGACAACAGCCTTAAACTGGGCGATACTAACAGTTGCGTTAATAACGATCTTCTATATTATGGCTCGCGGTGCTAAAGCCTCTATGCGTCTAAGCTGGATCTCTACGGGACTAGCTACAATCGGAGTGATCGCATTCGCTATCGCTGCCTTAACAGCGGGTGAAAGCGTATTCATAAGCAGAGTTAACGCGCTCTGGAGTGACCCTGTTCTTCAATCAACCGGATACTTCGCATATACAAGCTATGCTGCATATCACTCTGATGTAGTAACGTTAGCCGGTTACCCGGGCGGGCCTTCGCTTATAGGGACAATATTCGCTGGAACTGCTTATGTTAACTTGAATACTTTAGGCTCCACATATACTACAAGCGCTGCTGGTGAAATCAAATCAGTTTCAAAAGCTCAGGGTTTAGCTTTACTAGGGTCAATGTTCTTATTTATGGCTTACTGGGAGGCATTCTATGGAACCGCCTACATCGGATGCGGTTCAGATTTCTGGTGGGGTATAGGCTACGCTGAACAGTTAGGATTAGACTATGCTGCGTTCGGTGGCATGGCCTCCGGGATGTCGATAGTCCCATATCTTACAGACAACTTAGTCTTAATCCACTTAACATCAATAGGCTTTATCGGCGCAACCTACGGTAGCTGTTTAGGTATGTCCTTCGGACCTGTAAGAAACATGTTCGCATGGTCATTTGACGGTGTTCTACCGAGTTGGTGGAATAGAGTAGATAAACGCGGCTCACCTTACGTTTCAGTTGCAGCTGCAGGGGTTATTGCATGGGTATTCGGAACACTTTACCTTTGGACTAACTGGTTAACTATAAACTTATACTCTATAACAGTATGGTTTATAGGATGGTGTGTTGTCGGAATAGCAGGTATAGTCTACCCTTGGCGAAGAAAAGATATATTCGAGAAATCGCCTCAACTTGTTAAAAGAAGAATAGCTGGAATACCGGTTATCACCGTGCTAGGATCTCTAACACTAGGAATAAGCGCTTTCACAGTTTGGGTTACACTAGCCCCGTCAATAATCTACGGTATAGGCGTCAACTCAACAGGTTTAATAGGCTCAGTCTCCTTCCTGATAATAATACCGTTCGTAATCTACTATGCAGCGTACTTTATAAATAAGCGTAAAGGCGTCCCGATGGAACTCAGATTTAAAGAAATTCCCCCAGACTAAACCTCTTCTTTTTTATTTTTTAAAAGTTAAGTAAGTAATAAACCACTATTCTCGATTTTAAATAAAATATTTTTTCACGTTTAAACTTTTATTTCAGTTAACTATCAACGTTATGATGCGATTATATTTTCTCTATCGCTTTTATTATGTTAGCTTGCTCTGTGATATTCTTCCACGGGTTCTGTGTTTTTTCTATGTGGTTGAATATGTTTTTTATATTGTATGTTTTAGCGTTGAGGTTTTTGTTTTCTAGTTGCTGCCATGTTATCGGTGTTGCTACTGGAGCTGTTTTTTTAGCTCGGAGGGCGTATGGTGCTACTGAGGTTTGAGCGTATGCGTTTCTAGTTGTGTCTATGAATAGTTTTCCGGTTCTCTTATTTTTTCTTTGCTCTATTGTAGTTTTCTCAGGGTTGTTTTTTACTATTTTTTTTGCGATTATCTGGGCGAATTGTCTGGTTTGCTCGAATGTGTACTCTCTTTGTATGGGGATGATTACGTGGACTCCTTTGGATCCGGTGGTCATTACAAGACTGGTTAGTTCTAGTCTGTCGAGTACTTCTTTTAATTGTAGTGCGGTTTCTCTGACTGTTTCAAAGTCTTCTGGGTTAGCCGGGTCTAGGTCGAATACTATTTTATCAGGGTGGTTTGGTTTATCATATCTGGCCAGCCAGATGTGGGGTGTGATGCAGGCTTGCTCAGCTATGTATACTAGTGTTTCCTTGTTCTGGCAGAGTAGATATGTGGTGTCTCCTCCTGTTTTATTCTCTAATTTCACTCTCTCTACCCAGCTTGGAAAGTATTCCGGAATCTCTTTTTGGAAGAATCCTTCCACGCTTATTCCATCAGGGAACCTGTGCATGGTGAGGGGGCGGTCTTTTAAATATGCTAGCATTAAGGAGGCTATCCTCTCATAGTATTGTATTACCTGTAGCTTGGTGATTTTATCATCCGGGTATATTATTTTATCCGGGTTGTTGACTTGTATTATTTTATCTCCTATTTTTAATTGCATTTCTAAGCCTCAGGTGTTTCTTTAACCACTGTTTTAGGGTCTTTGTCGCGTCTTAAGCCTACTAGACGCGGATGCCGGAGTTTCCCTGTTTTAGTCCACTCTGTGAAGCCTACTTCTACAACTATTTCAGGTTTCACCCAGGTGACGTTTTTCTCGCCGATTTCTCCGGTTATCTGAGGTTTGTCTTCTTTCAACGAATTTAACTCTTTTACTAGTTGTGTGAGGATTGTACGATTGAAACCGGTTCCAACTTTCCCAGCGTATTTTAATTGTTTATCTTCATAATAGCCGATGAGTATTGCGCCTAAACCGATTCTGCTGCCTTTAGGTGGTGTATAACCTATGATGATGAATTCCTGCTGGTTTACGCATTTGAATTTAAGCCAGTCTGTGGATCTTTTATGCTGGTATTCGCTGTCCATTCTTTTAGCGATAACACCCTCCCAGCCTTTTCTGCATGCTTCTTGATAGTATTTTACGCCTTCCTTCCAAATATGCTCGGTGTATCTTAACGGATCTTGGTAGTCTAAATATTTTTTTAATAATTTTTTTCTCAGTATTAAAGGAAGCTTATCGATTAGATAGTTTTCAATATAGATTAAGTCGAATATATAGTAGTAGACTTTTATCTTAGATTTTAAAGCTTCCTCTCTGTTTTTTATTCCGATTCTCTCCTGTAGTATAGTGAAACTCGTGTTTTCGCCTTGGAAGGCGACTATTTCACCGTCTACTATGAAGTTTTCTGTTCTCTGTTTTTTAAGAGCTTCAACGATTTCCGGATAGGTGTCGCTGATATCTTTTCTATTTCTAGATAGAAGTTTAACTTCATCCTTTTTTTTGAAGGCTAGGCATCTTTCGCCGTCTAGTTTACGCTCATAAATCCAGTTTTCATCCGAGAATCTTTTACTGGTTAGAGTTGCCAGCATCGGTTCAATCCAGTCTGGCATGCTTGTTTCTACTGCTAGATTCCGGTGTTTTTCCTCGATTTCTTTTAGAAAGCTCATTTCAGTCACTATTAGTTAATTTATTATTTGATTAATAATAATGTTTATAAATAATTATTCTTTAATATCTGTAGAGCTGTTTAGCTTATTAACATTTTATATGTTAAGAAGCCCGGCTCTGAAAAATTCAATAAGGTGGTTGAATATGGTTGTTGACCCTGTTTGCGGAATGGAGTTCTCTGAAAAAGACGCTAAATTGAAATATACTTATGAAGGTAAAGTCTACTACTTCTGTTGTGAAATGTGCATGGAGAAATTTGTTAAAAACCCTGGTAAATACACTGGTTCAAAATCTGTAAGACGTAGCGGCTGCGGTTGCTGTGGTTTTTAATTTAATATTTTTAAACCATTTATTTTTAATTTAAACCTTATTTTAATCTTAATTTTAGAATAAACTTTAATAATGGATGTGTTAAAGTTTATAACATAGATTTCAAAGGGTGTTTGTTTATGTCTGATATTGCTGAGAATCTTAATAGGCTTGGTTTGAAGGTGCCTGAGCTTTTTTTAGCGGTTTTAGCGATTGTTTTCGGTGTGCTTATCATCGTGTTCCCGTTTTTAATCGCATGGTTTATCGGCTTATTCCTGATTATTATGGGTGTTCTCCTCTTGATTCGGTATATGGAGCGGGAGTTGAAGTCCAGTAGCTCTAGTTGATTGGTTTTCCTCTAATTTTTTTATGTTTTTATTTTTCTGGTAAGGTTTTTATATCAGAATATAACATTGTTATGTGATAAATATGAGTGAGCCCACCCCAAACTTGAAAGTCGACTGCACCGGCTTATACTGTCCTCAACCTGTTTTCATAACCAGAACAACTTTAGATGAAATGGCTTCAGGTGAGATACTAGAGGTGTTAGCGGACGACCCGGCTGCTGAATCTGATATTAAAGCTTTAGTGGAGGCTCTAGGCCACGAGTTACTCGCTTTCAAGAAGGAGGGCGGGGTTTTAAAATTTCTTATTCGTAAAAGGTGAAATAAAGTGAATGGTGTTAAACATATTTTATACGTGCAGACAAGCGGCCCTGACACTCCTGAACGCCTCTACGCTCCCTTCATTTTAGCTGCCACAGCTAGAGCAATGGGTTATAATGCTACAATATATTTTCTGATAAAAGGTGTTGAAACAGTTAAGAAAGGTGTAGCTGACAGAATTAAACTGGGCAGCTTCCCCTCTCTAAGAGAGGTGATGGATCAAGCTTTAAAAGCAGGTGTTAAAATTCAAGTCTGCGAGCAATCTTGCGCTCTCCTAGGTATACCTAGAGGCGAGTTCATCCCTGAAGCTGAGATTGTCGGAGCAGCTACTTTAAATAAGCTTTGCCTTGAAGCTGATGCGACCTTATTCTTCTAAAGACGGATGGTTTAATATGAGTAGAGTCTACTTAGATTACGCTGGAGCCAGTCCGGTGGATGAAAGAGTTTTAGAAGCGATGAAACCTTTTATTCTGAAACCTGGGAATCCTTTAGCCCTACACGAGGAGGGTCAGCTTGCTAAGAGGAAGATCGAAGAGGCACGGCAGTATATCGCCCACCTTATAAACGCTGATAACCCTGACGGTGTTATCTTCACAAGCGGGGCTACTGAATCTAATAATTTAGCTATTATAGGGATGGGTGAGCGTTTAAAAAATGAGGGTAGACATATCGTAACCTCGAATATTGAGCATATATCTGTTATCAACTCTTTGAAGAAGCTTGAGAAGAACGGTTTCGAAGTAACTAGGGTTCCTGTAGACGAACAGGGTATTATTCGCCTAGACTTATTAGAGGAGGCTGTTAGAGAGGATACTGTGTTGATTACGATTCAAGCCGCTAACTCGGAGATCGGTGTCATTCAACCTTTAGAGGAAATAGGTCGTATAGCTGAACAGCATAATATTCTATTTCACTGTGATGCGACAGCAGGATTAGGGCAAATGCCTTTAGATGTTAAGAAAGCGAATATAAGCTTACTGACCATGTCCGCTAACAGTATTTACGGTCCTCAAGGCGTAGGAGCATTATACCTTGCTTCTAATGTCCGCCCGATTCCTCAGATTTTAGGCGGCGGCCAGCAGCGAGGCTTCAGATCAGGAACAGAGAATGTGGCCGGTATTATAGGGATGGGTGAAGCGGCTAAAATAGCTGCTCTTGAAATGAGAGGTGAATGGGAGCGGCTTAAATCTTTAAGAGACCGTCTTATCAGAGAAATCCCTGTAAGAGTTAGAGACGCTCATCTTAACGGTCACCCTGTGAAGAGAACACCGAATAACGTGAATTTTAGAATAGACTATGTGGAAGGTGAATCGATTGTTTTAAGCTTGGATATTCTAGCAGGTATCGCTGTTTCAACAGGGGCTTCCTGCGCTAGCCTAACCTTGGAGCCCAGCCATGTTATTCTAGCTTTAGGTGTCCCCCCTGAGAAAGCTCAAGGTCTTCTCCAGGTTACGATGGGCCGCTTCACGTTAGAGGATGATGTGAACCGGCTTTTAGAAGCTCTTCCAAGTGTTGTAGATAGGCTTAGGAGAATGTCTCCTTTAACACCAGCTAACTATTTTGAAAAGGAGGGATGAATATTTCTAAAACATATAGTAAGAAAGTGTTAGATCACTTCACTAACCCGAGGAATGTAGGCGTGTTAGATAACCCGGATGGTGTAGGAGTGGTCGGTAACCCTGTGTGCGGCGACTTAATGGAGATTCAGATTAAAGTGAAAGATGACGTGATAACAGATATTAGATTCAGAACATTCGGATGCGGTGCAGCTATCGCAACAAGCAGTATGATCACGGAGATGGCTAAAGGTATGCGGATCGATGAAGCTTTGAAATTAACTAGGAAGGATGTAGCAGAGGAGCTGGAAGGGTTACCGCCTATAAAAATGCATTGCTCGAATCTAGCCGCCGATGCTTTACACGCAGCTATAAAAGACTATCTTAAAAAAACAGGGAGGCAGGCTCCCTGAAAAAATTCTATTTTCTCTTTTCATCTATTAATATTTGTTAAAGTAGAATAGATGGACGTTAAGGTTTGAAGGCTAGTGTTTTTCGATTGAAAAACCAGTGGAGAGTAAGCGTTATTCTCTAATAGAATAATAAACGCTATTTTAATCCTAGTTTACAATCTCCCTCCCCTGTGGGATAAAGACCATTGTGTTATAGTGTACACTTAGATTATTAAAATACAGCTGGGGCCTTATCGTTAAGTAATAGATAGTGTCAAATTTTTATTTTAGGATACGCTAAATTTACTCGGTGTTTCATGTGATTCCGTTAGGTGTTTTTCTACTCGGCCCTGGAGGTGTCGGTAAAACTTCTCTTATGAAGTCTCTTATCGATTTAACTGTTGAAAATAGTATAAGCTGCGCTGCTGTCAACCTTGATCCAGGCTGCTCATCTCTTCCTTTTCAGACGATTTTCGATGCACGGGATATCGTAACCGTTGATGCTTTAATGGCTGAAGAGAAGGTTGGGCCTAACTATGCTATGATAGAAGCGTTTACACGTGTAATCGAGGAGCGGGTTAAAATCTTTAATATTATAGCTGAGCTTAAACCTGAAATCGTGTATTTTGACACACCTGGTCAGATGGAGGTTTTTCTATTTAACCGTGAGACTCCTGTATTCTTATCTGAAGTATCTAGTTGCGTGAAGCCGATCGGTGTTTTCATCATGGATAATATGATGGTTAAAGATGCTTGTAAACTCGTTGTCACCGAGCTTCTCAGTTTAAGTTTTCAACTCCACTTAGAGATTCCGATGGTGACAGTTATAAATAAAGTTGATTTAGGTGTCCCGGAGGATATAGATAAACTGGTTAAAGACACAGGATATCTGATTAGTAAAGTGGAGGCGGAGAAAACCGGTTTAGAAAAGGATTTAATACTCGGCTTAATACCGAGTCTTAGAGATGTTCGAGGTTCAACTAGAGTTGTTTACACTTCAACTCGAACAGGTTCAGGTATCCGAGATTTATTTAATATTATTCATGAGGCTTTCTGCGCGTGCGGTGATCTCACTTAAAAGCGCATCATAATATGTGTCTTTGAAATTCTCGTACTCTTCTATTCCTATTTCAAAGAGTTTATCGAAGTCGACTTCTTCTCCTACCCCTAAACCGGGGCAGTTTAACCCTATTATCGCTAGATGGAATACTTCCCCTTCCTCTGTTTTTCTAGTAGCAATTATTTTATACGGTCTTTTAGGTTTAACCTCCTCCGGTAAAACTAGAAAGGGGAAGATCCTGCATATTAGCGGTCTAAGTGTGTAAACTGTGCATTTATTGTCTTTAAGAAAACAGCATGGGTATCTTTCTCTCACACCCATAAGAGAGTTAGTTGAATAGACGAGGTTTCCTTTAGCTTGGCGGGGTTGATGCTTTTTTAAAATTTCCTCTCTTATCCGCTCGTCTTCTGATAAGCGGTACACATCCGCGTAGCTTACTATAACCTCTGCTCCGCAGCATTTACCGCATTTTTGACATGTAAACCTTATTTTCTCGCTCACAGTTATTCTTCTCCGTTAACGCGTTTAACTGTTCTGGTCGCTATTAAATTCGCTCCTAAATCTAGGATATTCTCTACGATGATTTCACCTCTTTTAACCGGGGCGTTGACTTGAAGATTTTTAATAATATTCATTACGTCGAATATTCTCTTTTTAGGTATAGGTTTATCTGTTCGAACACTTAGAAGCGGTAGATCACCGTTCACGACTCTAATTGAAGATGTAACTGTTCTAACCGGGTTCTCAACCTCTTCTCTAGCCCAGAACTCTCCTCTAGCGCATTTAGCCCCTTCCACGCTGATCACGTTTACTGTTCCAAGCTCGTTTTCAGTATAATCCACGCTGATAGGGCATCCCTGGGGGCAGAGAATACATACTAGCTTCTTATTCATTCGCAAACCTCCACGTGAATCTTCTCCGCGTTTAACGTGTATTCTCCTTTCAAATCAGCTTTCAACATTTCAGACGGGGTTACTGAAGGGCAATGTTTCTGGATTATCTTATTTCCGTCTACTATAATATTTAGTGTTTTATTCTTTCCCGGTTTATAGACTCTGAAGAAAAGGCTTGTATCTAAGCCTGGTATTATTTTCTGGGGGACTGCGCTTCTCACATTCTCGCCGAGTGTGATAGTTATCTCTTTTCTATCAGGCTCAGGAAGCTGGTTTAAAGCATATTTAGCAGCCCATAACCCTGCTTTCCGCGCTTCCACAGTTACATAATCTACAAGATCGTTTACATGGAGTACATTACCGCATGCGAATATTCCTTTAACAGATGTTTGAAGCATACTGTTAACCACAGGGCCCTGTGTTCTCGGATCTATCTCCACTCCAGCTTGACGGCTTAACTCGTTTTCCGGGATTAACCCAACTGAGAGTAGGACTGTGTCGCATGGAATTATCTTCTCAGTTCCAGGTATGGGTTTAAGATTTTCATCCACTTTAGCGATTTTAACCGCTTCCACTCTATCTCTGCCAAGTATCTCTGTTACAGTGTGGCTTAGATATAAGGGTATGTTATAGTCTTCTAAGCATTGCACTACGTTTCTTCTTAGACCGTATGGGAAGGGCATGATTTCAACTACAGCTTGGATTTTCACGCCTTCAAGTGTTAGTCTTCTAGCCATTATAAGACCTACATCCCCTGACCCTAATATTACAGCGGTTCTCCCGATCATTAAATTCTGAAGGTTTATGAAGTTTTGAGCTAAGCCTGCGGTGTAAACTCCGCTAGGCCTGGAGCCGGCTATCTTAATAGCTCCTCTAGTTCTCTCCCTGCACCCCATCGCTAAAACAACTGCTTTAGCTTTAATCAAGTGATATCCGTTTTTATTAGCTACATATAATTTCTTGGAGGGTGTTAACTCTAGTACCATGGAGTTAAGCATGTAATCTATTTTTAATTCTAAAAGTTTTTCAATGAATATCTCCGCGTATTCCGGTCCTGTTAAAGATTTATTGAATAAAACTAAGCCGAATCCGTCGTGTATACACTGATTTAATATACCTCCGAGGCGGCTCCCCCTCTCTATTAAGAGTACTTTTTCAGCTCCGTTTTCTTTCGCTGAAATAGCTGCGGCTAAACCAGCCGGCCCTCCGCCTATAACCGCCACGTCGACTTCAATCTCGTTTAGCATCGTCTTCCTCCTCCTCTCGAACCCGCCCTGTGAAAAGATATGAACCCGGGCTCTTCAACGTGATTTCCTTGTATGGTGTTTTCAAATCGTTTTGTAGAATTGAAATTATTTTCGCAGTGCAGAATCCACCTTGACATCTCCCCATCATAACACGTGCACGGTATTTTAACCCGCTTAATGTTTTAACTCCTAAAATATTATTATAAGCGTCTAACACTTCTTTTTTAGATACATGCTCGCATCTGCAAACAATCTCCCCGTATAATGGTTCTTTTCTTATCAGCTCAGCTCTCTGCTCATGTGAAAGCTCAGCTAATCTTATAGGCGCCGGCCTGATCGGGTTGAAGTCTTCTCTAACACTTAACTTGAGCACTTCGCTTATCATCTCGGTAACATGTTTAGCTATCGGTGTTGAAGCTGTTAAACCAGGTGATTCTATTCCAATCAAGTTTATGAAGTAGCTGTCTTTTCTATTTTCAATCACATAGTCTCCTAGACCCCCCTCTTCTTTACTTTTATTTTTAGCTCTAATCCCTGCGAAAGCGGTTATAGAATCATGCGAGGGGAGTTCTGGAAGGATTTTTCTAGCCTCCTCTATTATCTGGTTTATTCCAGGCATAGTCGTAGAAGTGTCATCGCGGTCATCGATGAAATCCGCAGTCGGTCCTAGCAGTATAGGGCCTTCAACAGTTGGCGTAATATGTACGCCTAATACAGATTTATCTTTAGGCGGGACATGATAGATCATTCTAGTTAAAAGATGACTCCACCTTTTATCCACTAAAACGTATTCTCCGCGGCATGGATAGATTTTATACTCTGTGTAGCCGATCATAGACGCTATTCTATCAGCTTGACAGCCTGCGGCGTTTACTACAAGCTCCGCTCGCGTGTAGTCTCCTCCATGATATATTTTGAAGTAACCGTTTCTCTTATCTATACCTGTGACTTCACTGTTAAACTTGAATTTAACGCCGTTCATCGCCGCGTTTTCAGCGTACGCTATTGTTAAAAGATAAGGGGATGTTATCGCGCTGTTAGGCGAATATAAGGCTGCAACACCCTCTACACCCGGCTCCATCATCTTCACGGTTTTCCGATCTACTATGCTTAAACCTTTAACACCGTTTTTTAACCCGGTTTCTAACAGGTTTTCTAACTCTTTAATATCCTCATCATTCTGCGCTATTACTAGTTTACCTATCCTCTTATACGGTACACTTAGCTCTCTGCAAAGATTCTCGAATATTTCATTTCCTTGAACGCAAAACCTTGCTTTCAAAGAGTTAACCGCATTATTAAAACCCGCGTGCACAACCCCGCTGTTAGCTTTACTAGCACCGCTGCAAACATCTGATCCTCTCTCTAAAACGATTGTTTTCAAATTATACTTGGACAGCTCTCTAGCGATAGCGCAGCCTACTACGCCTGCGCCTATAACAGCGACGTTAAATATTTCCTTCAAGCTTTATCACTTTTATCTTTTGAATATTTAACGCAGTATTATAAAAACAGATATATACTTTACGATGACGTGACGGCATAGTTTTAAAATTCTCCGTC
>JAHQXC010000107.1 GCA_029856525.1 Candidatus Odinarchaeia archaeon
TTTTTTGTTTTATTAAGGGGTGGTTGGTGTGAGGGTTAGCTTGGTTAATCCTGTGGTTCATGAGTTCGGTCAGGCTTATGATTCTCGGGCTGCTGGTCCTCCTTTAGGGATATTGTATTTGGCTAGTGTTTTATCTAGGGGGGGTGTGGAGGTTCAGGTTGTCGATCAGGCTGGGGAGTGGTTGTCTGATTCGTCTTTGATAGATAAGGTTAAAAGGTTTAACCCGGATATTGTAGGGTTTTCCACGCTTACAGCGAACGGTTCTGTTGCGGCTAGGCAGGCTTGGATGTTGAAGAAGTGGAATCCGAATTTGAGGATTGTTTTCGGAGGGTATCATGCTACTATTAACGGTCACCGTGTTTTAGCTAAGTATCCGTTTATAGATTACGCGATTAGAGGGGAGGGAGAGTATAGTCTACCTGTTTTAGTTGAAGCTGTGAGGAGGGGTGGGGATGTGAGAGATATTAGAGAGGTTCCCGGGGTTATCTACAGGGAGAACGGTGTTGTGAAGTATGGGGCTGTTGAACGGGTTGTGAAGAATTTAGATGAGCTGCCTTTCCCTGATAGACGTTTAGTTTTAAATAACGATTACGGTTATATTTCAGGTGCGAAGATGCCGAAGTTCACTTTTATTTTAACGTCGCGCGGATGCCCTTATAATTGTACTTATTGTAGTTGCGCGGCGTTCACGAAGAGGAGGATCACGTTTAGAAGCGTGGAGAATGTTTTAGACGAGTTAGAGGAGATTGAAAGCTTAGGGTATAGGAACGTGCTTTTCACAGATGATAATTTTACAGTGAATCGGAGGAGGGTTATCCAGTTATGTAAGGGGATGAAGAAGAGGAGGATCGGGTTGAACTGGATCGCTGAAGGGAGGGTTGACGCAGGTTACTTCGACATGTTGAAGGCGATGGCGGATGCGGGTTGCAAAATCATATATTACGGTGTGGAGAGCGGGAATCAGAGAATACTAGATTATTATAGGAAGGGGACGAGAGTGGAGCAGGCGGTTGACGCTGTTGAGAAAGCTAGGAGAGCTGGAATAGATATAATAACAGCTACGTTTATCGTAGGAGCCCCCGGGGAGACTCTCAGAGAAGTAGTGAACACGTTGAAGTTCGCTCAGAAACTGGACATAGACTTCCCTCAATTTAATATTTTAGCCGCTATACCTGGAGCTAAAATCTACGATGACCTGGCGGCTCAAGGATATATTAACGTAGAGGAGACCTGGGAGCAGGCTCCTAACGTAGCCTCATTCCACCCTGACTGTGTACCCGAGAAAACCTTAAACAAGCTGATATTAAAATATTACAGGGAGTTCGCTCTGAGAAGAGATTTCATAGTTAGAGAAGTGTTTAGAACATTGAAGAGCGCGTACAGGTTGAAGCTCGTCACCTCGAATTTAAAATCTAGTAGAAGCTTTTACAATCAGATTACAGCGGCTTTCAGCTCTTAGAAGCCTCTATTAAAGGCTGAAGCTCAGAGTAGATGCGTCTAGCTTCATCTTCGCCTCCAATACCTTTAAACAGGATTCCACCGCTTCTAACAACTGTAACCGTGATAGAGGGCGTGTAATAGAATTCCACGAATACAGGTGTAGTTTTATCGACACGGTATTTTACTTGAAGCAGGGATTCGAGTTTTTTAAGATCGAGTCTAACAGGTTTAAACGGCGAGATCATAAACGAGCCTTCAGTGCAAAGCCTCTCTACAGGTATCTCACCGGTAGGCTTCAAGTCAACGCGGCTTACACCGCAAATCCGGCAGTTAGGATTCCGCTCTAAAAATATTTTATCGAATTCAAAGCTCTCTAAATCTATTATTAACATGTAGTCGGTGAGAGAAGGCCTACCTGTTAAAAGAATGTTTAAAACCTCCTGGGATGCGATACTAGAAGCAACGCCTAGAACAGTTGGAAGGACACCTGCTTCAGCGCAGCTCTCAGCTTCAAGAGTTTCAACGTCACCGTACAAGCATTCAAGGCAAGCTGATCGGCCTGGTTGAACCGTGTGAACAGCACCGTATAATCTAATAGCTGAAGAGTAGACTAAAGGCTTATTCGCTTTAACGCAAGCGTAGTTTAAGATCATCCTAGCTTTAAAATTGTCAAGGCAGTCCACCACAACGTCGACGTCTCTTATAAGATCGTGAATATTCTCCAGTGAAATCGAAACCATGACAGGTTCAACGCGGATACCAGGGTTAACACGTTTAACACGTCTAGCAGCAGCCTCAGCCTTAGATTTATTAATATCTTCGACTTCGAAGATAAGCTGGCGTTGAAGATTTGAAAGCTCAACGATATCCCGGTCAACTAGTTTAAGATAGCCTACACCCATAGCTCCTAGTTGAAGAGCTGTAAGCCAGCCTAAACCGCCGACACCGATAACGCAGACACGGCTGTTTTTAAGTTTAAGCTGACCGGCTTCACCGATGTTAGGTAAAACAAGCTGTCGAGAATACCTCTCCAACTCTTCATCTGAGAGCATTAAACCACCTTCAAATCTAAAACGTTTTATAAATAAAAGTTTATAGTTATTATTCTAAACGGTATTTTTTAAGTCTAGCAGAGTTGCTTACCACGAATAGAGAGCTGAAAGACATTACAGCCGCGGCGAAAATAGGGTTCAATAAGCCTAAACCGGCTACAGGTATACCGATAACATTATAGATGAAAGCCCAGAAAAGATTCTGTTTAATAGTCTTCATAGTCTTCTTACTCAGCTTAACAGCTTTAACAACATCTCTAAGATCGTCTTTAACTAGAATAATACCACCGGTTTCCTTCGCGATATCAGAGCCTCCTCCTAAAGCGATACCGATATTAGCTTGAGCGAGTGAAGGAGCGTCGTTGATACCGTCACCGACCATCGCTACAATTCTACCCTCAGACTGCATTCTCTTAATAACGTTAGCCTTCTCCCATGGTGGAATATTCGCTTTATAACCGTC
>JAHQXC010000108.1 GCA_029856525.1 Candidatus Odinarchaeia archaeon
CTGAGTGCGAAGTATTAAAAGGCGGGCAGACTTGGAGAGACGTGCTTTTAGCGAATGAAAAACATTTAGAGAGTAAAATAAACACGGCAAAATCTGTGATTAAAAAAGCAATATCCATTTATAAGAAAACCCCTATTGTATCATTCAGCGGTGGTAAAGACAGTCAATGTGTTTTAATGCTTGTGAAAGAGGTTTTAAACGATCAATTCTGGGTTTTATTCATAGACACTGGAATCGAATTCCCTGAAACAGTTGAACATGTTAAATCGATTATTGATATTTTAGGGTTGAAAGATAAATTTATTTATAAAAAAGCGCGCGGCGATTTCTGGGCGGAGCTTGAAAAATTCGGGCCTCCTGCACGGGATTTCCGGTATTGCTGTAAAATATTAAAGCTTTCAGCTGTAACTGAAAGCATTGAAGAATACTTTAAAGATGAAATTATAAACTTCACAGGCCAGAGAAGATATGAGTCAATACCACGTTCTAAGGAGAAAACTATTTGGATAAACCCTTATGTTCCAAATCAGATTAACGTCGCCCCTATAAGAGATTGGACTGCACTTCACGTATGGTTATACCTGTATTCAAGGAATATACCGTTAAATCCCTTATATTATAAAGGATATGAGAGAATAGGTTGCATGTTCTGCCCTGCAACTAAATTATCAGAACTAAATA
This sequence comes from Candidatus Odinarchaeia archaeon, assembly GCA_029856525.1. GTDB lineage: Archaea > Asgardarchaeota > Odinarchaeia > Odinarchaeales > Odinarchaeaceae > Odinarchaeum. Next base: position 682 of record JAHQXC010000108.1, read on the forward strand.
TGATGGCTGAAACACACCCTGAAGAATATAATAAATGGAATAATTTCCTTAAAAGATGGGCTTCAGATTACGGTTTAAACGCTAAGTGGGTGAATCATGGACTCTGGAGATGGAAGTACCTTGGGGGAAAGCAAAGAGACCTAGCTAACATGTTAAATATAGATTTGAAGGATGTCAAGAAGAAAACAGGTGGAAAAATAAAGTTCACTGTGACTGCGGGTATAAGCCCCTGTAAATCAGGCGGCTACGTTGTAGAGGGGAGGTTTAACATTGGACTTGATTTAAGAAAAATAAGTCTAAGCCTACTCTCAATAGGAACACCGAAATATAGTGAAAGTCTAGGAGTATTATATTTAAAAACTAAAGATTATACGTTAACCCTCTTCGCTGAAGGAAGTTTAAAGCTTAACATTATAAAAAAAGAGCTTGAAAAAGAAATATTAGATAAAATCATAAAACTGATAGTCAGAGCTATTATGTGCAGTGAATGCAATATATGCGCTAAAATATGCCCTAAATCAGCTATAAAAATTCAGTCTAAAGATATAATAATAGATAAACCTAAATGTGAAGGATGCCTTAAATGTCTTGAAAACTGCCCAGCGATAAAATACACTATCCCAGATATATATGAATGAGAGAAGATATTAAAGGGGGGACATTTTTGCAATCAAAAAAATGGTGGGGTTTTATTAAAGACCCTGTTTTAGGCTATATACACTTCACGCCTGAAGAGAAAAACGTCATAGATACTAAAACTTTTCAAAGACTTATAAGAATAAGACAGCTAGCAGGCGCGGAGTATGTTTATCCTGGTGCTAATCATACAAGATTTGAACATTCTATAGGTGTTATGCACATAGCCGGGGAGCTGGGCAAAAACTTAGAGTGCATGACTCCGGAAGATGTAAATGAAATCCGCTTAGCAGGGTTACTTCACGATATAGGGCATGGAGCGTTCTCGCATATTTTTGAAACAGTTCTAAACCGGTTTTTCAAAATAAACCACGAGGACATGACTAAAAAATTGATTAGAGAAGGAGAGTTAAAAGATATAATAAAGGATGCTGGCTATAATCCTGAAAGAATTAGTCGATTAGCTGTCGGGGAGCTTAATGAAAGAAGCAGAGAGTATTTAGATCAAATATTAAGAAGCACGGTTGACGCTGATAAAATGGATTACATAGTCAGAGACTCATACCACACAGGCGCGGGTTATTCAGCTGACGTGTGGCGGCTGATCTACACGATGGAGGTTGTTAATAATAAGCTTAGCGTTAGCTCCACCGCGATTTACACGCTTGAAGCTTTCCTACTCGCAAGAGTCGAATCTTTTAAAAGCATATACTTCCATAAAACAGCTAGAGCCGCCCAGATAATGATCGGTAAAGCGTTAGTTAAAGCCTATGAGGAAGCCCCCTTCTTCTCCCCTAATAATCTAGATGAATATATTGAGCTCAACGATTACACGGTTTGGTCTATTCTAAAAAAGTCGAAGAACGCGGCGAAAATAATAGATGACCTTGAACACCGCCGATTACTTAAAAGCGTTTATGAAAACATAGTTATAACTAAAGAGGAGTTAACGTCGAGAATATTCAGTAAAGAGCATGTGAAAACGAGTATAGAACAGGAGATAGCTGCGGAAGCAGGTATCTCCGAAGAGGATGTTCTAATAGACAGCCCCTTAGTCCCATCTGTACCATACGCCTCCTCATCGAGGGATGAGAGATTCGAGGTTCCTATATTTGATAAGAAGACTAATAGTTTACTTGAGTCAGGTGAAGAAACCTCTAAGATAATAGAGGCGATGAAAGGGTATCTGAATGTTCTAAGAGTTTATACAACAGCTGAGAATAGGGAGAAAGTTAAGAAGGCTGCTTTAAAAATTTTATCTAGTGAACCTTATGAATTAAAAATAGCGACCTAAAATTATAGTACTTCGATAACACCGTTATCTGCGTCTAACCTAACCATATCACCGGTTTTAATCCTTCTCATATCATTCTCCGAAATACCGTCTATTAAAGGGATACCGGCTAGTATGCATCCGGCGGCTATAATCGGCTCCGTTTCAATATTAACTATAGCCTTAGGCGCAACCCTGTTCTTAGCCATTTGATAAAGCACATAAGAGCCCACAGTGCTACCCTTCCCATATGGGAAAAACAGTATTCTACCGGCAACATTTTCACCGAATAATTCATGATTTCTTTCTATAATCCTCCCTGTTTTAGCGTCAACCCCTCCATAGAAGGAAATAGGCGTC
>JAHQXC010000109.1 GCA_029856525.1 Candidatus Odinarchaeia archaeon
TCATCTAAAAGATATTTTAAAGCTTTAAACGGAAGCTTATAGAAGGATCCTATCGCACCGGTTCGATGAGTAAAACCCTCCGGTGTAGCTGCTTTAAAAGAAACCCTCACATATAATATATCTTTAAACTCTGCAAGCCTTTTAGCGTAGCCTCTATCACTTCCAAGAATCACACCATTCGACTCTAATATGAAAAGAGGATAATTCGACTCGCTGATAAACTCTAATAAGCCCAGTAAATGTTCGAATCCGATAGTCGGTTCACAACCGGATAATCTAAGCTTACTAACACTGTGTTTACACTCACGCGCAGCTTTAAAAAGGTTTAAAGAAGCCTGGCGAGGAGAGTAAAATAAACCATATCTTTCAGGGAAATCCCTAGACCAATTAGACCAGCAGTAAAAGCAGCGTAGACAGCAGCCGACAGCGTAGCCGGTGGCTACACCCCCGTAAACTGAAGCCGTGTAAAAGCGAGTGTACTTTCTCTCAACACCGTCTGAACCAATCCTGGTTACAAGCCTCTCAGTTCTCTCAGCTAAATCCAACGGGTTAAAAGGCTTAAACCCTTCAGTTAAAAAACGAGGGTAATCCTCCATACCTTCACCTTGAATTATTAAACACGGTTTCCAATATAATCCTGTAGTTTAGAAACCATTCCCTCGAATATTTTCTCAGCTGAAGCGTAGTCGCCGCTTCTTCTATAAGCTATCATCCTCAAATACTCGGTTTTAAAAGAGTCTTGAAAGTTAACGTCGGGGAGGGGTATATTGAACTCTTTAAGCAGGCTCAGCGGAATTGTAACCGTGCCGACGCCGCGCATAGCCTTCTCCAACTGGATTCTACCATACTCTGACTGTAAGAAAACCGTTAAATAATAGGGTGAAAGCCGTCTACTAGTCCTTATAATATAAATCCAGTCATCCGCCACCCCTAAATCCTCTTCGTCGACGACGACAGCCGCGCGGCCTATACAGCCTACACCAACCCTTACAAATAAAACATCTCCAACCCTGACATGCGCTTTAACCTTATCCATACACCCGCCGGCTTCAATATATCTTCGACTATCCCTAGTAAAATCTAAACCAAGCCTTGTCACAGTCTTAGCTGATATGAAGCGGAGACCGCTATCAGTAAACCGCCTCCTCTCCCCGTAAACAGTTAAACCGCAGAACACCTCCCCTATTAAATCTTTAAGCTTAACCGTAGGAAACCTGAAATCTAATTCACTGTTTAAAAGATAAGTCTTCGGGTGAAAAGAATCAGGTGTAATAGAGGTCCAGCGGGAAAACAATCCCTGCCTGCGAAGCTTATAAGATTCTAGAACAGCGGGCAGCTCATCTAAATCTCTAACATCAGCTGCAAACACCGAGCCACCGCCGCCACCCTCCTTCATCAAAAATAGAATAGATGTCTTAGAAACAGTTCTACTCACACCGTTGAAAATCAACCTGGGAAGAGAGATCACAGCCAGCACCCTGCAAGCATTCAATATAAACTCTCTAACCCGTCTATAATTTAAATTAAGAAGAACACCGTCAGGGAGAATAACCCCGATAACCCCGCCCACCCTAGCCAGTTGAATAAAACGCTCTAAAAATAAAACCTCCAAAGCCTGAGACCGCGCGCCTCCACCCAAACAATAACAGGATAAAACACTTCTATCAGTAACCCTACCGTACTTGGCGCTGAAAGGAGGGTTACCTGCAACCAGATCGAAATAACCTTCTCTAAGCGATTTAACAACCCCTCTTTGAAGCGCATCTCCAACATTTAAAACAACACGCCTCTTAATAAACTCAGGCAACGCATCCAAACACTCCCCGTCAACATCCACACCAACAACTTCACTAAACCCGTATTTAACCATAGAATTCAAGAAGACACCGTCACCGCAAGCAGGGTCACAAGCAGACCCCCTATCCTTTAAATGAAGAGAAGCAAAGGAAACAATAAAATCCGAAACCACACTAGGCGTGAAAAACTGGCCTAAAACCCTACCCTTCAAACTAAAATACCTATCACATTGACGCAACTTCACAAACACCCGGCGTAGAAACCTAAAAACCATTATAATACGAAAACATTAATAACAGTTACCTTAAAGAAAGAGTTGAAAACAGCTAAAATTAATATATTCCATCCTATCTGATGGAGATAATTAAACGACTGTTTCACACATAGTTTTCAGAATAACCCAATTATTCCGCTCCCTATCCTCCGCTGCATAAAGAAGTGTTACCATTTTCACCTCCCTTTCAATCCGTTTAATCTCGCTAAGAAGTTGTCTTTTACCTTCCAATTTCAAAATATATACCTCTTTTTAAACTAATCCCTCCACTCGGACAGTTACGAAGACATTTCCGCAACTCAGCACTAGGCTCACCATCCTTTAAAAATAAATCAATCTTGGCGCTTTCACGAGATAGCCCCCCGCCACAAGCCCATCTACAAGAATTCTAAACCCATCTTCATCTGGCACTGAATCGTAAACCCTTTTTAACCGGATCATACAATCATCTCCCATTCTCAAATACTAAAACCTTTAAAAAACAAGATAATATTTTTGGATAAAGAAATAACTTCATATTACGATACTTTAGGTGAGCTTGTTACAATTACAAAGAAGGCTTAGAAGGAAAATGTTAACTTTATCCTTATCTATTGTAGAGAAAGCTAAAGCTTATTTTGGGTTTTTAAAAAATAAAGATAGTGAACTAGATAATGAAATACCGGAGTTGGTTTACGATCCTTTGAACAAGAATGAGCCACAACTTCTGTTAATTACTTAAGGTTTTCTGGCCAATTCTATGCAGTTTACCATTTGAGTATCATTCGCTAAGGCAACACAATTTTTATATATTCTCGGATAATTAAAACCATTACTCTTTGATAAAAGTGGCGATTTATGAATTCAATACTTTAATAT
>JAHQXC010000110.1 GCA_029856525.1 Candidatus Odinarchaeia archaeon
GTAATTCTAATATATTTTTCATAATCTATGTTCGCGCGGTAAGCGTAAAGGCTTATTAAACTATTCTCTGTTTTCGTAACGCTGCTTGTATTAATTCTTTCACCGTCTTCGTAGGCACCCCTCCCCCGCTCCGCGTAGAAGGTTACATTATTATATATGTCTTTGACGAGGCCTACGATCACGCTTCCAGCGTGAATTTCATCCTCGTATTCGCCTAACGCTAGAGAAGTTGAGAAGAAGGGTATACGGTTAATCGCGTTTTTAGTTCCATCTACAGGATCAACTACTATGAATATTTCAGGCTCCCCCTCCCCTATTACCTTCTCTCCGAGCTCTTCGCTTATCAGATATGTTGGGATATTCTCTTCTTCTATTATTTTAACAGCGGCGTCTTCAGCTATTTTATCAATTCTACGAGTGAACTGCATGCTCGGGTTTAAACCAAGCCTCTCAGAGAATACGCTAGGCTCCTCCTCCAGTATTCTAATAACGCTCTCCCTGATTTCACCGCTGATCTTCTTTAAAAGTTTAAGATAACCTGTCATATAAACCTCCTAGACTGAGAAAAGCTCTATTATCTTCTTGAATATTAGGTTCGCCTCTTCATCCACGCTCAGCTTATCTGATTCAACTATTATTTCAGGGTTAACCGGCTCCTCGTATGGGGCTTGAACACCCGGTACATTTCTACTTCTACCTGTTTTAGCTCCCTCATATATGTTAGCCGGCGCTGAGAGAGTGTTCTTTCTTTCACTCTCTCTTTTAATAGCGAGATTCAACGGGCATTTAACATATGCTTCCATGAAATTCGGGATGATTCTTCTAGCCAGCTCCCGGTATCTTCTAAGATTCCCTGTAGCGTCTATTATCACGCTTATATTATTTCTAGTTAATATCATCGCCAGATATGAGATCGCATTGTAGAGTATCTGTCTCTCCTCGTCAGTATACTTAGGGTTAGGTGTAACCAGCCTGCGCATTTCATCCATTCTAAGTATTTCAACTTTTACTCCAGCGTCTTCTAAAAGCTTTCTAAGTCTTTCAGAGACTACGGATTTCCCTGATCCAGGTAAACCGGTTATCCAAACCGCGAATGGTTTAACAATCATCCCTCCACCTCTTCGAACATTGACGGTACATCTTTCAACGTAAGCCGGTCGCTTTCTAGAATATTATGGATGAACGTGAATATTTTCCGTCTAATAGTGTTCTCCAGCTTCGGATACCAGATAGGTGAGGCTACTACAAGACCCCTCCAAGCGTAGAACGGCGCTATAACTGTGAGAATCTCCTCGTCGCCGGTTGCGTTCAGATACCTATCCCAGAAGAGGTTGAAGAGCTTCAGGAAAGGTCCTTTAACTCTCCCCTCTGATTGAAGCGCGTAAAATAAGTAGTTGATTGTTATGCTAGCTAGATCGTCAGCAGCCTCCCCCCATTCACCTCTACTCCTATCGATCACCGTGAAATCCACGCCTTCTCTGAATAGTATATTCCAGGGGTGGAAGTCTCCGTGAACCTGGCATAATCTACTCGTTTTAAACTTAATCTTATACCTGTAGTCCACGCACTTCTTCTCTATTTCTTTCAACTCATCTAGCGTTGTGAAATCAAGGTTAGGAGGATAGCTGTCTGTTAAACCCATAAGGCATTCTCCGTGGCCTATTAAATCTCTTATCCTCCTAACATAGAGTGAAGGATCCCCTCCTTTCACTTTATGTATTGAAGCCAGGTAGTCTGCTAAAACGTTAACTCTATCTTCATCAAGCTTCGTTAACATCCTCGTTGATTTAAGCCGCTCTAAGTCTAGGTAGTAGAGCTGTCCCTCAACTTTCTCAGTTACTATGAAGAATTCTTCAGCGTCGCCTAGTGAGATCATACCTCTCTTCGTGAAGGCGCCTACATCCACTGATCTAACATGTTTAGGAAGCTTGTTAAAACATGAGTGGGCTAATAGCAAAGCTTGAGCTCGATCTGAGAAATGCTGGTGGCCGAATATGTTCTCGGTCATAGAGGATAAAACAAGGCTTTTAAACTCTCCGTTCACTTCAAACTCCACTAATAGTGTTTTACCGTATCCGAACTCTTTTAAACCCTCAGAGGAGGCCTCCTTCTTATTAATCGGGCCGAGATATAATATTTTAACAGGATTCCCATATAACTCTGCTAAATATTTTATTAGACTATTCTGAAAGGATTCAGGTTTCAAATTAAACCATCTCTTATAACAGGTTATACTACTTTTTAAGCCACTATGTTATAAATAAATTTATAACATTTAAATATCTTTAAGAAAAGTTGATTAATATGGCTTTGAAAAACTTAGACTCGTTTTTAAACAGTTTATACCAGTATACGTGTATAATTGTAATCTTATTCGGTTTAATAGTCGGCGGGCTTACTTTACTAGACGCTCTTTCAAAGCAGACTGCGATACCTTTAATAATATTCGCGATCGTTGAATTCGCTCTCACTTTAGGCGTCCGCTTCTATCAAGGTGACGTTAAGAAGTCGAGTGAAGATAAGAGGAGGATATTCTATAACTGGATTGGGTTAACTGTTTTTTTAGCCGTATTCTCCTGTATTCTCGCATTATTTTAACAACTTTACAGGTTGATTTAAATGTATGAGGGTAGAATTGTTAGAAAAGGAGAGTTATCTTTTGAAACAGCTCTTAAAATAGTTAAAGAGAAGGGTTTAACCGGCGCAGGCGCGATCGCCTCGTTTATAGGCGTTGTCAGACCTACTTCGAAGACAGGTAAACCTGTTAGAAAACTCTATGTTGAAGCTTGGAGGGATGCAGCTTCAGCTTCTCTTAACAGGATCGCGCGGGAGCTATCTGAGAGACCTGGTGTGCGCAGTGTTCTAATATATCATTTCGAAGGCGAGTTAACTGTAGGTGAAGATATAGTATACGTTATCGTCGCAGG
>JAHQXC010000042.1 GCA_029856525.1 Candidatus Odinarchaeia archaeon
AGTATTTCCCCGTTTAGCTCTGTAGCGTAAACTTTTTTAAATAATTTCGCTAAAGGAATCGTAAAATACCCTGCTCCAGCCCCTATTTCGCAAGCTGTTTTCCTTTTTTCCTCTCCTAATACTTCTTTTATTATATTTACGAAAATTTTAGTTGAAAGGAAACTCTCTCTTTCAACGTCTTCAAGAATTTTAATATTTTTAGGATTAAAGACATGAGGCATATTTCATCAGTTAAATCCATTTTTTTCTTCTAAAATAAAGTAGCATGATAATGCTTACCGTGATCATCACGAGTACCACCAGCGGATAACCCCATATAAACTCTAGTTCCGGCATGAATTTAAAATTCATGCCATAGACGCCTGCGATAAACGTTAAAGGTATGAATATGGTAGCTATTATAGTTAATATTTTCATAACTTCATTTGTTCTATTACTTATACTTGAAAGATAAATATCAACCATACCCGATAATATTTCTTGTAATGTTTCGATTAAATCTATTATTTGAATAATATGATCGTAGACGTCTCTCAAGTAAATTATAGTTTTCTGGGATATGAAAGGCGCTCCTATTCTCAATAACACGTTAATTACTTCTCGTAGAGGCCATACAGCTTTTCTTATAAATATTATCTCTCTTTTTAGCCTGTTAATTTCATTAATCGTTGTCTGAGAGGGTTTGGATATCAATTCCTCATCTATTCGTTCAATTTTCTCTTCAAGTATATCACATATATCAAAATAATTATCTACGATTGAATCTATCAGAGATGAGAGTAAGAAGTCAGCGCCCATACCTCTTATTAAACCCTTATCCTGTCTAATCGCCTCCCTTACAATCTCGAATACGTCTCCTTCCTTTTCCTGAAATGAAATCACATAGTCTTTACCTAGAATGAAGCTTACCTGTTCAATATGTATTTCATCTTTCTCTGAATTATATTGAAACATTTTTACTATTATGTAAACATAGTTTTCAAAGACGTCTATTTTTGGGCGTTGATCTATGTGACTTATATCTTCTATTATAAGGGGGTGTATTCCGTAAAGTTTGCCTATGTAATTATTCAATTCCCTATCATTCACCGTGTTAATGTTTATCCACGCCACTGTGGTGTTCTTTCTATATAATTGTAGCTCCTCTGGATCCTGTAATTTTTTTTCAAAAAACTCTTTGTTATTATAATTTATTACTTCGATTTTTATAAGACTCGCCTGCCGTTTATTTTTCAAAACTCATATTAATCTGCTTTAATTTCTATGATTTTAATATTTTTACTTTATTCTTTATCGTAAAATTTATATAGAAGTATAAATACTATTCACTCAAATTTTAACACTGAATTTTGAAAGCTCGAGGTGTTATCTATGGCTGAGGTAGGGCAATTAGGCGGAACTCCGATACTTATCCTTAAGGAAGGCACAAGTAGAACTAAAGGTAGAGAAGCTCAAAGAGCTAATATAACCGCTGCTAAAGTTATAGCTGAAGCCGTTAGAACCTCTCTAGGCCCCCGTGGAATGGATAAAATGCTAGTGGATAGCCTAGGTGATGTTACAATCACAAACGATGGAGCTACTATACTAAAAGAAATGGATGTCCAGCATCCGGCTGCTAAAATGATGGTTGAAGTAGCTAAAACCCAGGATCAAGAGGTCGGCGACGGTACAACAACAGCGGTTGTATTAGCCGGTGAACTTTTGAAGAAAGCTGAAGAATTATTAGATAAAAATATCCACCCGACGATTATAGTTTCAGGTTACAGAAAAGCTACAGATAAAGCTCTTAAAATAATTGATGAGATCTCTATAGATGTAAGCCCAGACGATGATCAAGTTTTGAAAAACGTGGCTATCACCGCCATGGCTACTAAAGTCGTCAGCGGAGCCAGAGAGTTCTTAGCTGATTTAGCGGTTAAAGCTGTGAAATCTGTTGTTGAAAAAGTCGGCGACGAGCTCAGAGTTGACATCGATAACGTGAAAGTGGAGAAGAAGGAGGGCGGTAGCATAGAAGACACTTTGCTAATTAACGGCGTTCTACTTGATAAAGAAGTAGTTCACCACGCGATGCCGAAAAAAGTGAAAAACGCTAAGATCGCGTTACTGGACGGTGCGCTGGAAGTCGAGAAAACCGAATTCGACGCTAAAATTAATATCACGCAAGTAGAGCAAATGCAGGCTTTCCTCGAAGAAGAGCAGAATATCCTTAAGAACATGGTTGAAAAAATCAAGGCGGCAGGTGCTAACGTAGTGATCACTCAAAAAGGTATAGATGATTTAGCGCAGCACTATCTCGCTAAAGCCGGTATTTTAGCAGTGAGACGTGTAAAGAAATCTGATATGGATAAGCTTGCAAAAGCCACAGGCGGATCTATAGTAACAAACGTTGAGGATATAACAGCTAAAGACCTAGGTGAAGCTGAGGTCGTCTACGAGAAGAAGGTCGGCGATGAGCAGATGGTCTTCGTTGAAGGATGTAAGAATCCGAAGTCTGTCAGCGTCCTCATCAGAGGGGCTAGTGAAATGGTTGTAAACGAGGCGGAGCGAGCCTTCCACGACGCTTTATGTGTTGTGAGAAATATTCTACTTGAGTCAAAGGTAGTCGCCGGTGGGGGGGCTCCTGAAGTGGAGATCGCGAAGGCTCTTAGAGACTACGCTGAGACTTTAAGCGGTAGAGAACAGCTTGCAGTTATAAAATTCGCGGAGGCTGTTGAATCAATACCTAGGACACTAGCTGAGAACGCTGGCTTAGACCCTGTGGACATATTAGTCCAGTTGAAGGCTGCTCATGAAAACGGTCGTAAATGGGCTGGCGTCAACATTCTAGACGGCGGAGTCGCTGACATGGATAAACTTAATATTTGGGAACCATCATCAGTTAAGAAACAGGCGATTAAATCAGCTAGTGAAGCAGCGCAGATGATATTAAGAATAGATGATATCATCGCTGCAGGTAAATCTACATCGCCTAAACCGCCAAGCCCTTCAGGAGCTGAAAGCAGTGACGAATATTAATAATATGTCTGAAAACTCTTCAACCCCTAAAAAAAGAGTGGCTAAGAAACCAGCTGTGAAAAAAATAGGTGAAACAGAGTTTGTCATTAAGATCGGTCCTCCAGTTCTCACTAGATATGAGCGTAGTCGAATCATAGGCGCACGAGCCTTACAGATATCCATGGGCGCGCCTATACTCATAGACTTTCAGGGTAAAATGGATCCTATTCAAATAGCTGAAGAGGAGCTTAAAAATTTAATACTCCCTATCATGGTGACTAGGACACTACCATCCGGTGAATCTCAGAGTATCCCTATAAAAGTTTTAATGAGCGGTTCTTAAATATAAATCTCTTATTTTTTTAATCTCTATATACCTATTTTTTATTTTCTCAGATTGAATATCTACAATGCTGTAGGGTCTGTGAGTTGTACTTAAAATGAAGCTATAATTTTTAAGAACATGGATGTCTTTTATCAAAAAATCTTTTAAAATTTTAAATTTCTCTTCATCACCGTATAGAAAGTTTATCGGTAAACCTGTGAAAAAGACGAATCTTTTATCTTTTACAAATCTATTAATTAAATTCAACCATTCTACTAATTCACTATAAGAATTCTTAGGAATTAAGTCAAGCGGGTGTATACCGTCGTAATTCTTCTCAATGAAGTCTACTTCTTTCCATGGGTTTCCATCCGTATGCAGAATAGCATATAACCCTTTAGATTTTATAGTCGAGCTGATTCTCCTATGGTTTTCTCTCCAAACTTTATTTATAAATTCAACCGGGTATAAGAGACCATGGTAGTCGAATACATCGTCAGCGATTCTAACAGCGTCGAAAAATTTGATGAATCTTGAATTCTTCAAAATATAAATGATATATTCTGTAAGCTTATTATGAATTTCCTCAGCTGCACAAGTATTCACCAAACAGAGGTAAGCGTATTCGAAGCTATGCGCTAACTGTTCCTTATTTAAATTTTCACTAGCGCAAAAAGCCTCCGCTGTCTCAGTGGGACCTATCATTTTCAGCATTCTAAACCGGTCTGTCTCTGCTAGCAGATTTTTAAACACGCTGATTCTCTTATTAAACTCCTCTAAAAGCTCTTCTTTAGAAGGCCATTGATAACTGTTAATGTTTATTTTATTAGCCCAGTTTAACCTACTTGTAACTCTGCTAAATGGCCCACCGTGCACGTAAAAATCTTCGAATCTATTAATTCTACCTGATACGGTGACGATATCGCTGTAAATATTTTCGAGAAAAGTGTCTCCGATCTCTATTTGAAGCGGGGTTATCCCGGTTTTAACTCCTTTAAACAGTTTAATTATTATCTCTCTCATAATCATTAATAGATTAAATAATACTTTTATACTATTTATTTTTCAGTTTTAAACATGGATCCGCTTATCTCATTCTCGATTTTTCTAACAGCTATTTCAATAGGAGTCGTCTCCTCGATGATCGGGATAGGCGGAAACTCTCTTTTCATCCCAATACTGGTTATTTTTTTAAATTTAGATATACATGTAGCTATCGCAACAATGGTGTTCAGCTCTCTATTCATCGGTTTATCTTCTCTAATAGTTTACTTTAAAAATAGAGTAGTAGATTTTAAGCTAGCATTACTAATGGAGGCAGCCACTATTCCAGGGGCATTCTTAGCACCTCACATATCGATTTTAATCCCTACGGAGATTTTGACATATATATTCGTCGCCGCTATGTTTACAATATCCGGGTATATGGTGTTATCTAATCATTCTAAATCTGATATTAGTAAAGAGAAATGTAATATTCCGAAGCCAACGGTAAAAAAATATTTATGGATCAGAGAATATACTTATAAAAACGAGAGGAGAACCGCTGTTATCAATATTCCTCTAACTATAATCGCCTCTTTTATCATAGGGTTAATAGTAGGGTTGATAGGTGTAGCAGGTGGAACGATGAAGGTTCCGTTTCTAAACCTTGTATGCGGGGTGCCTATGATTATCTCCGTCGGCACGGCTTTTTTAATGATAACTTTAACATCTATATCAGCCACAGCGGGATATGCTCTTTACAATCTGATTAATTTTTCCATAGCTATACCCGTAATAATAGGTTTAATAATAGGCTCTCAACTTGGAACCCGTGTAGCCTTAAAATTACCTCAGAAAAAACTTAAAATAATATTTAGCATGGTATTAGCCTTAATATCTATAATTATGCTCGTCACATAAAATTATAGAAACCGGGATTGTAAAATATATTCATATCTGGATGAATGGTGAAAGTTTCAGCTCGCCTTTGAACGTCTCCTTCTAATCGAATCGATATGATAGCCGGAAAACTTTATAATACTTGCAGCGTATACTCATCTCTGCTAGGTGTGAAATACTCGGTAAGACTGGAAGCTGACTGTGAAAGCCTGGTTGTTAACAGTCCTCTTCTAGAAGTCCAATTATAGCTTTAGTTTGAACACTCTATAAACGTTTTAACTAAATATACGGGTTGATTGCTTTGATAGGAGAATTAAAGCCTTTATTGAAAACCGTGATTGGAAGCCACCCTGTTAACGGGTTAACTGGTTTAGCCGCGATTAAAAACGCGGTTGAACAGCAGTTGAAAGCCGGTGTAGAATTGATAAGCGACGGTCAGACGCGTAGAGACATGATCACTTATTTCACAGATCACATACCAGGGTTTATGATTCAAGATAAACAGTCTAAAATAGTGGATAAGATCACTCCACCTGACAAGTCGCCTATACTTGAAGATTTAGTATACGCTCACAGTCTTTTAAAAAAAGGGTGTTTTCTTAAAGCTATTATAACAGGGCCTGTGACTTTAGTCGCTTCAGCTAAAATCGATAAATCCTCCCCTTACAATGGATTCTTAGATCAAAAACTTTACGTAGATTTAGGTGAAGCTCTTAAAAGAGAGGCTGAGCTTTTATTGAAAAGCGGCGCGGCTTTTCTGCAAATAGATGAACCATTCTATTCCGTGGGGGCGCCTATCGAATTAGGAGCGTTAGCTATTAAAATAATTACGGAAAAAGTTAAGGTGCCTGTTGGACTTCACGTGTGCGGTGATATTAGAAAAGTCTTCCATAAGCTTGTCTCAATACAAGGTGTGAATGTTTTAAGCTTAGAGTTCGCGGCTTCTCCTAGTAATTTCACGGTTATTAATAGAGATGATTTAGATAGATATGATAAAATTTTGGGAGTGGGGTGCGTGAACACGCAGAGTAGTAGCGTGGAATCTGTGAACGCTATTAAAATGATTTTAGCTAAAGCTTCTTCTATATTAAACTCTAATAATTTTATAGTTCATCCTGACTGCGGTCTAAGACTTTTATCAGTTGAAGCCGCTTATAATAAGCTGGCGAATATGGTGGAAGCGGCGAATAGCTTCTCTAAACGGTAAAGTTAAGTTTTCTCCACTTTAACCAGGTTTAAATCCTCGTCTAAATATATTTTAAAACTGTGATCTCCATGCTGTATTGAGAAGGGTATAGGATAGCTGTTAATATTTTCAAAGTATGTTGAATCCATAGTGAATTTTATTTTAGTCGAGCAATAAGGGCATTCGAGTATCCTAGTTATCCGGCTCGGGATCTTCCCCTCTTCTTTAAATATTTTCACAAACTCGCTTCTCTTCTTATCAACCCAGTTATTTATTACTACACGGCCTTCAGCTAGCACGCCTTTAATATTCTCTAGAAGATTTAACATTACCTCTTTAACTTTATCTTTTCTTTCACCGGTCTTCGACATGAAGAAAAAAGAGAGATGGTATCCCTGTTCCGGTTTCGCCATCACTCGGAAAACACCCTCCTCTCCGAAGCCGCGGGTAAGCTTTCTAATAATATACGTGTCTAATTCATCTTTTACCGGTAGATTTAAAGAGAGAATCGCTGAATTCACACATTTTTTAGCTAAACCATTAGCTAAACTATACTCCTCGTAATCGCACTTATCGCATTCAACTTCCTCGCAAAACACACACGGTGTGTCTATATTCCTGTAAGGGCAGTTATAAGGTTTTAAATCTGTAATCTTATCAAGGACTTCTTCTATACTCATCATTTGAGGCGGCTGTTTAACGTGAATTTTGCAAGCCTCCTCCCCCTCCCATTTACTCTCCAATATCTCTATCACGAAACCAGGATTGAAAACATCCGCTATAACCTTTGAACCCGGTAAACATATAAGCCTGCATAAAGGGTTAGGTGAAACACTCTCACCTATATCCATTATAGGGCACTTAGTCACTTTAACGCTGATAACATCATCGCTTAAACTTTTCACATTAACTTTGAATCCGAAAAGCGGCATGTATTTTTCATAGAATTTTATAATGCCTTCACGCCCCTCGCCTTCATCATATATTTTAATCTGGTTTAAAACTTTTTCAAAAACTTCATCTTTCTCTTTAGATAGAAGTTGAGCTGCATCCCCTCCATATTTCGCAACCATCTTAGAAAATATCATAGTATAAAAGTTGAATAAGCTCTCTCTTAGAATAGATAATCTTTCATCTATTTTATCAGCTTCACTCAATTTCATAGACCTCTTTAAAAACAGGTTTAATTTTAAAATACTTTTATATGCTCATATATATTATTTTTTACTATACACTATATGATATTAGAAGAATTTAAATAAAGCGGGTTTATTATGGGAAATTTTAGAATACTTAAAAAATCAATTTTAATGTCTACTCGCGTTAAAAAACGATTTATACCAGCTGTTCTATTTTACTGTATTCTCTCATGGTGGGTTGCTTTCACAATTCAACTCGGAGACACTTTTCTAGTCACCCTCGGTATTATAGGCGGTCTTATTATAGCTACAGTGTACGGTTTTATTCTATCCCAGTTTAGGAAGGCGCAGATCGCCACACTGAAATGTATCGGGTGGGGTAACTCTAACATTCTACTTTTACTTATCGGCGAAATCTTATTCGTCTCTCTTCTAGGCTATGTTTTAACCTTGGAGATCGATATTCATATTCTCGGTGTGAGCACATATTTCGAAGATATATTAATTCAATTCGTTTTCTCGGGTCCAGCTTTAGGTTTATCTCTACTAGTTGTGATAATAGCGCAGATACCGGGTATTATTCTAGCCTACTGGAGGACGCTTAAAGTTAGACCTATAGTTGCTTTAAAAGGTTGAAGTGGTTGAAATGACGCAGAAAGTTCCTATTATAATAGCTGAAAACGTGTCTAAAGAATATAGACGGGGACGGGAGATAGTTAAAGCCCTAGTAAAAGTGAACTTGGAAATATATGAAGGCGAGCGCGTCTGCTTTTTCGGACCGAGCGGCAGCGGTAAAACTACTCTACTCAACGTTTTAAGCGGTTTAGACCAGCCTACGAGCGGTAGAGTAATATTAGACGGCTCGGATACAAGAGAGCTCGATGAGAGAATATTCCCTAAGATTAGAAGGGAGAAAATCGGTTTTATATTCCAAGACTTTAATTTAATCCCTGATTTAACAGTTATTGAGAACGTTTCCTCCCCGTTGTGGCCGACTGATATGAAATCTAAGAAAATCGAGGAGCTTGCTATCTCAGTGCTCAGAGAAGTTGATATGATCGATAGGAAAGATCATCTGCCTAGACAGCTCTCAGGCGGGGAGCAGCAGCGGACTGCTATAGCCCGCGCTCTAATTACACGGCCTAAAATTCTATTCGCTGATGAGCCGACCGGTAACCTAGACTCTAAGACTGGTTTAGAAATAATGAATCTGCTTAAGAAAATAAACGCTAACGATAAAACAACGATCGTCGTCGTCACGCATGATGAGAATCTTCTCAAATTCGCTAATAGAGTTTTCGAGGTGGTTGACGGTAAAATCTCTTTATCTAAACGCGGCCAATGAGTTTTTATATACTAGCCTTTTAAAAGTTATTTGACTAAAAGGGGTGTGTTAATGACCGGTGAAGAAGTATCATCTACTAAGAAAGCGATTGTCTCCTTTCTAGATATCATCGAACATAACATTAAAGATATCGATAACGATCAAATTGAGAGAATGGTTAATGAAATAATATATACTAAGGCTAAAGGGGGTAGGATATTCGTAGCTGGAACAGGTAGAACAGGTTTAATGGCTAAAGCTTTCGCAATGAGACTCTATCATTTAGGCTTCGACGTGGTGATTCTCGGGGAGACGATTGTCCCGAGCGCTACTAAAAGAGACTGTGTTATAACTATCTCCGGCTCTGGTAAAACTGATTTCACAGTTGACACAGCTTCTATCGCTAAGAGAATAGGAACCAGGGTGATAGCGATCACAAGTAACCCTGAGTCTCCTTTAGCTAAGTTGGCGGATATTTTAGTGATTGTTAAAGGACGCACTAAGGATATGGAAGCTGATAAATCCGCTGTTTTGAACGGTGCTAAAATTGAAACAATAAAATGGGATGCTAGACAGTTGACTGGTATACACGCGCCGCTGAGTCCTTTAGGCTCTATGTTTGAATTAACTTTGATGATGTTTCTTGAAGGTGTTATCGCTACTTTAATTGAGAAATTAAACTTAACTGAGGAGGAGATTAAAGCCAGACATGCTAATATTGAGACTATTAGCTCGTAAATATATTTTTAAATATTTTTCTATATAAAAAAATATTAGAAATAGCCTTCACACTTAAATATTAATCTCGGATATGATTTTAATGAAACCTGAGAAAATAATTCCTTCACAGCTATTCTCTAAATGGAAGTTAACTGTTCAAATATTAAATTGTATATCCAATAATAGAGATAACACCATCCCACGGATAATGAAGAAGACGGGTTCAAGCTACACTGCTATTAAGAATATTATAGAAGAGTTAATCGCACATGGAATAATCGGGGAGCAGAAAATCTCTGAATCGAAAGATAGAGGTAGACCGCCTAAAACATATATAATTCTAAAATCGTTCGAAATAAACTATCCTCCTAGAAAATATGATCTACTCTTATCTTATCTCATCTCCAGTTTAAAATCTAAAAACGAAGTAGACCTCCAGCAGCTATTAGCTGAGATAGGAGTCCAGATGGCTGTTGAAAAAGCATTTGAATTAAAAAACCATAATATAAAAATAAACTCTATAAGCGACTTAGCTGTAGTCATCAGCAAGGACTTAGAAAGTGAGAACATCCCCTATGACGTTACCGTGCACGATAACTCATTGGAGATAAAAATCTACTCGTGTGTTTTCAAAAAAATATCTACCGAATTCTCTCCTATAATATGCCTAGTCCATGAAAATTATTATGCGAAACTTTTAGAAGAGACTTTAAAATTGAAGTCGAATATAATTCACACATCGAATCTTTCAAAAAATGACTCAGAATGCTCTTTTCTTATTACACCTGTAAAACCATTAACATGATAAATTATAATCACTAAATTTTTCAATAAATTACCCGCATTAACGGGTAGCGAATAGGTGACGTTGATAATTCTCGGAAAAATCTATAAAAAGTAAAAATTAATTAAATACCTTCAGTATAAAAATAATAAAAATCTAGTTAATTAAAGGTGGACTGTTTGACCGATAAAATTAGTTTTTCAGAGAAGATAGCCGGTAATCTGACTGATATTATAAATAATCTAATAGAGAATTTTCAAAGTCTACTAAAAGAAGAATTAGATAAAATATTTGAAAAAAATCACTCTGAGCTCGCTCAATTAAGTGAAAAATATGAGAGCTTAAACGAAAACCTCAAAGGTTTAATCGAAGCTCAAAACAATATTAAAATAAAAGTAGAGGAATTATACAATACCTCAGATAACACTTTTAAAAGAATTCAATCAGAATTCACCGAGCGTATGAGCGCTTATTTTAAAGAATTCCACGAGGAGATGGAGAAAATAATAGATATGAACGCGGCTTTAACCGTGGAGTTATCTAATAGACTGGATGAAATGCTTGTTAAATTAAACTCACTTT
>JAHQXC010000043.1 GCA_029856525.1 Candidatus Odinarchaeia archaeon
GGGCAGAGGGAATTCACTCCAAAGGCGGGCCCTCTACTTGCGAGCGCAGTTTCAGCGTTGAAATAGGCTTCTTACGAAAGGTTTATTAAAAAGTCGTATATCTGTTTTTATGTTAAATTATAGGAAGGGTTAATCGAAGTTAATAAATTATTGAAAGGCTGGTACTCTTCTATTTCGAGGTGTAGTCTTAAATGCAATTTAATTTTGGAAACGATATAAGTTCAATACTTTCAATACTGATTTACGTATTCTTCTTCATATATATTATCTTCGCTCAGAGGATTCAATTCTGGGCTATGAGCAAGCAGGTGGAGGCGGCTTTATCTAAGTTAGAGATGTATTCTTCTAAAGGGAAGTCTATAACCGTTAACACTATAAAAGAGGTTTGTAAATGCGATATAGATCCGACGAATGCTGTGAATAACTTTCTCGAATTCTTTACTATCGAACCTGTTGATAAGGATCCCGCTGGCGTGTTGAAGAGACTTGAACATATCTTAGATGTTAGAGATAATCGATTTGAAATGCAAGTTCGACAACTAGCTCCTACAGCTCCTGAGTCTGAAATTCAGAATATTGAAAACCTGCTGGAGGCCGCTCAAGCCGTTTACTTCATATTTAAAGTAGTCCGCCATTACTATCTTCTAGCTAAAAAATCTAAGAGCTATATTTTCATTGTTCAATTGCAGATGCAGTTAAGCGAGATAATGAGAATCGCTAGCGCTTATTTTGAAGCTTTAAGAGCTTTCGCTGACGGTAAACCTATAGGTGATTCAATAGGCCCGTTTGTTGTAACAGCGTTAGCTAAAGAATATAAGCGGTCAGGGAAACCTGTGAAAGAGATCTTAAACTATGTTAAGGATACAATGGTTTACGAATTAGACTACGAGAATCGTAAGCTTTTCCTCGTCAGAGCTCAGGGACCCGGTGGCACGGTGGGTAAACCTGGGGAGGCTATTAAAAGATTAGTTGAAGAGAATAAGGGTAATATAAGCCGAATTATAACAATTGATGCTGCTTTAAGACTTGAAGGTGAAAAATCCGCGGAAATAGCTGAAGGTGTAGGTGCGGCTATAGGAGGCCCAGGGGTTGAAAAATTTAAAATGGAGGATGCAGGCGTAGTTTACAATATACCTTTAGATGCTATAATCGTTAAAGAAACCATTGAAGAAGCCGTCACCTCTCTTAAAAAGGAATTAGCTGAAGCTGTTGATAACGTTGTTAACAGGGTTAAAGCAGCAATTACAGAGCGTACTAAACCGGGTGACATGATTATAGTGGCTGGTATAGGTAACACTATAGGGGTTGGTGTATGAAATGAGTAGTGAAGGATCTGAAAATAAACCGAGTAAGCTCGCCAGGATAATTGCGATTATCCTAGGTGTAGCTATGGCTGCCGGTGCAGCTTATCTTATGTATTTAGGTATCACCTTAAACAACTTCCTTTATATTATAATGGGGTTTCTACTCTTCTCCTTCGTAACCACACTGTTTAACGTAGGTGTTAGACCTATTCCCCCTTTAATGAAACCTGTGAACACGATGACGGTTATTAAATGTGATAAGTGCGGTTTCTCTGAGATAAGAGAGTTTAGAAAAGGCGATTATATATTCAAAGAAATAGGTAAATGTAAGGACTGTGACGGAATCGCGTATATTAAGTCTATATATACTATAGAAGAGCAGAAGAGTAAAAGTTTCTAAGGCTTAAACCTCCCAGTGGAGATGATAGCTGTCACTCTTATAAAGACGTGTTTACATTATAACTTCATGTTACACTCCTTTCTGAGAGGAGACTACCTGGACCGGCATAATCCTGTGAAATCTTCGAGGAGTAAACTTTTAATCCAGGCTAGGGCTGTGATCGTGAACTATATCTCAATTAACCGCGAAAATCTTGCGAAAACGAGAGGGTGTTCTCACACTCCAGCACTCTTACTGTTTTTTCTTATTCTAAAATCCTGGAGCAATTTATATGACCGATAACCCTCAGGCTTCAAAGAAGTATAAACTGGTTGCAGTAGGTGGTACATTTGATCATTTTCATAAAGGACATCAGTCTCTTTTAACCAAAGCGTTTTCAATAGGGGAAAAAGTTTTAGTAGGCGTAACATGCGATTCATTTTGTAGGTGTAAGCCTTTATCGAATGAGATTCAACCATTTTATCTAAGAAAGCGTAACATCCTAAATTTCATACGCGCGCATTTTAAAGACGCTGATTTCGAGATTATTGTTTTAAAAGATAAATACGGGCCAGCGATCTCAGATAAAAACATAGAGGCTATAATCGTAACCGAGCAGACGATTCAAACCGCCAAGGAGATTAATCAAATTAGAGTCAGTAAAGGTTTGAACCCTCTTGAAATAGTGGTTGTAGACATGGTTTTAGCTTACGATGGAAAACCTATATCATCTACGAGAATTAGAAGCGGCGAGATCACAGTTGACGGTGAAGCTGTTAGCTAAAGAATAAATTTATATATTCATATTAAATATTATTTTCAAGTCAATGGTAGTATCGCGTGAAAGTTAAGCTTCCGCGCGACTATATAAGTACTGTGGTGCGAGAGCCCACGGGAACATATAGTGCTGCCAGTTCGCTGGCGGCCATAGGCGGAAGGAAACACCCGTTCTCGTTTCGATCACGGAACGATACTACCACTTATTCTTTTAAGCAAAATAAATTTTAAATAATGTTTATTATACCTATAATAAATTAGTCTATAAAGGGGTCGTGGTCTAACCAGGTAGGACGACGGGCTCCAGAAACACTGCCTAAACGGCTGCTGACTTTACGGATGAAGATATTCTGGAGCGTACCTGGAGAAACTCGTAAAAAGGATTTGAAAAATCCTTTTGAGGAGTGGTTAAGGGTTCAAATCCCTTCGACCCCACCATACTTATTTTCGTTATAGTAAAGGCTCCTATTATTTTTTAACGCTATCTGTGAAACACCATTTTTTGAAGACGAAGGATGGGATTAAAAGAAGCGTTTTATGTTTTTTCATTAGATTAGACTCAGGTTAAACTGGAAAAGTTAGAGCCCGGTAACCAGTTTTCTAAACACGGTTCAACGAGAACTAAACGTTTAAGTCAGGTAATCTGCGAAAGCTAGAGGTAATTCACTTACAAAGCCTTTTTTCCTCATAGTAATAAGTTATAAACACCCAGAAATTATTGTTAAATCTCACTCTACACCTATCTTAAAGAGACTTCCGGTCGATGAAGTTAAAAACAGAGTGTTTTTTAGAAGAAATATATATTAATAGGCTTTATAAAATTCTTTAACGTTTAATTACTTTCTTCTTGAGTGAAGGTGAGTTTGTTTGGCTTATAGATTAGATTCTTCTCAGTTAGGATTAGAGAAAAAAGTCGTCTTGGAGACTGTTAACTTATCCCGATACTATAAACGCGGAGACCAGGTTATTAAAGCCTTAGATAATGTTAGCGTTAAAATATATCGAGGTGAGCCTACCGCTATTATGGGGCCTAGCGGTTCAGGTAAGACAACTTTTCTAAACTTAGTAGGGTTGCTGGATAAACCAACTTCAGGGTCGATATTAATTAACGGGCAGGATGTCACCTTAATGTCTAGTAAGCAGATAGTTGATTTAAGACGTCACACGATCGGATTCATATTTCAATTCTATAATTTAATTGATGTTTTAACAGCTAAAGAGAATGTTGAACTCCCTCTTCTCATAGCTGGGGTTAAAAAAAAGGAGAGAGCTCAAAGAACCGCGGCTCTTCTATCCCTGGTAGGTTTAAGCGATAGAGCGAATCATCTCCCAGATGAGCTTAGTGGAGGGGAACAGCAAAGAGTCGCTATCGCTAGAGCTTTAGTTAATAATCCTTCTCTTATCTTAGCTGATGAGCCTACAGGCGATTTAGACTCTAAAACAGGTAGAATGGTGATGAAGATTCTTTTAGATTCTTGTAAGGAGCGTGATATCGGGCTGATCGTGGTGACTCATGATAGTGATATAGCTAATATGATGGATAGAATACTATTTCTAAGAGACGGGCGGTTAATAGGGGAGAGTCGGCCTGGAAGCTGAGTGTGATCTCGTTTGGGGTTACTGAAAACTAGTCTACGAACTGTTAAGAAGAGAAAATCAAGGGCGGCGTTAATTATAATATGTATTACTATAGGTGTAGCTGTTTTCGCAGGGGCTAATGTAGGCGCCGACGGTGTTGAAAACGCGTATGTCACTCGCTTATTATCAACTTTCGGAGACGTTGATTTAACTCTCTCTAATAGCTCAAACCCACTTTACTCTATTCAATATAATCAATCTTTATTAAGCCAGCTTTTGAATACCCCTCATGTAGAAGCAGTCGCTCCGCGAATATCAACGCTTCAAACCTTCTGGTTTAATTCAACAGGCAATAATACACTTCTACTAATAGGAATCGATAATATATTAGACAACCAATTCGGGTCTGTAACACCGCCCGGTTTAGTTAATCAACTTCACGGTAACAACTGTATAATAAATCAGGTTGCAGCTGAAATATTCAATCTTACATCCGGTGAGAATATAGGGTTATATAGTCCGTTAATAGGGGTCAATGAGACAGTTCACATAATCGGCGTAGGAGTTTTTCAAGGTAAGTTTTCAGTTGAAAAATCAACTCCCATAATTGTTTTAAACATAGAGTTCATACAAAGCTTATTTCATTTAGAAAATCAGGCTACTGAAATAGTTTTAAAAATTGACAGTTACAGGAATATTGAAACAGTTATAAATAATCTCAGAAATATATACGGGGATAAATTCACCTATTACTCGCAGAAACTTGAAGCTTTAGAGAAATCAGAGTCTAATATATTAGTTTTAAGAGGCGCTTTAAACATTTTTTCAATACTCGCGTTAATAGTCACATTTGTTTTAATTATAGTAGTTATGCTTATGAATATCTCTGAGAGAAAACGCGATTTAGGGATAATGAGATCTATAGGCGCCTCCACTAGACAAATCTTCTCTTATGTTATTATTGAAACCTTACTATACGGTTTAATCGGCTCCACTGTAGGCACATTAACAGGGATATTTCTAAGCACATACATGTTAGATTTTCTAGGCGCGGCTATTTCAACTATCACCACTCTAGGAGAATTGTCGATTATATTAAACCCTGTAACGTTAATCACATGCTTTTCAACAGGTATGATTATAGTATTATTAGCAGGTAATATTCCGGCGATAGCCGCGACTAGAATCACAATATTAGAAACCTTCAGACCGAAGATGAAAGGGATAGCAAGAGTTAACGTGCTTAAAAAAAGCCTTATACTAGGTGTAATCCTCTTGATTTCAGGCTCGATTACCTTGTATCTACTCGGCGGCGGTATGATATTAACAGGCAACTTCACTCCTATACTCCTCTCAACCGCGCTTATAACAGCTGGTTTAATTATTTTTTTCAGTTCATCCCTATACTATGTTTCCAGAGGCGTCTCCACAATTTTTAAACCGTTGTTAAAAGAGTCTAAAGCTATTATCGAGAGGTATATTGCTCGTAACAGAACTAGGACAACTTTCACGTTCACGATGGTGGCGATTGGAATAGTATTCGTAATATTTTTCAGCTCACTTGCAGTAACGTTTACAGCGACATTCTCCACAGTTATCCGCGTGTTCACAGGCAGCGATATTAAAATGCAGGTGAACCCGGCGGTTAACTATAATTTCACAGCTGAGCTGCGCACGCTACCGGGTGTTCAAGCTGTTTCACCAAGCTATGAAAGCTGGTGTACAATTACAGGCGAAGATTTTAAAATAGCCTTAATATTCATAGACCCTGATTCATTTCTAGATGTTTATCCGAGGATAAATACTGCAAGCGGTCCAGCTATCGAAGACGCTCTTAACACTCTTAAATCAGTTAATAAAACAATAATTCTAGCTAAAAAAGCAGCGGATCTTCTAAATTTAACTGTCGGCGACACTATAACATTGAATGTTAAAAATATAAACGGTTCAACCACACCGATAGACTTCAATATAGTAGCGCTCGTTGAACAATTCTACGGTTACCCTCAATACATGTTTAATATAAGAGCCTTCGGAGATATTTACGGCGCTTATATATCTATATCTCAGTTAGAGGATGTTATCGGTACTTCAAACGTGGAGGTCTTCTTTATAAAGCTTCAAACCGGAGTCGATCAAATTCAAGTTAAAAACGAGTTAGAGAATATTTTAAGCCCTAGATTTGAGAGCCTAACTTTAATATCGGCTAGAGAGTGGGAGAATCAAATTTCCTCAATCATAGAAAGCTTCTCAAATGTAGTCTATTTCTTTGTAGGGTTCTCGTTTATCGTAGCAGCTATAGGCATCGGCATAATCATGATTGTAGCTGTTTCAGAGAGGAGACAGGAGATTGGGATACTGAAAGCTATTGGGATGAGTAGAAAACAGGTTCTGAAACTCGTGGTCTGTGAAGCTGTTATAATCACGGTGATAGGTTTAATTGTCGGTATAGGCGGCGGTCTATATCTTTGGTTTCTTTTCTTAAATAGAATAGTGTCAACAGCTTCCAACTTATTCTTCGAACTCCCTTTTATAATACCTGTTAATATAATAATTTATATGATTGTTACAGGTGTGCTCATAGCTTTAGCAGCTTCAGCTTACCCTGCTTATAGAGCCATGAAATTAGAGGTAATCGATGCTTTACGCCGAGAGTGATATATTTATTGAAAAATTTACGCAGCTAGAACTCGGAGGATGAAACCTCTCATCTTTAGCTGCGGATCAGCGTTTAATAGTTGTTAGTAACACTGAAGCTGAGAATGCTAAAACCGCCCCGTATATGAATATAAAACTGGCTCCGAGGATACTCCATATTAAACCAGCTATCAGACTTGAAAGAAAAGTTAGAAAGCTTATGACCGCTTGAAATGAGCCTAGAACTGTTCCCCTTAAATGTTCAGGGGCTAAATCCGCTGCTAGAGCTCTCTGATTCGCCTCCGTCAAGGCGTTGAAAACACCGTATAATATGAATCCTATGATAAGTCCAGTTATATTCACGTAGACTAAGAATACAATATTTGTTAATATGAAGAATGTGTAGCCTATTAGCAGAGTGTTTCTTCTACCGATCTTATCTGATATCACGCCTGCTGGAAAAGAGAGGGCTGCGTAAACTATATTAAATAATATATAAAGTGAAATAGAAAGTGTTATCTTAGCTGTTGTGAATGTGAAACCCCCTCCAGTAGCCCATATAATTAAAAACATATAAGAGAAATTACCTAGCGTGAACAAGCCTACAATAATATAATATTTTAATACAGCTCCAGGGATATCCCTGAACTTAAATACTATTTTTCTAGATCCGCTGATTCTAGACGGATCTTTAACTAGTATTAT
Organism: Candidatus Odinarchaeia archaeon; assembly: GCA_029856525.1. GTDB lineage: Archaea > Asgardarchaeota > Odinarchaeia > Odinarchaeales > Odinarchaeaceae > Odinarchaeum. The sequence goes on from JAHQXC010000043.1 coordinate 7,381, forward strand.
AGGTGTTAAAGCTAGGAATCCGATAATACCAGCTACTAGAATGATTAAGTTTAACCCGAATCCGAGATAGGAGAATAAGAGAAGCGCGGTTATCGAGCCTGCGACAGCGCCAAGCGTGTCGAATGCTCTGTGAAATCCGAAAGCTCTCCCCCTATTATTTTCAGAGCTACTATCCGCGATCAACGCATCTCTCGGCGGTGTTCTAACCCCTTTACCTATGCGATCCAGCGGTCTTAAAGCTATCACATGCTGCCATATAGTTGAGAAAGGTAGCATTAACTTGGATAAAGCGGATATAAAATAACCTGAAAAAACGAAAACCCTCCTTCGTCTAAGCCGATCAGTGAAGTAACCTGTTAAAATCTTAAAAAACCCTGAAACACTCTCCTCTAAACCACCAAGTAAACCAAGCGAGATCGCCCCTCCTCCTAGAGTAGCTAAGAAGAGCGGTAGAATCGGCATTATGATTTCACTGCTGATATCGTTTAAGAAGCTGACAGCTGATAGGACGACTATATTCCTCGATAAAAGTAGTCTTTTACCGTTATCTTTCAAACTAGTCCCTCTTGATAACTGAGTAAATACTGTTTGCCATCCTTCAAGTAATCGATAAACATATATATTAAGGATTTTCTACTAAAAGTTAATTTTCCACTTAATGATAGGTTGAAAAATATGAAGTTTAAGTTTACAACACTATTCTTAACGCTTACACTAATCTTTATAATCTCTACACCGTTCTCCTTAGCCGCATCCTCAGATATCTCTTGGAGTCCTAATATCAGGTTAACTAATCATGGAGGCCAGGATACTCTCAGCGTTTTAGGCGGGGCTTTAGCTTTAGACTCTGAGAATAGAATTCATGTAGTAGCTTATTATAGCGGTCAAATCTATCATATCTACGATAATCATGGTTACATTAATGAAACCGTTGTAGCTCAAGTCGCAGGGCTAGAAAAAGGATTCGACGCAGCTCCATCCATCGCTATAGATAAAGATGATGTGATTCACATCGCTTATTACGCTTCCGACGGCCATGACTACGAGATATATTACACTCACAGTACTTCAACCGGCGGTTTCACAACCCCTGTTAAAGTGACAGATAATAATGTTAACGACGGATATCCTAAGATAGCAGTCGATGGAACTGGTAAAGTTCACATATTATACCAGACCTCTGAACTGGTTACTAAGAGCGGGCCGACTAAGATAACTTTAAGATACGTTCAATCTAAACCAGGAGGCGGGTTCACGGCTCCAGTTAATATCACGTATCCAGTATACCCTGAGATGTCAGTTAACCAGGATATTAAAATCGATAAAAACAATAATGTTCACATAGCTTTCATGGCTGTAGACGGCTATAACCCTCTTACCAATCATACAGTGATAGTTTACACTAATAATACAAGCGGCTCCTTCTCCATATACGAGGTAATAGACCAGACATACCAGGATTTCTCACCCTCGATCGCGGTCGACGATAATCTAACAGTGCATCTGGTGTTTAAGGGCAACGGCTCAGTTTACTCAGGCGGCGTAAGATACCAGGACTTATATTATGTGAATAATACAGGGGGGTCGTTTAACACATCCACACCTGTGAAAATATCAACGGTTTCATTCGCGCACTCTCCTAGAATCGCTATTTCACCGAATAAAACGCTTAATATCGTATTCTACGGTTGGAACTGTACATGGTCTGAAAACCACACTAAAGTAATGTATATTAAAGGCGTGAACGGGACTTTTTCAACAGAATCCCTTATCCCAAGCCAGGACCTAGATCAGTATCTGCCTTCACTAGCAATAGATTCAGATAATGAAATTCACATAGTTTACATGTACGGTGATTTAAGCGCCGGCGCAGCTGGAAACGTGAATCTCTTCTATGTTACAACCGCCTCCTATTATCCGATCGGTGTCCCGGAGCCTGAAAGCCCTACACTCATCTTTCTAGCTATTGGAATAGGAGGGATAGCCGCTGGTGTCATCATAGTTATAGTATTATTTAAAAGATTCAAACGCCTTGAAAAAGAGGTTTGGAAGCCCCGGCTTGAAGACGATGACACTAGCGTTGAAGAAGCATCATCTACTTAAATGAGAGAACCGCGTCAGCTTCCTCTAGTATTCTAGTTGCACTGCTTTTTTTAATTTTAAATCTTCTAGAAAACTCTTCTATATTAAACTGTTTTAAATCTTTAACTAAAATAATATTGTTAGCTACCAGTCTAGTTAACAACTCTCTGTTAATAGTTGATAGCACGGTAACCGGGTAAGCGTTAAATCTGTGAATTATATCTCTCAGACTCTCATTAGCAGGATAATTCCAAGTGATTAATTTAACACCCCGACAGTTTGAATATTGAACCGCTTCATCCGATGCTTTACTGTTACATACAAGCCAGACCTCGTCGAAACGGTCACATAAGCCTATAAGACTCCCCTCGCTGATATCTAGAAATCGCGCATAAGTGTACATTGCTTCTTTAAGACCGACGTAACCTTCACTCTCATTTCGAAATTTGCATTCTATTATTATCCGCTTAACATGGTCTCCTACTTTAAGCTCTCCTATAACATCAATTTCATGAACAACGCATCTTCCTTTAATAAGCTGCCTGGTCTTCGTTGTATAACCTTGAAAATTTATAACTGAACTTATAAAATTCTCGAAGGGGAAGCCTGTAGGCCCGAGACTTAATAAAGCGTTTTTTAAATCATACCTGGCTTTTAAACCTATATGCATTTTTCTAAGCTTTGACTTGATAATTCTCAGAATCTCAGCTGTGGAAATACCGTCATATACATTTTTAGAAACTTCATCCGTGATTTTCTGAGCTATCTCAGCGGATCCCCCGGCTCTTATAATAGTATTATATATTTTCTGAGGGTTGAAATCCTCCACTCTACCATATTTTTTAACAACCTTCACCAAGCAGGTTCGCCTAAGTAAAGCTGTTTTTATATTTCTCCGCTTTTAAACAATTAAATTATTCTAATGGTCCCGCCGACCGGATTTGAACCGGCGACCCTTCTCGCAGGTTTTCTGAAACCTGTCTCGGTTTCTGCTGTATGAGCCTCGGTTGAAATAATTTAACCGTTCGGTTAAATTCTACAGCCGAGTGCTCTGCCACTAAGCTACGGCGGGACTTAAACTATTATTTCAGCTAAAGCTAATTAAAATATTACTTTCTATGTGAGCTACTCTTCGACTAAAGTCGGGAGCTTCCAGCGTTCGTCTGAGGCTTTACGCCTTCAGTCACATCTGCTGGTTCGCGGGGCTCACAGCTCCGCCATCCTGTGCCTCTCATTAAGGCATGGGCTATGTTTATGCATGCGTTCAGATCTCGGTTATAGATTAGCTTACATCAAGGGAATATCCCTAAAACTTTTTTAAACACCGCGCGGATATTTAAGTTTTTGCCCATTCACCCCCTAACTGAAGTTAAGGGATTCTCTGGGCACCCTTTTTTATAAAATTTTAGCTGTTATTTACAGTAGCGCTTAACATA
>JAHQXC010000111.1 GCA_029856525.1 Candidatus Odinarchaeia archaeon
CAGGATTCCAGTGTTTCAGTAATTCTAGGTTGAATCGACCGGTAGCAGCGTCTATAACAGGATGTTTTAAAATAGGGGTGCAGGAGACTATCGGCGGTGTAGATGGATAACCCTCCGGTAGCAGTATATTAATTAAACAATTCGAGAACCCGTTCTTCTGTTTAAATTTTATCTCACCAACCCAGTTTTTTAAATCCCCGTTCACAGGTTTAAATCCTGGAGCCTTCCTATATATTAACTCCGCTTCCTGATAGATTCTATCACTATCCATAATTTTTAGACCCCGCTAAATTCATTTGATAAACATTAACAAGTAGACTACTCATCTCCCCGCGCACTTAATTTTAAACCTAGAATTTTAGAGATGCTCTCCATAGATTTTATGAAAGATTCCTCTAGGTTACGTTGAGCTTTTAGTAAATCACTTAAAGTTTTTGAGACATCTTCTTTAAACTCTTTTATAAACTGGTTTTCATTAAATAATCTTTCATTTAATAGTTTACTTATCTGTCCGAGCCTCTCATTAACCGAGTCGATGCTAATCGTGTTATCTACTATCAGTTTCTTCATGGATTTAAAATCCTGTTTGATTTCAGCTATTAACTTTAAATATTCCTGTTTAAAATATTCAAGCTCACCGTCTAAAATATTCAAGCCGTTAATAAGATTTTGAAAGCTTTCAACTGTAGGAACCTCGCCTTTAGGTGTTGTTATCGTTTTTAGCTCGATCTGAATACGCCTATCTTTCTCAGACATATTAAGACCCCCACTATTAATTAATATTTCGACATTACACCGTAAAATGTTGTCGATTCAGTTTAAACTATGTTTATAATATAACTAATCTTTTTATTTTTCAAAGCCAATATTAATATTCGGAGAGTTGATTTTCCATGTCTAATCATCCCCATGGTAGATTCTACATCTCCAAGAAAATCGTGGTAGGAGAATGGATTTGGGATAATTTAAAGTGCATCGTCTGCAATTTAGAGATAAAAGATCATGAGAAAAAGATTTACTGTCCATACTGCGGTTCACCCTCTCATCGCGACCATATTCTCGAATGGGTTAAGATTAAAAGTTCCTGTCCTCACTGTAATCATAAATTAAGTCTTAAAGACCTGGGGTTTGGAGGCTGAAAATTGAAAGTAGAGATTGTGTCAGCTATAGGCGGAAGCAAAATCATTTTAGAAGTTAAACCGGAAACCACGTTCGGAGAGTTGAAAAAGAAGATTAGCAGAGAAAAGAATCTACCGGAAGATACATTTGTATTAGCTTTTAAAGGAAGAGAGCAGGCTGATCATCTAACTTTAAAAGAGGCGGGTGTAATTGAAGGGGATAAAATATATTTAATTGTGAGAACTGAAGGGGGGAAACCGGATACTAGAGGAGGAAGCGTTTTATAATAGACTGGTTTTAGAAGCCCAGCAGCTGGAAATTGAAGAACCGACTTTCCACCCTGTTAGAGAGGATTTAACAATGTGGAGGGGGATGATTCTAGGAACAGGAGTTTACGAACACGGGGTTTTCTATCTGGAAATAGAAGTTAAAAGAACATATCCGTTTGAGCCTCCTAGAGTTTTTTTCAAAACCCCTATATGGCATCCTAATATCGGAGAGGATGGACGGGTTTGCGTAGGGATACTAGGAAAAGACTGGCGGCCTAGTATCACTCTCGTAGGCGTGATAGAGACAATTAGAAACCTGCTGAATTTTCCGAACCCTAAAGATCCGCTTAACAGAGTTGCAGCTGAACAGATGCTCAATAATCCAGCTGCGTTCATGAAAAAAGCTAGAGAGTTTACTGTAAAATATGCTAAATGGAATCAGAAAATAGGCTGACAGCTATGAAATATTCTGATAGATACTCTAGGCAGATTATTGCAGATAACTGGGATCAGAGAAGAATTGAAGAGAGTGTAATACTAGTCGCAGGTGTCGGCTCACTAGGCTCTCTATCCGCTATGAATTTCACACTTATGGGGGTCGGCAGAATAATAATAGTCGACTATGATACAGTTGAAGTTTCCAATCTTAACAGACAGCTTTTATTCAGTGAAGAGGATGTCGGTAAAGCGAAATCAATTGTAGCTAAGCTTAAACTTGAAAAATTAAACCCGCTTGTTAGAATAGACGCGTATAACATGGATATTAGAAACCTGGATAGAAAAATATTCGAGAGCGTTCACGTAATAATCGATGGATTAGATAGCTTTGAAACTAGAAGATGGTTGAATTCAACAGCTATATCTTTAAATAAGCCTTTAATCCTCGCAGGTGTGTACGGCTGGTGGGGGAATCTCCAAGTTATTTTACCTTATAAAACACCATGCCTAGAATGCCAGCCTCTAATACCGAGAAATAGACTTCAACAGTACTGTTCACCTAGGGGGGAAGAGAGAATACTAAAGGAGAGAGCGGTCTCTAAACCTACACCTATAATAACTACAACGTGCATGGTTATCAGCGGGATTCAATGCCAGGAAGCTTTAAAAATAATACTCGGATTAGAAGAAAACATTCTAAAAGAGTATGTTTTCTACGACGGTTTTCATGAAAAATTCACTTATATGAAGATTGATAGAAACCCTGAGTGCGTGATATGCGGTGAAAAAAACATTTTAGAAGAGAAAGAATTCGCGGTAGCCTCTTCGGAAGAGACTAGACAGGTTGAGGAACGTTTAAAACTCTTACTAGGATTAAAAACTTGTAAAATAATATATAAGGGAAAAGTTTTGAAAGAGGATATTAAAATCCGAGACTATGGTATAGTTGAAAATGAACATGTATACGTGGTCAGCCGGGATTTAAATAAACCCTTAAAATTAAGATTAAAATTCGTATAATCTCGAAAAGTATTCAATAAACTGTAGAGTTCAACCAGCTGTATCGGAGGAG
>JAHQXC010000044.1 GCA_029856525.1 Candidatus Odinarchaeia archaeon
GTAAAGGCTTGATATATGAAAGAGAGATAGAGCTACCCTACTGTGAGAGATGCGCCAGGTATCTGCCTGACCGTTATGTTTACGGTACATGCCCTTACTGCGGTTTCGAGGATGCTAGAGGAGATGAATGTGATGTCTGCGGGAGAGCGCTTTCAATAGGGGAGCTTATCAACCCTAAATGCGTAGTCTGTAAATCCCCTGCTATAAGTAAAACAAGTAAACACTGGTTTCTAAAACTGTCAAGCTTCCAGGATTGGTTAACAGATTGGATTACTAAAACTGAGGGATTACTCCCGGTGATAGGTAAAAGCTATCTTATCAACCAGTATCTTCAACCTGGATTAGAAGATGTCTGTATAAGCAGAGATCTAGACTGGGGGGTGCCTATACCTTTACCTGAAGCGGAGGGGAAAGTTTGTTATGTATGGTTCGACGCCCCGATCGGATATATAGACAGCACTAAAGAATTATTTCAGAAACTAGGCGACCCAGACGGTTGGCGTGAATTCTGGTTAAATAATAACACAGAGCTTATTCATTTTATAGGCAAAGGCATCTTATACCATCACGCTTTATTCTGGCCTGCTATGCTAAAAGGCGTAGGCTATCGTGTTCCAACCGTGATAGCCGCATTCTCATATGGTAACCTTGAAGGTAGAAAAATGTCTAAAAGTAGAGGATGGTATCTATCTTTAAAAGACTTCTTAAATATTTTTGAAGCGGACTCACTCAGATATTACTGGATAGCAGCTTCACCTTTAACCGAGGACGCTGACTTCGTATTCGATGATTTCAGCAAAAAATATAATAGTGAATTAGCAGACACCCTGGGGAACTTTATTCACAGAGTTCTTGTTTTCTGCGCGAAATATTATAATTCAACAATACCAGCTGTCACCGAGCTGGTGGAGCTTGAAAAAGTTGAAAAAATAATAGAGGAAACCGTTATTAAAGTTGAGAAGAGCATTGAAGGATTTGAATTTAGAGATGGGCTTTTATCAATAATAGGACTCGCACGCTTTGGGAATAAACTATTTAACGACAGCGAGCCCTGGCATAATATTAAAGATAATCCTTCAAAAGCCGCTAACACTATAGGGTTATGTCTGAGAATAGTTCAAGCTATCGCCGTGCTTATAAATCCATATCTCCCGGATACAAGTTTAAGAATACTTGAAATGTTAAACTTGAAATCTGAAAACTTAAAATGGTCGGATGCGTTGAAGCATCTACCTGTAAACCATAAGATAGCGACTCCGACTCCTCTATTCAGTAAAATAGATGAGACTCAAATATCTAAGTTAAAGAATATGTTGTATGCGCGTATAGAGGGGGGAGCCGGTATTAGTCTACAGCAGGTGGAGGTTAAAGAAATCGCCAAATTAGATTTAAAGGTTGGTGTGATAATTAAAGCTGAACCGGTTAAAGATGAAAGAGACAGCTTTAACTTAGATATTAAAATATCCGAGAAGGAAACTATAACTGTGAGGGAGAGATTGACTAGCAGTTTAACTTCTAAAGATTTGGAAGGTTTAAAGATAATTTTGAAATCTAACAGTTTTAGAAAAGAGGGGGGGCAGTGGAGTATTCTAAAAGTAAAGTGTAAGGGAGGCTATAAACCTATAAAACTAGACAAGGATATCAGTATAGGCGCATCTGTGAGCTGAATCCAGCCATCATGGTGGCAAGAAAACAGGATTTACACGGTTAAATTTATATATAATCAACAATCCCATTCAACCTTTTAAACACTACCTCCACCAGCTTCTAAAAGAGGGCGGAGACTACTTAGAAATTTTTCTAAAGAAATACCTTTCGAAATATTATGCTGATTTACCACGTAACTGTTATCAGAGCATCTATCTAAACTATCTAAGTTAAAAACAAGCCATTCACGTGCATGCTTTCTTTTAATTATTAGAATAGGTGTAGCTTTCAACATTCTACTATACTCGATTACAGGTTGAATATCCCGTTTGAAATTTAAGTATAATGGGAGTTTAGAATTTTTAACTTCAGCTACGAAAATCAAACCGTTATTACCTAAAATAATATCAGGTCTATGAACGCCACGTCTGCCACCGCCGCTAGCCGGAACAGGTATTACAAGCCAGCCTAACCGTTCTATGAAACGCCAGAGTTTATATTTATAACTCTCCTTCAACTCTGAACCCTCAATATATATTAAGTATTACATTAATTGTTAAATATATTAGTTTAGAGGAGGGTCTTTTATAAAAACAGTGTTAAACTTTATAGACGGTGAATGGGTTGAAAGCGAGTCTGGAAGATGGGTGGAAAGAGAGAATCCCGCCGATAGCCGGGTAACCGTTGCAAAAATAACTCAATCCGTTAAAGAAGATGTTGAAAAAGCCGTTGCAGCGGCGGCTAGAGCTTTTGAAAAGTGGAGGAGGATACCAGCGCCGCGGAGAGGTGAAATCTTATTCAAAGCAGGTGAAATTCTTAAAAATAGAAGAGAAGAGTTGGCCAGAATTATAACATTGGAGATGGGTAAGATACTGTTAGAGGCTCGAGGTGACGTTCAGGAAGCGGTTGATATGTGCTATTATATGGCAGGAGAGGGGAGAAGATTATACGGTGAAACCACTCCTTCAGAACTCCCTGATAAAGATATAAAGACGATAAGAGAGCCCATCGGTGTGGTTGCGGCTATCACACCCTGGAATTTTCCGATAGCGATCCCATCCTGGAAGATTCTACCCGCATTAATCTGCGGGAACACTGTTGTATTAAAACCTTCAAGCTATACAAGTTACAGTGCTTCAGCGTTTATCGAATGCCTTAACGACGCCGGGCTTCCGGCTGGCGTGGTCAACCAGGTAAACGGAGGCGGGGAGATCGGGGAAATTCTTATAAAACAAAGCGAGGTTAAAGCAGTCTCATTTACCGGTAGCACGAAAGTAGGATTTGAAATAGAAAAAACCGCGGTTGAGCGGCATATACCTTTCATGTGCGAGATGGGGGGTAAAAACGCTATAATAGTGTTAGATGACGCTGATATAGATTTAGCGGTTAACGGCGCTGTCTGGGGAGGTTACGGCACCACTGGGCAACGCTGCACAGCCGCCTCCAGACTAATAGTTCAAGAAAGCATTCTCAACAAATTTAAGAGTAAACTTGTCAACGAGATTAAAAAATTAAAAATAGGGTCAGGGTTAGATGAAACAGTTCAGATAGGGCCGCTTGTAAGCGAAAATCAGAGAAGAAGAGTCCACGATTACACTCAAATAGGCCTGGAGGAGGGCGCTAAGCTAGTAACAGGTGGAAAATATTATATAGAGGGGGGCTGCGAGCACGGCTACTTCTATGAGCCGACGTTATTTGAAAATGTGACACCGGATATGAGAATAGCTCAAGAAGAAATATTCGGGCCAACTGTAGCCTTAATTCAATGCGAAGATTTCAAAGATGCTTTAGAAATAGCTAATGGAACCAACTATGGACTCTCGCTTGCAATATATACACGTGATATTAATAAAGCAGCTATAGCTGAAAAAGAGCTTCAGTCAACATTAGTGTATATAAACGCTCCTACAATAGGAGCTGAAATCCATGCGCCGTTTGGAGGAATAAAAAACACAGGGCTATTACATAAAGAGGCTGGTGGTAGAGGGGGTGCAATAGACTTTTATAGTAGGGTAAAAGTGGTTTACCGGGATTACAGCGGTCGCCTGCAGAGAGCTCAGATAGATAAATAAGAAAAGGCGTGGTGGGCGGGGAGAGTTTTGAACTCTCGACCTCCGCGCTGTCAACGCGGCATCATAACCAACTAGACTACCCGCCCGTGAATAATAGATAACACTTATTTAATAAAAGGCTGGTGCGGCTGCCGGGATTTGAATTCCCGACTTAACGGTTAACGCTAAGTTCCCGGGTCGCAAGCGCTCCGAATCTAATACGATAGTATTAGATATGGCAGGCTCGCGTCCTAATCCAAACTAGACTACAGCCGCATAGCTACAATGCTAATATATGATACATATTTTTAAATTTTACCTATAAAATGGTGGACCGGGCGAGATTTGAACTCGCGGCTTGCGGTGTTTAAATCTATTAAATACATCTCCGCCATGCCAAGGCGGCGATCTTCCGCTGATCTACCGGCCCTTAAAAACAGTATAAATAAAACATCTTATTAAACTATTCTGACCTTATTAACCTTCTTATTAGCCCAATTATATTTTCTTAAACGGCTTGAACGACCGAAACCGCAGGCTGCGCAGTATCTCTTCCTAGCCAGATAAGAGTGGCGCCCGCATCTCCGACACCTGATATGTGTGAATTTATTACCTCTCTTACCAAAAGACGGTGTACCTTTACTCATACAGTCAACCTCTTAAAGTTGTTTAAATACGAGTGTTGTAAAATTTAAATTCAAGCTTATTAAAGATATCGCTTCAGGTAGGCGGAGGCGAGATTATTATAACATTATCCCCTCTAACTATAACTGAACCCAGACTTTTACAAGGCTCATCGTTTTCACCGATCTCCTCAGCATCCGCTAAAACAAGATTCATATGCTGATCGAAACCTACTAGTCTACCTCTTATGCCCTTACCACCCTTCAAAGTAACTAAAACATTTTTATCAACAGATCTACCTAAAATATCTAAAGGTCTTTGACCACTCATACTTTCAGCTCCAGAAATAAATTCTAACATTTTAGATTAGCAGATGTTATTTAAAAATATCGCTTAAATAAAAACTTTTTACGATAGAATTTAAATACACTAATTAAAAAGTTTAAAGGGAGTTTTATGGAGGTTAAAAACAGACATTATTTAAGCTCTAAAGATATTAAAAAGCTAAAAGAGGAGATAGTTAAAGCGTACCCTCATCTAGAAAGCGCGCTCGATTTGAAGAATTCAACGGTTGAAGCCATCACTTTAAATGAAGGCGTTAAACTATATGTTGTCAACAATAAACTCGATTGGATAATAATAAAAGATAGGCTAATACCGTCTATAAGTCTTCTTAACAGAGGATTAGAAATACCATTTATAACAGTTGACATGGGTGCTATTCCATTCATCACAAAGGGGGCTGATGTTATGCGCCCTGGAATAGTAGGCTACTCTGATAAAATATCGAAAGGCGGCATAGTTAAAATAATAGATGAAAGATACAGTAAGACAATAGCTGTAGGGGAGAGTTTAATCTCCTACGAGGAGTTTAAAATAAAAAAGCAGGGTAAGGCTATCAGAGTTCTACACCACGTCGGTGATAAAATATGGAGTATAGCAAACTCCTTAAACATTCAACAATAGTTAATAATAAATAATGTAAAAACCATTTAGTATAATAATTAAGCTAGAGTGTGAGAGAGGATTGGGGTTATTAAATAAGATTTTTAGAAGAAGGAAAAAAATCGGGGAGGAGTCTTTAAGCACGGAGACGACTACAGTGAACGAAGAGGATGTCGACTTCATAGAGGAATGTAACACAGAGTTGAAAACGAGTGGAGAAGAGGAGAAACTGGTTGTAAACGAGCGTTATCTTAAAGTTATCCACTTATATGGTTTAACAGATGTGGAAGAAGTTCGAAACGAACTGGAGTCCGGGAATATAGTGATCGCGGATATAACAGCGCTGAAAAAAGACGGAGGCGGCTCAATAGAATTAAAACGAACAGTTGAACAGATGAAAGGAGTGGTGAAAGTTAAAAACGGGGATATAGCCCAGCTATCAGACCGATATATTATTATAACACCGCCAGGGGTTAAGATTTGGAGAAGAGTTGAAGAGCTGAAAACATAAAATCGCTTATAAGATTATTTTAAACGGATGGATTCTAAATTATCTGGAGCCCTCGTCTCTATTCTATAAGTCTTATGAATATAACCTGCAAGGTTCACGCATTTACTGTTCTCGCCGTGGCAGGTTAAAATCCTCTCCGGTTTCGGTCGAATCCTCTGTATAAAGCTTAACAGCTGTCTTCTATCAGAGTGCCCTGAAAATCCTTCAATCGTGTGAACCTGCATTTTAACATTAACCATCTCTATTTTACCATCCCTGTTTTTCATAGGAATATCCTTCAACCCCTTCTGAACCCGTCTGCCTAAGGTTCCCTCAACCTGGTAGCTTACAAATATAAGAGAGTTTTTAGGATCATCTGCTAAAAGCCTGAAGTATTCGACTGAAGGCCCTCCTTGAAGCATCCCGGAAGTGGCTAGAATAATACATGGATCACCGCTTACAATATCCGTTCTCTCACTCATATTATCGACTTGAACGAAATACTCTGCTAAAAACGGGTTGTGACCGTAGTGAAATATTTTCTCTCTCAGTTCAGCGTTAAGATACTCTGGGTGAGTGGTGTGAATAGCTGTGGCTTCAGAGATCATACCGTCTATGTAAACCGGTGCCGTCGGTATCGCACCGCGCCTCATAAACTCCTCTATTACCAGTATTATCTCTTGAGCTCTACCGACTGCTAAAACAGGTATTAAACATTTACCGCCCCGGCTGATAGTGGCTTTCAAAATTTCAACTAAACTAGCTTCAGTATCCTTTTTAGCTGGCATGATATCAGTTGGAGCGCCGTAGGTACTCTCTATTATAAGGGTTTCAAGACGTGGAAAATTATAATTAGCCTGCTCTAAAAGCCTTGACGGCCCGAATTTAAAATCACCTGTATATGCTAGGTTGTAAAGCCCGTCGCCTATGTGCAAATGAACTATCGAGGAGCCTAATATATGCCCTGCGTTGTGAAGCGTCAACCTTATATCAGGGGCTATGTCTGTAACCTCACCGTATTCTAGAGGAATAGTGTGTAAAACCATTTTTTTAACATCTTTAGGGCTGTAAGGGAGCAGCTTCCCCTCTCTTGAAGCTACATCAATATAGTCTAGTTGAAGTAAAGTCATCAAATTAAGCGTAGCACTAGTGCAGTAAACAGGCCCCTCGTATCCGTATTTATATAGGAATGGGACGAAGCCTGAATGGTCTAAGTGAGAGTGAGTTACAATCACCGCGTCAAGCTTATCCAACTCGAATTCAGGCATGTCCAATCTAGGAAACGGCTGAAGCGTTGAGCCGACGTTAACACCGCAGTCAATTAACACACTGCTCTCTATTGTTTGAAGAAGAATAGAAGTTCGCCCAACCTCTCTGAATCCGCCTAAAGCAGTGACCCTTATAAAATCACTTTTAAGAACAGGGGGCCTGTGAATTCTCTCCCCTATCTTTCTAAGAATTTTTTTCCTCAACTCGCTTTCATTTTGGAGAATAGCACGGATTTGGCTCACTGTCTTAGATGCTAACGGCGGGGTTCTAACAACCACAGGCCGCCATAAAACTTTACCAGCGATCTCTTTAAGAGTCACCCCGCTTCGCCCTATCACCAATCCAGGTTTTTTAGCCTCGATCACCACTTCTCCCAGATTATGATCAAAATAAAGACTGGTGATCTCGGCTTCAGCGGGAACAATACTTTTAATAGCGGCTTCCGCTTCTGCAGGATCAGATCTTATAGACGGGTCTGATCTTAAAACAATCCTCTTCCTAATCTTGTGAACAAGCTCTTTTACAAAATCCTCGTTATCCATTAATATCTGAGGGTTCTTGGAATAAACCGCTATCTCAGGGCCCTCGAATTCTACAGCTGTAACCATCGCTTTCTGTGGTATAGAGTTAAGTATTGTTTCACGAAGCTCCTCTAAAACATCCTTCGAAGACATTTAAATCCGCCTAGCAAAATTTTATACTACGGTTATAGTGAGCGAAGTAACCTGCTCTAGGAAACATATTTGTTTACTTCAGCCTGCGGTAGTTTTTCAACACCTTTACCCGTTATCTTAACCACATCCACGCCGTCACCTGAAGCTATATCCCTGTTTATAGCGGAGTTAACAGCGTGAACTGCTAGTGAAACAGCTTCTGCAACTGTTATATTATCCGAGTATCCGTTCTCTAAGACACCTAACGCTATAGGTGAACCTGAACCTGTAGAAGTGAACTTCTCTTCTGTTAAACTCCCGAATAAATCTAGGACAAACAACCTTGGACCTGTATCATCGAATCCGCCGATTATCAATTGCAATATGTAAGGAAGCAGTCTGGATTGAAATAATATGTTTGATAGAAGCCTTGAAGCTGATTTAACTGGTATAGGTTTACCGCTTCTTATCTTATAAAGTTTAGCCTCAGCTGTGATGATATCCATTATATTCTGAGCGTCAGCCACTGAACCAGCTATTGTAGCGGCTAAATGATCGTCTAAAATATAAATTTTCTGAGCGCTCCTATTAGCTACAAGATAGCCTGCGGTAGCGCGACGGTCGGTAGCTAATATCACGCCATCCACGCATCTTATCCCAACGGTGGTTGTCCCTGTTGTAAGCCTATCAATATTATTTATGATTTCATAGTAATCCATTAACACCCCTCAGTTTAAAAACAGGATATTAAAGGGTTTAAAAACCGGTATAATAGATATTAATCAATTTAACAATAACGTATTTAAATATAGCGATAAGATTACAAGAGTGATTTAAATGTCAACGCAACATCACATGCAACTTCCCAGAGAAATCCTCGTAGGCCCTGACGCTATTAGAGAAGTTCAGAAAATACTTGAGAAACTTGGTTTTAACGGGAGAATCCTCATACTAACAGGTGAGAAAACTAGGTTTATAGCAGCGGAAAAAGTGGAGAAGCAGCTAAAAGATAAAGAGTACAATATCAGTGTTAGAATCGTAGGCAGAGCCTCTATTGAAGAAGCTGCTATAATAGCAGGCGAGAACAAGGAAAATAACCCGGCTATAGTAATAGGCATAGGAGGCGGAAGCGTGATAGATATGACTAAAGTAGTCGCTAGTAAGCTAGCTAAACCTTACATCAGCGTACCTACAACCGCCTCCCATGACGGCATAGCGTCACCGCGTGCTTCGATAAAAGGAACAGATAAAGTCTACTCTATAGAAGCGGAAGCCCCTCTCGCAATAATAGCGGATACGAATATAATTAAAATGGCACCTTATAGGTTTTTCGCATCAGGGTGCGCTGATCTCATCTCTAATCGCACAGCAGTCATGGACTGGAAACTAGCCCATCTTAAAACCGGTGAATACTTCGGAGAATACGCCGCCTCCCTCTCGAATATGGCTGCTGAAATAATTATAAAAAACGCTCAACTTATAAAAGAATTTAATGAGCAATCCATACGATTAGTTTTAGAAGCGTTAATTTCCAGCGGAGTAGCTATGTCGATAGCAGGGAGCAGTAGACCGGCAAGCGGTTCAGAGCATCTTTTCAGTCATAGCATAGATCTGCTAACAGAGAACACGGCTTTACACGGAGAGAAGTGCGGGGTTGGAACGATTATAGCAATGTATCTTCATAAGGGAGATTGGAAGCTGATTCGGAAAACGTTAAAAACTATCTGCGCGCCTACAACCGCAATCGAATTAGGGATACCTAAGAAAATACTGTTAGAAGCGCTTGTTAAAGCACCTCAGATAAGACCTGATAGGTATACAATCCTTAACGAGGTTAAACTAGACTACAGTAAAGCTGAGAGAATATTGAAAAAAACTACTATAATATGAAAAAATAATCATAATTTGAGAGGTAGAATAGATGGGGATAATAACGTTAATCAGTGTTCAACAGGCTAGAATCGGGCATAAATTCATCTTTTATAATGAGCTGCCCGAATGCGTGGAATGCAATCTTAAAACAGTCTGCTCAGATAATCTGATTAAAGGCAGATTATACCAAGTTGTAAAAATTCTTTCTAAAAAACATGCTTGCAAAATCCTTGAAACCGAGATGGCTGTAGTCGAAGTGGAATACCCGCCTATAGAAGCGTTAATAGATACTAGAAAAGTTTTCGAAGGCGCCATCATAGTTTTTGAGCCTATTGAAGAAGAACTGCCGGAGGAGCTGGAAAAATACAGAGAGCCCCCGGGGTTAAAGAAAGGGGATAAATGTAAGATAATCCAGGTGATTGAACACCCGGCTACTATAAAACAAAATTTTAAACTATGTCAACTAGAGCTTGTCCCACCTATATCAGGTAAATAAGATTCTATAAAAGAAACCTTAGAGATACCTGGAATATACTTGTAAATGTCTTTGGAGATACCCTTCTTAGAATACTGAACCCCCTCTTTAAAATACTGTGAAGAAGGCAGTTCAATAGCCAGCTCCCCGTCTTTAACAGATACATTAATCTCATCGAAATCCACATCCTCTAATCTCCACTGAACTAAAGCCTTAACCTTATCAGCTAACTCAACCAGTTTTCTCCGCGTTATAACCGTGTAGACAATAGTTTTGCCGGCTAAGGGGAGATTGAAATCTAAGGTTACCCGGCCGCTGCTAACATTCTTAACCGTAGCTGAAACTGAACCTAATCTCACCCTCATCCCGGGATACGGGTTAATATTCTGCTTTTTAAATTCACGTAAAGGTACAACCCTTATAGCCTTAGGGTCACGTTCACCGAAAGCTCTCTCAGGGGGAAGTTCAAAGGTCTTCTCCTCCGGGATCTTCATCTTCAAAATCTCCTCATCCAATCCTTTAACAACCCATCCCTCCCCGGCGATAACAAGACGAGGCCGATAAACCATTTTATCACTATAAACTTTCTCAGCTTTAGCAACCGACTCGACAGTTACATCAAATAATTCATTAGTCTCCTTAACCCTGCCTATAAAATCAACTAATAGAAAATCACCTTTCGAAATACTTGAAAAGCCCTCGCCTTCAACTTTTCCAGCATCAGCTTCAGATCCCTTTTTCTTCAAACCCGGTTTCTCAGACATAAAACAACACCACTATTCCACTCTTCAATGAAGAAACATATAATATAAGAGTTGAAGCTAGCCGGATA
>JAHQXC010000112.1 GCA_029856525.1 Candidatus Odinarchaeia archaeon
TATTCAGAAACTTGTTTTTCTATCCGAATGGGGAATGATACATCAGAAAATGAAGGGTTTTAATTATAATTTTATAAAGCTTAGCTATGGTCCCTACAGTAAGGGCGTTGAAAAAGATGTTGTCTTTCTTATGAAAAACGAATTATTAAATCATGATTATACTCTCACCAGTCGTGCATTGGATATTATGAACATATTTAGAAAAATATTTGAACGTAATAAGCGAATACTCAACAAAATTTCAATCGTAAACGAAGAATTTGCAAAATTAACATTAGATGAGCTTTTACAATATGTATACAATTTGCAACATCCTTATTATAAAACACACCGGCGTATCGGAGATTTAGCACTAAAGACGCCTATTATATATAAGATTTCTGAAGAGAATGCTAAGGAGATTTTTGAGGTAACCCCAGCAGAACTTGATTCTTTAGATCTTTATTTAAACTTAGAAAAATATCGTATGTTAAAAAAGTCTCTAGATTCCGCAAAGAGAAAGCCGCTGCTATCATACAAGGAAGTGTTTTCCATTGTATGAAATTAGAGTAACTGAGGAATGCGGTAAACGTCTTATGAAAATATTTAAGGAAAATAGGTCTACTAAACGTATGATTGAAAATCGATTTGAAGATCTAAAAAATGATCCTTATGCTGGCTCATATCACCTAGAGGGAGGGGGCTTTAGGGGTAAAAGAAGTTTACATACTGGGAAAATTAGGATTATTTTCGCTATATGTGAAGAATGTAGAAAATTGAATCATACTTCTTTTAATGGTTGTTACGATTGTGAAAGTATATCTGATCACACTATTATTATATTTATGGTAGATTTCCACGAGAAAGCGTATAGTAGAAAGAAATAAAGAATCAGAAAATAAACTATTTTTTTACCTGGCTTGAGTTTAACCAAGATGCATTGTTTTATAGTATTGCACTGCTCTACTCGATGTTTTCTATGAGGCCTCCTTATTAAGAGCTTTTATATTTCTGGTCTTACAATATTTTTGTTTCTTCTTAAGCAAAATATGGAACATTTTACGCGTCCTGCCGGCCTCGTTTTTAATCTGGTTTAAGTTTCTCTAATTCTTGGAGCGCGTTTTCCAGGAATAGCTTGGCTTCTTTCAGCTTGTTTTTTATCCCTGCATTGTTTTCTTTTATGTGTTCTTTGAGTTCTTCCAGCAGCTGCCGGTTCTCTGTTTTATCCAGTTCGTTTAATATTGAAAAGATTTTCTCGCTGATTGTTAAAGCTTCCTGTAAATGGTTTTTAGCATGCTCGTAGAACACTAGTTTAATGTTAGCATTCAGCGCTCCATTGCATACCGCTCTTAAAACATTTAAACTCTCCTTCACCTGGAGCGTGGCTTTTTTCCTATACTCGAATAGTCTCCTATAAGCTTCTAGCAGCCTTACCCGCGTTTCATCTCGATTGATTAACTCTTCCAGCTGAGCTTCTAAGTTTTCTACTTTAAACTCTATGCCGCCTTCCCCGCCGGGGGAACCGCTTAGCTCAGATTTAAAAAACCTGTAGAAGAACTCTAGGTAACTGCACGCCTGTCTTCTCTCCTCCTCTCCCATAGAGACCGCCTTACTATTTATGTAGCAGTACTATAATATAACGCTTTATCGAATATAAGAGTTACCACCTAAAACCCCTACAAAACTAAATACCACCATATAAAATAGCAATATTTTTTGACAAGTTTATAATAAAGAATAATAGCAGACAAGAAGAAGGCTGAATAAGATCTCTTTATCTAAAAGCCTCCAAGCCCCTTATAATCTCCAAACAGTCGATTCCAAACCCGTAAACGTTAAGAAGAAACTGTACAGGTTGCTGAGCGGAGAAGAGAATTTTCTCGTTGAACAAGTCCACCGCACTTCAATTTATTAAAAAACTTGATAAAACACCCTACCCGGTTAAAGAAGCAGATACAGTTACCCAGACCTTCTAAAGCTTACCTTTCAATTCTCTTTATGAGATTCTTGCGTCAGCTGTGTGACCTTCCACTACTTCTATTTTGCTTTCAATTCTCTTTATGAGATTCCATATTGACGTTGAGAAGTATAGGCCTGAAGAGATAGGAACTTTCAATTCTCTTTATGAGATTCATAGTGATTTGGCAGAGGTATTCGAACGAATAGAAAACTTTCAATTCTCTTTATGAGATTCAAAACAATACTGTAAAATACGCTAGTAAAACATTTGTTATCTTTCAATTCTCTTTATGAGATTCTTTCCCTGGGTTTACGGTGTTAAAAAAGATGGCTGGACAGTCTTTCAATTCTCTTTATGAGATTCCGACAATCCAGATAATAATACTAAGACAGCGAAAGCTATTATCTTTCAATTCTCTTTATGAGATTCATTTTTTAGCCTCCATGCGTATCTCTTCTAAATCATCTTTCAATTCTCTTTATGAGATTCTTTTATGAACAATATGTAGATAGATTAGATGAGATAGACGACTTTCAATTCTCTTTATGAGATTCTTATACAACCAGACACCCCTGAAGACTTTCAGTTTTTCAACTTTCAATTCTCTTTATGAGATTCCATAGCGTTATATTGTTCTTGACTGTATCCTAACGCGTCTTTCAATTCTCTTTATGAGATTCTGTGTGCGTGTGTGTGCGTGTGTGCGCGTGCGCGCGGAGCTTTCAATTCTCTTTATGAGATTCACGTCACTGATTGGAGTGGCCCTGCTTCTATAACTACTGACCTTTCAATTCTCTTTATGAGATTCTTCTCGGAGGTTATGGCAAAAAAGTAGGCGGTTATATCTTTCAATTCTCTTTATGAGATTCATTTAGTTTTAACTGGTCTGAACGGTGTTTCGAACACTATCTCTTTCAATTCTCTTTATGAGATTCTTGGCT
>JAHQXC010000045.1 GCA_029856525.1 Candidatus Odinarchaeia archaeon
TGAGTGTTCAACAGACTTAAAGAGTATAGGGGAGCAGGCTAGCTTTCAGAAACCCGGTTTTTTAACTGTCTCTCAAATTTTTTAAGCGCTCTCTCAAAAAGGTTAACCGTTTTTTTAAGCCTCTTCAACATGACTTCATGATTATCTTTTATATAGTATATTATAAGCTTGGAGGCTGTTTCACCTTCACCGCTTCTAGCTTTCTCAACGGTTTCACGAAGACGCTTGCATACTTCTAAAAGACTTATAAGCCTATCTCTACCAGAGTTTAAAAAATAATAGCGCATTTTATCATCTAAACCACCTTTACATAAAGCTTTAACAGTATCAGTGAAAGCTAAAAGCTCTTTTAACAGCTCCTGTCTTAAATCTAATATCTCCAAGTATAATTCCAGTTCTCTACGTATAATATTATCGTGTTCAAGGTATCTTTTCAATAATACGTCTACCAGACGCGTCTTCTCCTCTAAGGTATTGGGAGCCGGGTCTTGCGGTGAACCGAAATGAGATTTTAAATACTCGTATAATAAGTTTAGATACTCGCACTCCTCTTCTCTCATATTACCCCCCTCCATTACAACACTAATACTATCTGCGAATATTAATAGTTTTTTTAAACACGTATTTAAATTATAAGGTTACCTTTTTAACTGTTATTTTAATAAACTAAGATTAAACTAGTAGTAATATGCGTATTATTTTACACGTTGACTTAGATTATTTCTACGCTCAAATCGAGGAGCGGGATAACCCTGTTTTAAAGGGGCGGCCTGTAGTCGTATGCGTTTACTCTGATCGCGGCGGTGGAAGCGGGGTTGTAGCTGCAGCTAACTATATTAGTAGACGCTATAATGTTAAAGCCGGTATGCCTGTTAAAACAGCTGAAAAACTGTTGAAAGATTTTAACCCTGTGTTTCTACCTGTCCGCTTAAACTATTATGAAATAGTATCCGAGGAGGTTATGAATATTATTAAAGGTTACGGTGACGTCTTCGAACAGGCTAGCGTTGATGAAGCCTACCTGGATGTTACACGCAGGTTAAACGGTGATTTCAGTGAAGCCGCCGGCTACGCTTTTAAACTTCAAGCCGACGTCTACTTGAAAACAGGGCTCACATGCTCTATAGGCGTCAGCTATAATAAGCTTCTAGCTAAGATCGCGGCAGGCTACCGTAAACCTAACGGTGTAACTGTTATAGCTCCAGGTGAAGCTGAAAGCTTTCTGAAAACTTTAAAGATTTCTAAGATTCCAGGTATCGGCGTTAAAACTACTCGTATACTTGAAAGCAAAGGCTATAAGACTGTAGGGGAATTGCAGAGTATACCTGTTGAAGAGTTGATGAGTTTTTTCGGCAGGAAAACCGGCTTATACATTTATAACGCGGCTAGAGGCTTAGACGAGGAGCCTGTTAAACCCCGCGGTCCGGTGCTTCAACACAGTAGGATTAAAACTCTCAGAGAGAATACTCGCAGCCTCGAGTATATTTTAAGCGAGCTTGAACCGCTTATATCAGATTTAAACCGGGATTTAACATCTGAAGGCTTAAGTTTTAAAACTTTAACCGTGTTTTTCATCACCGTGGATCTTAAAATCCATTCTAAAAGCGTTACTTTCGAACACCGTTTCAACTCTTTAAACCCTGTTAGAAAAGAGATTTTAAAGTTGACTGAAAGCTTTCTAAGCGAAAACCCGTATAGTGTTAGGAGAGTAGGGTTAAAGGTTTCTAATCTTCTATGCGAGAGGGGTTCAGGCCAGGTGAAGCTTACATTCTTCTAAGCTATCTACTAGACACGCTAGCGTATACTTTCAACTCTTCTAAAGCCATTTTAATAGTGTCCTCTTCCAGGTTACCAGGCGACTTATAAGCGTTGAAGAATAACTCGACTTCGCTGATATTCTTCAACCCGCTGAAAGGTGTGACGCTGGCGATCACCCTGCCTAAGTGGGTTAAAGGTAATTGTTCAAGTCTCTTAATATTATCTGTGAACCAGCTCCAAAGCCAGTTTAAAGCTGTAGGATTCCGTGCAGCTGAGTTCACTACTATGAATATATTGTTTTTAGCTACTTTACGCAGAGCATAGTCTAAAGCGTCTTTTAACAGTTGACTGTCTGATACAGCTCCTAAAGCGTTCAACAAGTAAACTTTCTCCGTTTCAGTTATAGTATTCGACTCTAATCTTCTCTTAATATAGTTTAAACCAGCCGGGTTCACGTATACGCCTGCTTTTAACGCGACTGGTTGAAGATCAGGGTGAACTATTCCACCTTCCAGTATCCTCTCGAATAAGCTGCTGCAATATTCTCGGATACGTTTAGAGCCTAGAACGGTAGCTGTCCAGAGCATGATGTTACGGAGCTCTGATCTCTGCGGGGTTTCATCTTCAACAGGTTGCAGTCCTATTCCGTCAAGTATTCTCTCACTCAGCTTCAACCCGTAGCCTATTATCTTAGACTTATACTGTGGGGTGATTAAATTTAACTCTAACAGGTTTCCAGCTATATCTGAGGCTGGCAGATACCTGTCTTCGCTTCCATAATATTTTTCTAGAAGATACAGGTATTCTCCGATCGAATAGTCTCCTCTAAGCGTTAAAGCGTAGAAGTCGTTTTCAATGTTGAAGCTGTCAGCCGAGTTTAAAATCTTCTTAGAGGCTAATTCACCTAACCTTTCAAGGTTGCTCATACCATATTTAACTCTATAGAATCCTCTTCCACCGCTATTCAACTTGAATACTGAGTCAACCGGTAAATCTTTAATACACTCCTCTCTGTTTCTTAAAACATACTCGAAGATTCCACTATGCTCTCCGCCGTGTACAGTTAATTTAACAGGGATAATCCACTTTTCTTTAAACTCTCCAGGCTGATATGTGAAACGGGCCTGTTTTAATCGAAGAGTGTCATCTTCTAAATAAGCTGTGATTAAAGGATAGCCTGGTTGCTTAATCCAGGCGTCCGCGAACTCTCTGACAGGTGTCTGCGAAACCTCTTCGAATACACTCCAATAGTCGTCTGTTGAAACATTTCTATAAGCGTGCCTTCTCAGGAAGACGCTGACAGCTTTCTGGAAGTCTTCTTCTCCCAGGTATTCAGCTAGCATTAAAAGTATAGCTGCGCCTTTATTATATATTATCGGCGCTGTGGATGTGTTAATATTAACCGGGAGGTTTACAGGTAGTTGAATAGGGTGAGTGTGCTGTAACGAGTCTCTTTTAAACGCTTCCACACTATTCTCTAAAAGAAAGCGATCCCACATCTCCCAGTCAGGGTGTTGAACATCCACAGCCGCGTAGGAGAAATAAGTGGCGAAGGATTCGTTAAGCCACAGATAACTCCAATCTAAAGGTGTAACTATATCCCCGAACCATAAATGCGCTGTTTCATGAGCTATAATAGAGGCGATTCGAACCAGGTTGCTACGGTTAGTCACATTCGGGTAGACTAGTAGAGCGTTCTCCCTGAACGTGATCGCCCCGTAATTCTCCATAGCCCCGAAGACGAAGTCTTGTACACTAATATAATCGCATTTACCTGTCGGATAATCTAACCCAGTATACTTCTCCATGAAGCTTAAAGCCGCTCTAGCCTTCTTCAACGCGTAACCTGCGTAAACAGTTTTACCTGGAGGCGTCAGCACACGTATAACCGGTTTACTTGAAGCGTCTTGAATATGCTCGAATTCGCCGACGGCGAAGAAAACCAGGTATGTGCTAAGTAAAGGCGTTGGCGCGAAACGCACCAGCCTCCTACCGTCGCCTAGCGGATACTCTTCTAAAATCTCAGTGTTAGATACAGCCGTCAACTTTTCGTCTACGATCAGCTCAATATTGAATACGGCTTTAAAAGAAGGGTGATCGAAGCATGGGAAGGCTCTCCTAGCTTCACGCTCCTCGAACTGGGTGACCGCGATATACTTTTCAACACCGTCAGCTGTAATATACTTGCTTTTATAGAAGCCGATCATTAAATCATTTATAACACCGTTAAACCTGATTTTTAAAACGAAACGCCCCTTCACCCTCCTAGGCGGGTGAACATGCAACTCCTCTCTTTCACCCACCACACTATAAGAGCACACATCCTCTCTACCCTTATATAATAGAATACACTCTTCAACAGTTAAATCCTTCACGTTTAAAATAATCCGGTCAACCGGTGTATCCGACTTCAAATCAATAGCGACGAATCCTTTAAACTTAAACGATCCTAGATCAGGCTCCAATCTCACCAAATACTTTAAAGGCTTCAAACCAACCACCCTTCAATCACAGCTTACACGGGTAATCCTATCACCTAGAATAATATATAAAATTAAGCCGGCGACCACTATAATAAACTCCACTAAAACTATTAAAATATTAAAAGAGAATAATAGAAGCAGACATATAAAGGCACCTATAATAGGAGGCGCCGGGATATTCTTCAAATTCAATCCTATTCTAAAAACCCGCGGTCTCCCCGGCTCCCTTATACGTAAAACAATCACACTTAAATTCACAAATAAGAATACGATTAGAATCCCGTAAACAGTCGCACTAGCAACCATCGATAAATCACCCATCAAAAGCATTAAAAGACTAACCGCCATCGCGAAGAATACAGCTATATGCGGAGTCCCGGTTCTAGCTGAAACCCTGCATAAACGCGCAGGCAGCGCTCTATTCTTAGCCATACCGTAAACCAGCCTAGAAGTAGTCACTAAAACGATTAAAACAGTATTCGCGGTCGCGAATAAAGCGATAAAAGAGATTAGAAACCCGCCGGCTGAGCCTAAAACAGTTAAAGCAACCAGGTTTAAAGGAGCGGGAGATGAGGCTAAAACACTGTAAGGTAGAATACTAACAACAGATAAAGCGAACAGACAGTAAAGCACAGTCGTAATAATAATCGAGTAGATAATAGCCTTCGGAATATTCCGCTGCGCGTCAACACCCTCCTCCGCGAGATTCGCTACAACCTCGAAACCGAGATAAGCGAAGAAAACCAGGTTAACCGAGGACACCAATCCGTCTAAACCGACACCAGCCGGAAGCTCAAAGTAATTCACGGAACCCCAGAACGGCACCCCGATAAAAATAATGAATAGAAGACCAGCCGCCTCCACAACCGTGAAAACAATATTCATCAAAGTCGACTCCCTTATACCAATATAGTTAACCAAACTCATCACAACAATTAAAACAGCAGCTAAACCAGCGTCAACCCATCCACCAGACAACCCTAATAAAGCTGAAAGATAACCGCCGAAACCTAAAGCAACAGCAGCCGCTGAGAATAAACCTGAAAAAACAACAATCCAACCTAAAATAAAAGATAAAACCCTCACACGGAAAGCCCTGTCAACGTAAATAAAAGAAGCCGCACTCTCAGGATACATCGAAGAAAGCTCAGCGTAAGATAAACCGATTAGAAAACCGATAAAAGCGGTTAAAACAAAACTCAGCCAAGCCATATTACCAGCTAAACCAACCACAGACCCGATTAAAGCATAAACACCAGCACCTAAAATATTCCCAACCCCGTAGAAAACCAAACCAATCAAAGAAACACGCCGCTTCAACACACCCCCATCAACCATAAAAACCCTCCGACTTCAACATCACACAAACACCCCAAACAACCTCGAAACCATTCCTCCTACAAAACTCTAAAACCTCATCAGACTCAGCTCCAGGCTGAAACCAAACACGCTTAACCCCAACCCTCAAACAATCCTCTAAAACCTTCAAACCAACACTCGGAGGCACCACAAACACTACAAAATCCACTTTAACAGGTAAATCTAAAACAGACCTGTAAACCCGATCCCCACCAATAAAATCAACATTCGGATTAACCCCGTAAACCTCAAAACCCTTACCCTTCAAATCAAAATAAACACGGTAACCATACTTACCAGGATCACGAGAAACACCGACAACAGCCACCCGCCTACCACGCCTAAGAAAATCCTCAACCAACCCCTCCACAGCAACCACCAAAAACAAGAAACAAAAACCATAAAATAAAAAATAAAAAGAAAAATTAAAGCTCCTCTAACAAAGTAGTAAACGTATCGTGATGATCCTCCTCATCCGCTAAAATACCCCTGAACAAATGAGCAGTAGTCACATCACCCTCCTTCGAAGCCACCTCAATCACAGACTTATAAAGCTTAATAGCACCCTCCTCATCCCTAGCATCCTGCTCCAACATCTCCTTCAAACTAGAACCCACAAAAATAGGCTCAGGCTTAGTCGTCGGAACACCGCCAAGATAAACAAGACGCTCAGCAATAGCCTCAGCATGCTTCATCTCAACAACAGCAATACTACGCAAAACATCCTTCACCGCAAAACCCTTAACACCACGCCACTGAACATGCTGCCACATATACTGAATACTAACCTGCAACTCACGAGCAATAGACCTATTCAACAAATCCAACAACTCCTTACTCACCATACACACCACCAAACAACAATAATTTAAACAAAACTATAAGCAAAACCCCTTTTATACCTTTCCATAAAAGCCTCGCTAAATTTTTTAGGTTTATTAAGGCGGAAAATTAGAACAAATGAAACAATAAATATAATAACAAAACCTAACATAAAATTACACGTAAAAATCAAAAAACACTCAACCAACAAGATTAGAGAAACCCGTAAACTAAATTTATCAAACAGTTTAACCTAACCCATAGTTAAATATTCATCCAACACCCGGTTAACCAGCATATCAGCTCTCATAATCATAGGGTGCCCTCTATAAACGTGATTATATACCACACTGTGAAATAATTTCTCTAATCCCTTAACACGCGTATACAATTCTTTAAGCCTAATATTTCTAACCTTGTAGACACCGTTTAACTGGCTAACAACAAGCCTGCTATCAGAGTAAACGTCAACTCTATTCCGAGTGTAATCTTTAGCAGCAGTCAAACCTTCAATAATCGCGTTATACTCAGCCCAATTATTAGATCCTAAACCTAGAAAAACACCCTTCTCAAATAAAACCTGATCTTTAAAATCGCAGAGAACCACACCTACCGCACACTCACCTAGCTCAACCCGATTCCCACGCGACCCACCGTCAGCGTAAACTCTAATATACTCGTACAGAAGAATACTCTCCTATAATGTCAGCCTAAATTTCTCATAACAGATTCAACCTTAGACTTAATAGAAATCTTCTTATCACGTCGATCATCGATTTTAACCTGTGTTAAAACACGGTTCACACCCATCTTGAAAACAGCTTCATGAGCTTGTTTAACAGCTTCGAAAACAGTATCCAAGTCTTCAGCCTCTATAATAGTAGCCATAGAGGTGACCTCTACACGAATATTTTCAAAAGACTGTAAAACAGTTATAGCTCTAGCAACATACTTACTTAAACTAGCAGTAGCGGTCCCTAAAGGAACAATACTAACCTCCGCGACAACCATTCAAACCACCATAGTAATAATAACAACATAGTTTATAAAAATATAATAGAATACGGTGAAAAATAAACCAGCTTGCGAATAACACTATTACAGGTAGAGTGAAATGAATCGTTTGAAAAATATAGTAGACGAGTATATGAGCAAGGTTACAGGTTTAAAAGAACACTGTGAAAGATGTCTTAGAACAGAGCGGTGGGGTGGCAGCGTAGTTTTAATGATAGTCGACGCAGCTTTCACTTCAATAGGATTAAATTATTTTACAGCGGTAGTCCCTAAAGTAGAGTTGTTTAATAAAAGATTCGTCGAACCCGGGTTAATAAATAATTTAAGAGAGTTAGCTGCAGTCGATTACAATACTCTGAGAAATATCTGGGGTAACAGGAGATCCTGGGATGTGGCTAAAAAAATAGCAGGCTACCTTTCAACTTTAGACAGCGATGATAGAAAAGCGTTTAGAAGCTGGGCTGGTTCAACTACACTCGAGGATTGGCGAAGAAATCCTATAGGAGTCATAAAAGGAGTCGGATTAATCACATACCAGTATCTTAGAATGATGGGAGGAGTTGACACGGTGATGCCTGATAAAATAGTTAAAAAAGTGATAAATAGAATACGAGTTGAAGCTGGTTTAAACCCGATAATAGATGATATAGAATTCGTTAAAAAAACCGAGGAGCTCGCATATCAAACAGGCTACAGGCCGATAGAGTTATGCTGGATGACATGGCTTATACAATCTGAAGGGGAGAAAACTAGAATAGACAAGTATGCTAATCTTCTAGCGAGAATATGAAAAATAGTTTTTTAAAAAAAAATAAAAGGAGAAGTAAGTTTAGTCGGGCGGGATCTCTTTAAATCTTAAATCCATCGGCACGCCTTTACGCTTGTTAATGAAGTACGCTGCATAGTAGAGTATGAACGGTATGATTACGAAGAATGCTACTGTACCCACTATCTGCTCCATGCCACCTCCGCCGCCTATTAAAGCAGCTACAGGCGGGGCTAAAGCAGAGTAGGCACCCCAAGCTGCAACACCGAGAGTTACAACGCCTAGAATTGAAATAGCTGGTATACCTCCTATCCGTTTCTGAACGACACCCGGTGATTTCTCGAAGATATCTCTTCTCCTCCACGGGAATACGATACCTGCTATGCCGAATACACACCAGCCGATCATCCAGATAGCGATCGTGTGTATAATATATGCTAGCCATGTAGTCCAAGTGTTAATCGTGAATATAATCCATGCTATTGCACCGCCTAAAATCACTGAGTTCACAGGTGAACCGCGTCTATTCACCTGGTTAACCCATTTCGGTAGAATACCGTCAAAAGACCATGCGAACAGGTTTCTCACAGGACCGAACGCGAGAGTCAGCATACCGCCGAAGTCGATAACCGCGAAGTGTATCGTGCTTATCCCTGTTAGAATCGGGTTAGCTGTAGTGAATATAACGTTATAGGTAGCTAACGGCAGTTTATAAGCTATGTCGAAGCCGAAGTAGTATGCAAGCCAGTCACCTGTAACACTGCCAGGGCACGGTATACCTGCAGCGTTAGCTTGATCCATCATAGCGATAGCCTGATACCATACTGAGCCGAATCCAGCGTATTGGAAGAATGTGAAGATCTCCCAGTATACTACGAAAAGCGCTAATGAGCCTAGTTGAGCCAGCGTCTGAGCTGCTTTAACCTCTTTTATTTCACCGGCTATGTTAGCGGTGAAAGTTGAACCGAGCGTGCTAAGATTCAGATATGTAGCACCAGCCATAAGAGTCGGTAGAAGATATGTAGCACCGTTCGGGAATGTTTGACCAAGCGCGGTTGCCGCGCTTACAGCACCGTTTATAATATCAGTGTATGAGTGCCCTGTGTATAGTAGAATATTATTCTGCACGGTCGCTGACATCGGGCCGCCGGCCATTAAAGCAGCGATACCGTAGACGGCTAAACCGATAAAGTTCCATATGAAGATAATCCATGTGAACTTTATAACTGTTCGTGTACCCCTAGCCATGATAAAGTAGCAGACGATTAACGCTAATGTTCCTATAATCCATGCTTCGATTGTACTAGGCTGGTTAAGATATAAGCCTAAGTCTCTTAGCGCTGTGTTACCTGAAAGAAGACCCTGCGCTAGTAGAGTGTCACCGAAACCCCAGTTAATCAACCATGTGGTAAGGCAACCGGACCAGTTTAAACCTACAATAGTCAACGTCCAACAGGCGAATAAACCCCAGGCAGGTGATATAACCCTGCTTACATAAATGTATTCACCGCCGGATCTAGGCATGCTGATCGAGAACATCACGTATAAGCCTGCGATAGGCATCAGTGATAGAATCCACAGCGAAGCTATGTAAACATCAGCCCCCGGGTTGAATGTCTGACACCATATAATATAGTGAGCTGCGTAAGCTATGGTTGGAGCTACGAAAGAATAGGCCAGTGCATCCCACTTGCTTATAACTCTTGTAAGACCTGAGGCTTTCCTAACGAATACAGTTTTAGCTTCCTCGCTCATAACTTATCCCCTTTAAAATTCACCTGTCTAGATGAATTTTAAAGGTAGATTATTCAAACAAGTAGTATATAAAATTTAACTTGAGTAAAGTATATTAAGTATACTAAATTATAGCAGCCGGTTACTTGTAAGATAAGAGAGATCTCACACCTAGAACAGATATGAAGAAAGCTGCAGGAAAAGCTGTAATAGCTTCAGGGATAGCTACACCACTCCAAACCGGTAAAGCCCATGCGACAACACCTATTAAACCGAAAACAATACAGTACAAGCCAAGCCACCTACACTTCATCTCAAATAAGCAACCTGCACCGTAACTTAGAAAAGCGAATAAAACGAATACGAAGAATAAAACTGAGAAAACAAAGTGGTGGGGAGAATAATCCTCTGTGAAAACACCTATACCTATAAGAGATATAGAAGCTAAAACTAGGAAGCCTGTTCCAACTCGGCCTCCTATACTGCTTCGAACAGATTTAAAATGGGATAACGCGAATATGAAAGCGAAAAAACCGCTTACAATCAAACCCTGGTTGAAGATTAAAGCCGCTGAAGATACGCCTAGATCGCTTAAAGCGTTAGAAATCCAGTTAAACCATGGGGAGACGCTGATCGCGATTAAAATAGATGTAACACTCCATACACCCGCTAAAACGCCGAGAATAGACGCCAGCTTAAAGAAAACGAGACTTCTACCAGTCAAATAATCCACCCCGATTATATTAGAGAATTATATTAAGAAAATATTATAAAGATTACGCTGAAAACCTGAAATATCAGGAAAACGGTTTAAACAATT
>JAHQXC010000113.1 GCA_029856525.1 Candidatus Odinarchaeia archaeon
TTTTTTTTAAAAACAATCCGGGATTAAATTGAATCTTTTCATTTTTTTAACTTCAAAAAACCCTACTACACTTTTGAAGAAAATATTTGAAAACAGTTTTAAGTACACTCATTTATGGGTGAACGGTGAAAAACTCACTGAACTTTATTCAATCATTAAACCCTCTGATTATAATAGAATACTATGTCTTCAAACCAATAGTGAAATTATCCATTACCTGAATGATAATATTCCTGAAAAAACACCTTTAGTGATATATGGGGAGCTGAGAGAGGATTTAAATCAGCTTTCATTAAAAGAGATTTCAACTAGAATCAGATCGTGTATAGAACGCTATATTAACGATGAAGTTTATCTGCGAGACTTATTATACGATTTTTTCACAAAATTCATTATCGTTTTAATCGCGGAGGGAAATGTTAAGATTATAAGCGATCACATCGGTTACTACCCGTTATTCTACTATTCAACCGGAGATTTGGTTATATACTCTAATATTAAAAGAAACATCTGGATTGCAGGCGCTTCACCTTTAACCGAGTTAGACCATTATCCGAAACCTTTTATTCCCTCAACCCTAATAGAGGAATCAATAAATGAGGAAGCTGTTGTCGAAAAACTTGAGGAACTGCTAACTAAAGCTGTTTTAAAACAGCTTCCCGAAAACGCTAAGATTGGTGTAATGTTCTCAGGCGGCTTAGACTCATTAATTATAACTAAACTGTTAATGAAAATAAACAAGTCTTTTAACAATGAAATAATGCTTATAACAGCTGGTTTAGAAGACTCTAAAGATATTCGAAATGTTAGAAGTTTAAGTAGTTTGCTTAATCTACAGGTTACAGAAGCATTGTTCACAATTGAAGATGTCGCCCGTATTTTACCTGAAATACTTTTAACTATTGAAAGATATGATACTTTAAACGTGAGTTTAGCTATACCAGAGTATTTCGCTTTGAAAAAAGCTTCCGAAAA
The DNA here is from genome assembly GCA_029856525.1 of Candidatus Odinarchaeia archaeon. Classification (GTDB taxonomy): domain Archaea; phylum Asgardarchaeota; class Odinarchaeia; order Odinarchaeales; family Odinarchaeaceae; genus Odinarchaeum. The sequence goes on from JAHQXC010000113.1 coordinate 976, forward strand.
CAAGTTGCAAGCTGTTTTCACAGGTCAGGGGGCTGATGAACTATTTTACGGCTACCATAAGTATGTTGAAGCATTGAGGAATGGATTAAATATCAGGGAGATACGTGACCAGGATTTTCTCACCTTATCTATTAGAAATCTGGAAAGAGAGATGAAACTAGCTTTTAAATTCAACTTAGAGTTAAAGTATCCTTATTTAGATCGCGAGCTAATATCTTACGCTAACACCATCCCAGATAATTATAAGTTGAAACCAGTCAACGACGGTTTCGCTTCAAAGTATATTCTCAGACTTTTAGGTCAAAGATTAAGTATACCGGTAGACAGTGTGGCTGGGAAGGTTGCAATGCAATACGGGTCAGGTGCTATGAAAGCTCTTAGAAAAATCTCTTACACTGTTTTAAAAGATTCCTTCATCCAGTATAAGATAACAGAGTTTTTGAAAAAACTTTATATAGAGGTTCTTGAAAAACACGGTTATAAATAAGCCTCTTGATTGAAATTATAGGGGTTAAAGTTAATATTTAACCCCGGTTTACTGGTAGTTAAGCCTTCTTTCACATTTCTATTTAACCTCTTAGCTATTAACTCTAATGAGAGTATACTGACCCCTAAGATTATACCGATTAGGGCGCCGATAGTGACATCTAAAGGGTAGTGAACACCAACATATATTCTACTGAAACTGATTAAAACCGCTGCTATAAGTGTAGGTATACTATACTTTTTAGCTTTCACAGCTATAATAGTCCATATAAAGAAAGAGAGCAGTGCATGAGAGGAGGGGAAGGAGCCGCCTAAATCAGGTGATGTAAATATTAGTGTCCGTGTGTGAGGTAGCTGATAGTATGGTCTTAAAACATCGAAATATGTTTTAAGCGAGTAGCCTATGAAAATAGCCAACCAGAATCCTATAAGCATTAACGTTAGGGAGGCTATAGACTTATATTTATAATCTAAAGTGAATATTAGAACGCCACCGGCAATTAATAATATCACTCCGAAATTAGATATTAAAGCTATAATAGGATCTAATTGTTTTAACTGTAACCCCTGGTTTATTAATAGGAAAACATTGGTGTTACCTAATAATAATATTAAAACAGTTAAAATTGCATCAAATAAGGCGACAGCTATAATAGGTTTCCAGCTATCTATTAAACTGTTTCCCGCCTCTTCTCTAATATATTCCACGAGAAGCCACCTATAATATTATTCTCGTATTCAACTTTTTAAACCTATTCTAATAATCATACTTTTTTTCCCACGGAAAACCAGGTATTAAAAATAAATATACGCTGAAAATTAAGAATAAGCTTCGAGAGCTTTAACACTGAATATTTTAACTTTCAAATTCACTCTGAGAAGAGCTCAGCTATCCTATCAGCTTCTCTTTCAAAGGGTTCGACATCTCCATTCCACTCTGCGAGTGTTTTTTCATATCTTTTCTCGAATTCGTTGATATATCTCTGGAGTTTACCTCTAAGCTCAGTGGTCTCTCTGTCAGCTAGCAGAGCGGCGAAAGAGTATTTCCCATACTCTATTAAAAGCGTGATATCTCCGTGATCAACGGTTCTTAAAAGCTCCCTGCTCTTAGTGGTCTCTCTTACAAATGATGAGATCGCGGATAACATTCCAGCTACTAAAACAGGTTCAGTGGTAGGCTCATCAGAGAAAGCGTAGCTGAATAAACTGCGCCCGTCACGGCTTACTAAATACAGGCTTTTCAAAACAGCCTTATAGAATATGTGATTAAACTCTTCTCTGTAGAATGCTGAATACTTGTATGCTACCAGCTTTCTCAAATACGAATATGTTTCCTTCTCCTCCCAGCCTAGTTGAGCAATCAACTCAGGGAAC
>JAHQXC010000006.1 GCA_029856525.1 Candidatus Odinarchaeia archaeon
GCGCGGATATTTAAGTTTTTGCCTATTCACCCCCTAACTGAAGTTAAGGGTTTTCTGGGCACCCTTTTTTTATAAACTTTACTCGATGTAACCCTAAAACTCTGAAATTCAAAGTTTGCAAGGCACCCTAATAACAGGGGGAGTTAACGGTTTAATTTTATAAATTTCGCCTGAGAAGCCGCTGTTTTTAAGCTTGGATGAATTCAGCAGCGTGAATAAGGGTAGCAGGCTCCTCGGCTATAAGCTGAAGCGTAGAGTGATTTGAACCAGCCTAAACCATCATTATACTTGCCAGCGGCTCAAATGCTCGAGGAGAGATGGCGCCGCCCTCGGATGATTGTAGTTCACTAAGTTGAAACTTTATTAGTTTCATGCGATTTTTCGCTTCTTAGATAGAATCCGACGTCCAGAATGTTTTTAATTACTATTACATCATCTTGAAGTGTTTTAACCTCAGCGTATGAGTAAAGTAACTCTCCTATCCCATAAGCACGGTTTTTATTATCGAGTATTACTGCATAACTGTTTTTCTCCAGCGGTTTTTCGAATTTAACAATCGATTTTTTGAAGATATCTCGACCGTATAGGAAGAGCTCTATAGCTTTATCGGTGATTATAATTTTATGATCTGTGAATTCTGCAAGGATCGGTATCGCTGCAACATGAAAGAATAATTTATTATCGTATACTTCTATGAAAGGGCAGCCTGCTGAATAGCATGTTTCAAATAAACATGCTACTCTACTTAGCGCTTTGTTTTCCCTATTTATTAGCGTGTAAAATGTTTTAGCGTTTATGCACTTATAGATTAGAAATACATCGGTGATTTTTTCGAAGACTCGCTCGCCTAGAGTGTCGTTCAAGAATTTTTTCAACATATTTAATTCTTTTTTAGAAGCAGGGGTTAAATACATTTAAGATTTCTCCTTCACGAGTTTACAGATGAAAAAACCTATAGACTCATATTTGTGGGGGTATATTCGCTTAGCCTGAGCGAGGGAGGCGTCGTAAATTTTATCTTTAAATTTTGTTAAACCTGGTTCTCCTGGTATGGGGATCGACTCCACGTATACAGGATATTTGTTAATCAAATAGTCTACGACTTCCTCATTCTCTTCTGGAGCTAGACTGCAAGTTGAGTAGACTAAAGTTCCTCCCGCTTTTAGAGCATGAAACGCGGCTTCAATTAATTGTTTCTGATTACTGGAGCAGAAGAGTAGATCATTTATTGAACGGGATGTTTTCCGCTCCGGTTTCAATCTTATCAACCCTTCCCCTGAGCATGGAGCGTCTAAAAGTATTTTATCTACTTTAAAATTGAGTTTAGAAAATTCTTTAGCATCCATGTTTAAAATTAAAGCATTGTATACCCCGCATCTTGCCAGATTATTTTTTAAAGCGAGGGCGCGCTGCGGGTTTATTTCAATTGAAATGATTACACTTTTGTTTTCTAAAAGCTGCGCTAGATGCGATGTTTTACCACCTGGAGCTGCGCACATATCTAATATGACGTCTTCACTGGATGGATTTAATAACAGAGGGGGGATCATTGAAGCTGTGGTTTGAATGAAATAGTATCCTAAAAGATATTCTATTGTAGCGCCTATAGAGATCGGTGAGTTTAAAACCAGGTATCCTTCCCGACACCAATCTACAGGCTTAAGATTAAAGCCTTTATCTTCAAGTTCTTTAACCAGGGTTGCAGGGTTGATTTTAAGAGTGTTAACTCTTATCGATTTAGGCAGAGGCTTCTCGCATGCTTGTAAAAAGTCTTCAAGCTCCTTATCTAATATCTCAGCGTAGCGTTCAACCATCCACTTCGGGTAACCGTATTTTTTAGCTAGTAGACTGATTTGAAGCTTCGAGTAAACCAATTATAATACACCTTTCATAATTTACTATTAACGTGATTTCGAATCTAAATAATATATTTTAGAAAATTAATATTATTACATCTACGATAGCTTAAATTAGATTACACACCATATCAGCGGTGAAATTATGATTGAAGTTGAAGTTAAAGTTAAGTTAAACGACTTGAAAGAGTTTAAGAAGCGCATACTAGAGTTAGGTGCTAAGAGGTTTAAGAAGGTACTCGAAGAGGATATATATTTTAAACACCCGAGCGTGGATTTCAAAAAAACAGATGAAGCGCTTAGACTTCGCAGAGTAAATGGAAAAATTAATTTAACGTATAAAGGGCCTAAGCTGAGTTCTATTAGCAAAACTAGAGAGGAGTTGAACGTTGAAATCAGTGATTTTAATACATGTAAGCTATTATTTGAAAAATTGAAGTTTCAAATTTTAGCGCATGTGTCTAAGAGGAGAGAGGTCTACTTAATCGACGATGTTAAAATATATGTGGATGATGTTAAAGATTTAGGGGTGTTCGCCGAGTTTGAGATACTTGTCAAAGAGGAAGGGTATGTTAAAACAGCTGAGGATAAGGTTTTTAACTTAATAGAGAGGCTTGGTTTCAAGCGCTCTGATAGTATAACGCTCTCATATCTAGAGTTGATTTTAACTAAAACTAACTCTAACAGAGAGTAGACGCTTACAATTGGTGAAAAATTAATAAGACCGGTTAAATTTAATTTACCAGGCGGTTATATGAAGATCGGCGTGATCTCTGATACACACGATAATATATTAGCTGTTAGAGAGGCTGTTAAAATCTTCAACGAACACGAGGTTGCGAGAATCCTCCACGCAGGGGATATCATAAGCCCTTTTGTAATTAAAGAGTTTAAAGCGTCTTTATCACCTATCACATTCGTTTACGGTAATAATGACGGTGAGATATTATACTTAAAAGAGACGGTTACGGAAAACGGGTTTGAATTAGCAGGGAGATTTTACCAGGGAGTATTAGGCGACAGAAAAGTTGCAATGATACACGGTGACGTGCCGATTGTTAAATCTCTTATAAAATGTAAGATGTATGATCTAATAATATCAGGGCACACTCATAAAAGAGTTGAGGAAAGAGATGGAAATACTCTCCACGTGAACCCCGGGGAAGCATGCGGTTACCTAACAGGTGAGAGAAGCATATGTGTGATTGACCTGGATAAGATGAGCGTTGAACATATAATAATCTGACACCGTTTACTAGTAAAGCGGGAGATCGATGAGTTCAAAGTATGGTTTATGAACGAAAAGACTTAAAACTGGATTAAAATATAAAAAATACTGAACGCCGCGGTAGCTTAGACCGGGAGAGCGCTGGACTGAAGATCCAGTTGAGCTATCCAGATATCCTGGTAACCGGGAGTCGGGTGTTCAAATCACCCCCGCGGCACCAAATAAAATTTTATTTAAAGATTCAAAGCCGCTTCTGAAGTTTTCTATTATAAAAGTGGTTAGTAGAGGACTCTTTAATAGAAAGCGTAAGCTTTTTTCTCAACTATTTATATTTGATTAAATAAATAGGGTTACTAGCGGTGAATGATAATTTAAATTTCAGAAAATTTTAGAGGATAAGAGGATGAACGGTGAATTTAAAGTAAATTTCAAGCTATGGCTTGAAAAAGATGATAAGCCGATTATAGGGGAAGGCGGGATTAAACTATTAGAGGAAATAAATAAAACAGGTAGCCTGCAAGCGGCTATAAAAAATTTAGGTATTTCATACAGGTATGCTTGGGGTTATCTTAGAAAAATGGAGAAGGCTCTAGGTGAACCTATTATAAAATCTTATAAGGGTGGTTTTAAAGGCGGCGGTAAAACTGAAGTCACAGTTAAAGGATTAGAGATTATCAGATTATTCAACAGGTTTGAAGCTTATTTGATCAGCGCGCTTCAAAACACCACTTTATGGGAGGCTTACGGTCTCAAAACAGAGGAGATGAACAAGATGAAAGGGATTGTTGAAGAGGTTAAAATCGGCGGTGAAGTAGCGGAGTTAACTGTAAACGTAAAAGATCAGATTGAAATAGTATCTATTATAACAGCTGAGTCGATTCGCAATCTCAACTTAAATGAAAACGATGAAGTTAAAGTGGTAATTAAAGCCACGGAGGTAACACTCGATAAAGGTGAATGAAATGATAAGTGCTAGAAATAAATTTAACGGAAAAATTAAGAGTATTGATTTACAAGACCTTATAGGAAAAGTAAAGGTCCGTGTCGAACCACCTATTAAAATCACATGTGTTATTACAAGAGAGGCTATTGACGAACTTAAAATTAAAAAAGGGGATGAGGTAACCGTTTTTGTTAAGGCTACAGAGGTAATGATTCTAAAATAACACGGCGAATTAAAGTTGAAGCCTCTTTACTAAAGCTCTGTAGAGTTCACAGGCTTCAAGAGTTATAAGAAGCGTAAAATATATTTGAAATTTAAGTTAAAATGTTCGAAATATTTTAAAAAGCCATCGCGCTAATATCGCTACACCTATACTTATCCATATTAATAATATTGAAAGTAGTATTAGCTGTATCCTCCAATCAAAGGATAACACGCCTATACTGGTTAAATTGAAAATTAAAGCGAGTAAAAGCAGTATTAAAATATATATTATTGAACCCCTACTAGTCTTTAAAACCTGCTCCAAAACCAACCCTCACTTATTAAATAATTTAATATAAAATAGGATTAAATATATTATTTAACGGTTAAAGTTAAAATATTTGAGAAAACGGTGGGGTTATGGTAGCAGAAATCGAGGATACTTATTGTGAAGCTTTCGACGGATTATATTCCCGTATGCTTATAACAGCGTCTGATAAGAAGAGGCTTTTAAGAGCCGCTATCCAGGCAACCGCCCTCCCTTTAACAGTTTTAGGTGAAGCTGAGGGTGGAGTTGAAAGAGTTATCCCCGCTTCCCAAACACCTGACGGACGGATCGGAGCGATAATTCAAATATGGGTTTTAAAAACAAAGAATAGCGCTGAAAAACTTGAGAAGGAACTCGGTAAAAGAATAAGACAGGGAATTCTAGTAACACCGACGACGCGTCTATTCAATTTAACTAATACAGATAATTTTATAGATATGACTAACAGTGTCGGTCATTGCGGAGACGGTTATGAAACATATATTACCGTTTACGGAAGAGAGATGATAAACATACCTATAATGATGGGTTTCGATTTTCAAATAGAGAGGAGAATAGGGTATAACACAGGTGTGATGGGTGGGAATCTCTGGTTTCTCTGCGACAGCGTGGAGGCGGGTATCAGAGTAGGTGATAGAGCGGTTAAAGCAATATCAAAGATTGAAGGAGTGGTAACGCCTTTCGACACATGCTCAGCCGGTTCAAAAGTTGGAGGAAAATACCCTGAAATAGGCCCGACTACTAATCACCCCTACTGCCCGACTTTACGAAATGTAATCACGGATTCCAAAGTACCTGAAAATGTGAAATCGATACCTGAAATTGTAATAGATGGAGTTGACGAGGAGTCTGTTAGAGCTGCTATGAGAGCTGCGATAAACGCTGTTAAAAATATGAAAGGGCTTATTAAAATATCAGCTGGGAATTATGACGGTAAACTAGGCCGATATAAAATATTCTTGAAGGATCTTTAAATAATATAGTAAATGAACTTTGAGAATTGCATAAATAAGCAAATTATATTCTCCAGCCTACTTTAAAAATCGTTTTTGAGCAGCCGGCAATCTTCTGTTTTAAAACTTCATTTTTTAAAGTTAAATCAGAGAAGACGCCGCTTTAGTTGAAGTTAAACAATTCATTTATTGGTGCGGCCGCCGGGATTTGAACTCGGGTAGTTGGCTTGGAAGGCCAACGTCCTAGACCAGACTAGACCACGGCCGCTTTTTAAACATTAATATTGAATTACAAGCTTAATTCTTAAATTTTAGTATTAATAAATTTTAGGTTTGCGCGCTCCCCATATTTTTAATATCGGCTAAAGCGTCTTCACATATAGAGATCAACTTACCTATTGCATTCCAAGTGTCTAAAGAATATTTAGATACACTGTAAGCTGCGTGAGATATTTTAAAGGTATCCTGTCTGTAGCTTCCATGCGGGAAGGCGCCTACTATAAACGCAATCCTCTTATCTGATCTTAAATTTTCAATTATAAGCTCTTTCGATAATAATGGTTTACCCTCCTGTAATATTATCACGGTATCCGGTGTAATCTCTTTAACTAGCTCATATAAATTCATATTTTTCATTGAGAGCAACGGTTCACCCTTAGAATTAGATATGAGTTTTTTCTCAAACAACTGCTCCATTAACCCTACAAACCTAGGGTAGTTGCGGGGTAATCTTACATTAGGATTAACTGTAATAACCTGATCGTTGAGAGTGTGAACATAGATTCTTAACATGTTATCCAAATTCAACTCTGAGCCTAAAGCGTACAGTAAACAGAAGTGTATTATATCAGGGCGGCCTCTTTTATTGAAATCTTCGAGGTTTTTCATAGCTGAATAGAGGTAAGAGGAGTCTAATAGAATTTTAGAGGGTTTCTTACTTTTTTTCTTAGCTAAAAGTTTTACTATAGGATGATCCCATATTTCACTGGGTATAGTCTCCAGAGCCGTCTCGGCAAATATTAAATAAAACATTTTTCAAACACCTAGTTAATAAATTACATTTTTCAGAGTTGTATATAATCTATGCGACTTAATAGATATAGGAATCGTATTAAGAACTATCTATTTAGTGAAGCGGCTAAACTGTATAATACGCTAGCGGAGTTAAAGGGGGATGAGTTGATCATAGCTAGAAGCAAGCTGAGAATGCTTAAACGTTTAGCTATGAAAACAGGTATTAGACTGCCTAGAAAATATAAGAGGCTGCTATGTAAAAAATGCGGGGAACTTCTCATACCCGGTAGAACTGTTAGAGTTAGAGTTAAAAGTAGAAGGCAGAAGCATGTAGTGCAAACATGCTTAAACTGTGGTTATATGAGACGGTTTATAATTAATAGAAAAAAGGATTGAATCACTAAATAGCCCGGTTCACCAATCGGTTTTAAAACTTATATTTAATATATTAATTCGCGTATTTTGTAAATTTAATGACATGTCTGGTGGTTTAATGGATAAAAAAATAAGGGATAAAATTAAGTCGCTTAGACAGGCGCCGGTAACATTTCATATAGGTAAAATGGGACTCACTGAAAAGATGATAAAACACCTCGACGAAAGACTTAAAAAACGAGAGGTTTTAAAGGGTAGAATACTTAAATCAGTTTTTGAATCAACTTCGAAAGAAGAGTTAATATCCGATCTTAAAAATAAACTTAAATTAGAGGGATTAGAGACCCGCGGATACACTGTTATTATTTACAGAAGGCGTGGTAAAGATACTAAAACAATTAAAAAAAACGTTTAAAAGCTATATTGCATTAATGTTAATGCTCTAAACTATCGGTGGAAGGATTCAGGTGGTGTTGAATGCCTACAGCATATGATGTACCTGCTGACAGTCTTATAAGAGAACTCTCTACAAGGCTTAAAGAAGAATTTAAAGAAATAGAGGCTCCAGCATGGGCTCCATTCGTTAAAACATCTGTTAGCAAGGAGAGGGCTCCAGAAGATCCTGACTGGTGGTTTAAAAGATGCGCCTCTCTTCTCAGGAAAATCTATATCTACGGTCCTGTAGGTGTATCTAGGCTTAGAACAGCGTACGGTGGTAGACAGCATAGAGGTAAAAGCCCTGAAAGATTCGCTAAGGGAAGCGGCGCTATAATTAGAAACGCTCTCCAGCAATTAGAGAAAGCCGGTTTAGTTCAAAAAAACACTGGGGGAAGAAAAATCACAGATAAAGGCCGGTCTCTTATAGATAAAATAGCAAGTGAAATATTGAAGAAAACATATAAGGTTTCGAGGAAAACATCCTCTAAGAAATAGGCGGGTATGATAAGTGTCAGACGAGGAGCTTGAAGCTATTAGAAGGAAAAAGCTGCTCAGCCTACAGCAGCAGGCTGAAGCTGCTGCTATAAGAGAAGAAGAGCAAGCAGAGTATGAGAGACAGAAAGCTGAGATTCTAAGAAGAATCCTTAGCCCTGAAGCTAGATCCCGTCTTACAAATATTAAGATGGTTAAACCTCAACTAGCTGAGCAGATAGAGCTTCAACTCATAAACCTAGCTCAAACAGGACAATTAACCAGAGCAGGTATAAGAATACCTATATCAGATGAAGATTTTAAAACGATCTTAGCTAGAATCCAAGCTAAGAAAAGAGATATAAATATAAGATTCAAATAAAACAAGCGTGGTTAGTATGGCGCGGAATAAGCCTTTAGGGAAGAAAATAAGATTAGGGCATGCGGGTGTAGAGAATAGCAGCGTCCCCACATGGGTTATAGTTAAAACACACGGTAAAGTTAGGAGAACTCCTAAAAGACGTAATTGGAGGAGAACGAATATTCAACCATAAAGTAGGTGTTAGATATGTCTGCTGAAAGTAAAACACAGGCGTCAGAGATGGAGATAGTTGAGGAGAGAGTCTACACGGTTCCTTTAAAGGATGTTAAGAAAGCTCCTACCGGTAAAAGAAGTAATAAAGCAATTAGAATACTCCGGGAATTCATCGCTAAACATATGAAAACTGAGAGTGTGATAATCAACCCGGAGGTTAACGAAAGAATATGGATGAGGGGCATAGAGAAGCCTCCACGTAAGATAAAAGTTAAAGCGTTAAAGGATAGGGAAGGCGCGGTGGAGGTTATCTTAGCGGAGGAGTAGTTTTGCCCATCATCCTCCTAGATCTTTTCGGCACAAGTAACTTAGGGATATTCGGCTTCGCCACCGATAAATATGCTGTTGTAAGAAAGGATATAGGGGAGAACGTGAAAGCGAAGCTTAGCGAAGTGTTAAAAGTAGAAGTTGTGTTAACTGATATAGGGCAAAGCTTTTTAGTAGGAGTGCTTGCAACCGGTAATTCTAACGGGATAATTCTACCTGAATTCGCAACTGAAACAGAAATAAAAATTTTAAAAGAAAAACTGGATGTAGAGGTGGGAGTTGTCCCAGGCTTGTTAACATGCCTAGGTAACAACGTTCTCTGTAATGATAAATGCTCTATAATTCACCCAGATTTTACTAAGGAAGCGGAAAAAGTTATAGAAGATACTCTTAAAGTCGAGGTTATTAGAGGTCGTATAGGAGCGCAGCCGATAGTGGGTTCACTGGGTGTTGCTACAAATAAAGGCGCGATAGTCAGCCCTGATATAAGTGAAGAACAGCTTAAAACATATCAGGAAGCTTTGAAAGTCCCGGTGAACACCGGTACAACCAACTCTGGAAATTATTATGTAAAATCAGGGTTAATAGCTAACTCTAATGGAGCGATCGCGGGTGGTAAGACCACAGGGCCTGAGCTTATTAGAATTGAAGAAATATTAAACCTACAGTAAAAACTTTATTAAATGTGGAATTAAATAAGTATCCCCTATCATAGAAGGTGTATATTATGAGTGAAGAGGAGCTTAGAAGAACAGCCGCTGAGTATGAATTATATGCTAATCAACTAGAACAGCTTGAGCGAAGAATTGAATTAGTTCAGAACAGTATAAATGAAATGGAGCTTACTAAAACCACGTTAGAGGCTTTAAAAAACCGTAAAAATGAAGAGGAATTCCTATCCCCTATCGGCTCAAACTCATTTATAAAAGCTAAGTTTCTCGATACTAGCAAAGTACTAATGGGACTTGGAGCGAATATCGTAGCCGAGGTTACAGTAGATTACGCTATAGAAGAGTTGACTAAAAGGAAAACCGAGTTTCAGAAATTATACATCAACCTCAAAAATCAAATGGACCAGTTGAAAGTTAAATTTAACGCTGTGAAAACTAAACTGGAACAACAGTACCTGGAATCCAGGCAAAAATAGGTGCCTGCGAATGCTAGATAAAATAAAACAGGGTTTAAAAAAGTTTGTAGAGATAGTTTCAACTAAAACTATAACTGAGAAAAAAGTCGAGGATGCATTATGGGAGCTGAAACTTCAGTTAATCAGCAGCGATGTTTCGGTAATTGTAGCTGATAAGATATCGGAAGAAGTTAAAAAGAGTCTGGTCGGAGCTAAAATAGGGTTATTAGAAGATGTGAAAGAGATTATAAAAAAGTCTCTGCGGAAGGCTATCGAAGATGTCCTACAAGTTAACATAACCAGTAAAATCGATTTAATAGATGAGATTAAAAATAAGAAAAATAAGCCTTATATAATAGCTTTAGTTGGAGTTAACGGTGTTGGTAAAACTCTTACAGCTGCTAAAATAGCTTACCTGTTAAAAAATAAGGGGTTAAATTGTATTCTAGCCGCAAGCGACACTTTCAGAGCTGGAAGCATAGAACAGCTAGAGAAGCATGCTAACAATTTAAACGTAAAGGTTATAAAACAAGGATACGGTTCAGACGCTGCGGCTGTAGCCTATGATGCTGTAAACTACGCTAGAGCTAGAAACATCGATGCGGTGATAATAGACACCGCTGGAAGAGTTCAAACAGATAAGAATCTTATGGAAGAGGTTAAAAAAATAGTGAGAGTCGTTGAACCTGATCTTAAAATATTCATAGGAGACGCGCTCACCGGAAATGATATGCTACGCCAAGCTGAAGAGTTTAACAACAGCTTGAGAATAGACGGGTCTATACTGACTAAAGTCGACGCCGACGTTAAAGGAGGCGCGGCGCTTTCAATCTCATATGTAACCAAGAAACCGATACTATTTATCGGGGTTGGCGGAGGATACCAGGATTTAGAAGAATTTGACGTTAACAAATTTATAGAAATACTTATGCCAAATTAATTATAAAACAGATATGGAGAATTAGAAATGAATTTTAAAGGCAGACACCTACTCTCATTAAAAGACTTCACGAGAGAGGAAATATTAAAAATAATTGAAACATCTATTAAAGAAAAATATAAAATTGAAGATATTTTAAAAGGTAAAACAATCGGCCTCCTATTCCAGAAACCTTCCACGAGAACGAGAATCTCTTTTGAAGTAGCCGTCAACCAGCTTGGAGGACGCAGCATATATATGAATTGGAGTGAGCTGCAACTTAGTAGAAAAGAGAGTTTAAAAGACACCGCCATGGTTTTAAGCAGATATTTAAATGGATTAGTGGCTAGATTATTCAAACACGAAGATCTTCTAGAAATAGCGGAATACTCTAAAATACCTGTGATTAATGGATTAACAGACTTATATCACCCATGCCAGATTTTAGGTGATCTACAAACTATAATAGAGAAAAAAGGGGATTTGAAAAAACAGAAAATAGTGTTCATCGGTGACGGCAATAATGTGTCGAACTCTCTTCTAATCGCTTCAAGCATACTAGGATTGAAAACAAGTCTTATATGTCCTAAAGGATATGAAACCCCGGCGCATGTTTTAAACATAGTTAAAAATAATGCTAGAGTTTCGAATGCTAAAATTACAATAACAAATGATCTCAGTGAAGTTGAAGGAGCTACAGTTATCTACACGGATGTTTGGGTAAGCATGGGACAAGAGGAGGAGGCGTCTAAACGATTAAGAGACTTCGCGGATTATAAAGTAACTGAAGACGTTGTTAAAAAAGCAGCCCCAGACTATATTTTCATGCATTGCCTGCCCAGAACAGAGCACGAGGTCTCCGATAATATCTTCTATGGTGAACATTCGGTTGTATGGGATCAAGCGGAGAATAGGTTACATGTTCAAAAAGCTATTCTAAAATTATTAATTTAAAGAGGATTAAGTTTGGATGCCATAGTATATTCGCGTAATGATCCTGCGGGGGTTAACATAGCTTCAAAACTTAGAGAGAAACTTAAATTTGAAAGAACAGAGGTTCAATGTGAAGGAGCGATAATTGAAGAAGGGCTAGTTAATAATAGATTAGTTTTATTAATTGAAATAGATGGGAGCATCGTAAATTTTCAAATACCAAAACTTATTGAGAATGCGAACACAGTTATTTGCGCTTCTAAACACGCAAGCCAGACAGGGATACCGGTTTTAACCACGCATACTCCTGGTAATTTTTCGACAGCTGATTTCGGAGGGAAACCTGAAAAACTTTCAATATCGAATCCATACGGGATGAAGATAGCGCTTAAAAAAATGAGTGAGTTAAAAAATAAATTTGCAAAAAAGTATCAGGTCAGCTACGAAGTTACCCATCACGGTCCAACTTTCGATAAGCCTGTTATGTTTATAGAAGTAGGGGGTTCACCTGAGCAGTGGGCTGATATTGAAGCAGCAGATATAGCCTCTCAAGCTATTATAGAAGTGGTCTCCTCTCAAATAAAGCATGGAGATGTTTCTATAGGCGTAGGCGGCGGACACTACGCTCCGGCGTTCACTAAAATAGCGCTTGAAACCGATCTTGCTATAGGCCATATTATCCCAAAGTATAAATTAGCTGAGCTTAAAAAAGAAGTATTCATTAAAACAGTTGAATCAAACCTTGGATTTTGTAAAAAAATAATCATCGATTGGAATGGAACTCCCGGTCGAATTCGCAGCGAGATAATTAACTGGAGTCGAGGATTAGGCTTAGAGGTTCTGAAAACAAGCGATATATAGCTTCTAAAACTATTCGAAAATAAAAATTCTAAAAAGTTATAAATAAATCAAACAATATTAATAATTAAAAAACCGACTTAAATCCAATTAATATTAATAAGAGGATTTATATGCGTACATTAATAAAATCAGCGCTAAGTAAAGCCAGAGTTGAAGATTATACTAAAGAAGACAGTGAAATTGAAAACACACTGAGAGAGGCTAAAGCTAAAATAACCGTGATAGGAGTCGGAGGCGCTGGAAATAACACTATTACAAGACTTAAAATGGATGGGATAGAAGGCGCCAACACAGTCGCGGTTAATACAGACGCACAGGCGCTTTTACACACTATATCAGATCAGAAAATACTTTTAGGCAAACAGTTAACAAAAGGCCTAGGAGCTGGTAACGATCCTAAAATCGGGGAAGCCGCAGCTAAAGAAGCTATTGAAGAATTAAGAGAAGTTGTAAAATCAGATATGGTTTTTATAACATGCGGGCTAGGAGGGGGGACAGGTACAGGAGCCGCACCTATTATAGCGGAGTTAGCTAAAGAAGAGAAAGCGCTAACAGTTAGCATTGTAACATTACCTTTCAAAGCGGAGGGTGTTAAAAGAGAGGCTAACGCCCGTTCAGGGCTAGAGCAACTTCTCAAAGTATCCGACAGCGTGATAGTAATACCTAATGATAAAATACTTGAAATCGCTCCTGAGCTATCTTTAACTGAGGCTTTCAGACTAGCTGATGAAATACTTATTGGAGGGGTTAAAGGAATAACAGAACTTATTTTTAAACCAGGCTTAATAAATTTAGATTTCGCTGATGTGAGAAAAGTTATGAATAACAGGGGGACCGCTATAATTGGAATGGCGGAGTCTACTTCAAATAACAGCGCCGTCGAGGCTGTTGAGTTAGCTATTAGTAATCCGCTTTTAGACGTTGACGTAAGCCAAGCTTCAGCTGCCCTAATAAACTTATGCGGGGGCCCTAATCTAACCATAAAACATGCAGAGGAGGCTATAAGATGCGTGGCTAAGAAGATCAGAGAAGACGCTGAAATAATATGGGGTGTTATAATAGACGAGGAGATGAATAAAATGACAAGAGCCACGGTTATACTCTCAGGGTTGCAAACAAGACAAAATCTAATGGACACCATGCAAGTAGACAAAAAAGTTATTAATAAGAGTGTAAAATTAGCCTTAGAAGAATTATAACCTGAGAGGTTAACCGAGTTGAATATATCAGAATTCATTCAAAAAACTAAAAGGATACTCTATCTTTCTAAAAAACCGAGTAGAAGAGAAGTAAGATACGGGCTTCAAATGAATCTGTTAGCCATAGTGCTGCTAGGCTTAGTAACATTTATAATAAGAATCTTATTCTGGGTAATCACCGGTTTATAAAGGAAGTATCTAAAATGAGTCTTAAAAAAGAGAAAACCACTATCTACGCTGTGAGAACGATAATAGGACAGGAGAGCACAGTCGCTGAACTCATAGATACGAAAGCTAAAACAATGGGTGTAACTCTACCGGCTATTCTATTTTCAGAATCGTTGAAAGGATATGTTTTCATAGAGGCGAAGGATAAAGAGCAGGTAGATAACATTATAACCGGGGTACCGCATATACGCGGTAAAAGCCTTGGCAAAGTAGACATAAAAGAGATTGAACATGTACTCGTGAAACGCCCTCCTACAGAAGGATTGGAGCCTGGTGATACAGTGGAAGTAATAGGCGGACCGTTTAAAGGAGAGAAAGCTAAAGTTACACGTATAGATGCAGCTAAATCAGAGGTTATTTTAGAGCTGCTTGAATCAACATACCCTATACCTATAAAAGTTCACGCGGATTATGTTAGAGTAATTGAAAAAAGTAGCTCAGAGAACAGCTCTGAAAGCTTCGAGCAATAGACTCCGAAAAATAAATAAACCCTTTAATCATTAAGGTGAATTCCATCTATTAACTCATATTGATTTGAGATAAAAATTAACTGGTGAGTGAGAGTATGGGTGTTAAAACAATAGAAGCGCTTGTAGACGGCGGTAAAGCTAGCGCCGGCCCGCCTATAGGGCCAGCTTTAGGCCCAACAGGCGTAAACGTGCTTCAAGTGGTTAAAAAAATAAATGAGTTAACCGAGCCTTTCGCCGGTTTAAAGGTCCCGGTTAAAATACATGTAAACGATGAAACTAAAACGTTCGAAATAGAAGTTGGGACACCGCCCGCTTCAGCGCTAATCATAAAGGCGATAGGTAAAGAGAAGGGCAGCCAGAAACCGAAAAACGAGACTATAGGCGATATAAGCTTAGAGAAAATAATAGAGATAGCTAAAGCTAAAATGCCTAGCCTATTATGTGAAAGCTTAAAGTCGGCGGTTAAAACAATTCTGGGTACATGTGTTAGCATCGGCGTTACAGTAAACGGTGTCAGCCCTAAACAAATAATTAAAAAAATAAATGACGGTGAATTTGATAGCCTACTAAAATAAAAAAGAATGGTTTAAATACCGGTATAATTTTTAGATAAACGCCTTAACTATACTGCGAGTTAAGGTTTGGTTAAAGCAGGAGGGTTATTCATGCCCGTTGATAAAAAAGATCTTGAACCTTTCATTAAAGAAGCTTTAATTAAAGCTAAGAAAAGAAATTTTTTAGAGTCAGTAGACTTAACGATTAATTTTAAAGGATTAGACATGAAGAAACCTGAAAATAGGATAGAAGCGGATTTAGCTCTTCCGAATCAGGTACGCCGCTCACCTAAAATATGCGTTATCGCGACAGGCGATTTAGCTGTAGCGGCTAAAGAGGCTGGAGTTAACTTAGTATTAGGTAAAGAAGACTTAGAGAAATTTGGAGTGAATAAGAAAGAGGCTAGAAAAGTAGCAGCCGAAAACGATTTCTTCATAGCTCAAGCTGATCTAATGCCGCTTGTAGGTAGATTCCTAGGCCCTTCAATAGCCCCTAAAGGTAAAATGCCGAAACCTGGAACGGGTATAATCACACCTGGTACTAATATTAAATCGATAATAGAAAAATTAAGCAAAACAGTTAGGATAAACATGAAAAAAGACCCGATAGTACACGTGAAAATAGGCGACCGGGAGATGAGCGAGGGGCATCTAGCTGAGAATGCGGCGGCTATTATCAACTTTATAGAAGGGAAACTAGAGCGAGGTAAACAAAATATTAAAAGCGTATTCGTGAAAACCACAATGGGGGAGCCGGTTAAAATAGAGATAGGAGGAGTTAAAAAATGAGCGCAGTTATCAAGCAGAGACCAGCCTTAGAAAGAAAAAAGAGCATTGTTCAAGAGCTGATAAAGCTCATCAATAAATATAATATAATAGGCTTAATAAAAATGGAGAATATCGGTTTAAAACAAGTGCAAAATATAAAAAAGAAGCTTAAAGGCCTAGCTGTTATTAAAATGGCGAAGAACAGTAGTATTAGACTAGCCTTAGTAAACAGCGGTAAGCCTGGTTTAGATAAACTAGCTGAATATATTAAAGGACCGACTGCTCTTATATTCTCTGAAATCAGCAGTTTTAAGCTTATGAAGATTATTAAAGAAAATAAAACTAAATCTTATGCAAAAGCTGGAATGAAAGCTGAAACAGATATCGTCATCCCCGCGGGTAATACGGGATTTCAACCCGGACCTATGATCACAGAACTCAACGAGCTGGGATTGAAAACTAAAATAGTATCAGGGAGCATATGGATAGCCCAGGATACCACTGTTGTTAAAGCCGGAGAGGAGATAAGTAGAAAGATAGCGTTACTACTCACTAAACTAAATATCCAGCCGATAAGTGTAGGATTAGATTTAACCGCGGTCTTCGATAATGGGATAATCCTTGAAAAAACCGATCTAGATATAGATGTTGAAGATATTAAAAATAAGATTAAACAAGCGTATACCACCACTTATAATCTATCAGTGAATATAGCTTATCCAATAAAAGAGAATATAACACAGTTAATCACTAAAGCGTACATGGAAGCCTATAATCTATCGAGAAACACGAAGCTTATACTACCGGAGACTCTGGGAGAACTATTATTAACCGCTCAAAACGAAGCTAATACATTATATAATGCTCTCAAAGAGAGAAATCCTAATATATAAAACTAGAAAAATTAAATTTGGAGGTGCAATAAATGGAAACCGTATACGCCGCGATGCTACTCCACAAAGCAGGTCAAAAGATAACCGAGGAAAACCTTGGTAACGTGTTAAAAGCTGCAGGCGCTAAAGTCGAGGATGTTAAAGTTAAAGCCCTCGTAGCAGCGCTTGAAGGCGTAAACATAGATGAAGTTATCAGTAAAGCAGCGTTCACCACTGTTGCAGCACCTGTAGCTGCAGCCCCACAGGAAGCTGAAACAAAAACAAAGGAAGCTAAGCCTGCTAAGAAGGAGGAGGAAGAGAAGAAAGCTGAGGAAGAGGTTACAGCCGGGTTAGGGGCTTTATTCGGCTAACCGCTTCTTTTCTACTTAAAAATTTTAAATACAAGCCTCTTATTTTATTATCTCTACAAATAAGATTAGAGTTAGTTTAAAGAGTAGATGACTCTATAAGAATATTAAACCTCAGAAATATGTGATATAGAACCCCGCAATTTAAGACCTGTAAACAGGATGGAATATACATGCTGATTAAAGAGGATTTAAAAAGAATATTCGATGAAGAAAAATACAGGGTTGCCATATTCAAAGAAGAGGGGTTCACGAGGAAAAAATGTAAGCGTTGCGGATCATACTTTTGGACTTTAGACGGGGATAGAGAGACATGCGGGGACACGGCCTGCGAGGGCGGTTACATATTTTTGAAGGATAATTATAAAATTAGAGAAATGAATTTAAATCAGACAGTAAAGCATTGGATGAATTACTTCACTAAAAAAGGTCATGTGAAAATAAAAGATTACCCTGTTGTAGCTAGATGGAGAGAAGACATCTTCTTCACTATAGCGTCGATAGCCGACTTTCAACCATGGGTTTTAAACGGTACAGTAGATCCGCCCGCGCCCTCCTTAGTGGTAGCCCAGCCTTGTATAAGATTCGGGGGGAAAAGTTTCTGCGATATTGATAATGTAGGCAAAACAGGGAGACATTTAAGCTTATTTATAATGGGAGGACAGCATTCCTTTAACTCTAAGCTTAAAAACTTAAAAGGCTACTGGATGGATAAATGCATCGAACTCAATTACGATTATTTAGTAAATGAGCTGAAACTGCCTGGAAATCAAATCACCTATAAAGAGGATGTCTGGCAGGGTGGAGGAAACTTCGGTCCGAGCTTAGAAGTTTTTTACAACGGATTGGAGATAGTGAACAATGTTTTCATGCAGTATGAATGCGATTCAACCGGCGAGTATAGAGAAATGGAGTTTAAAGTCATAGATGTAGGCTGGGGTTTAGAAAGGTTAACATGGTTATCAAGAAAAACCCTGAATATATATGAGGCTGTATTCAATACTATTACGGAACCTCTTAAAAAAACTGCTGAAGTGAATATTCCCCCTGATATCCTGCTAGAATATAATATTCTATCAGGCTGCATAGAAGCGGATAACAGTGAAAAGAATATTTTAACCCAGTCTAGAATGCGTAGCCTAATTCAAGGATATGAACTGGAAATAGAGAAATTACAGGCGATTTATGCTATAGCAGATCATCTCCGCACATTTATATTCGCGCTAGCGGATGGCGCTATACCTTCAAATGTAGGCGGCGGATATAATATTAGAACTCTTCTAAGAAGAGTTTTCTCATTGAAAAAAACCTATTTAAAGAATATAGATTTGATTGAAATATGCCTTGAACACATCAATACACTCAAAAAAACATACCCGCGCGTTCATAATTCAATACACCTTATAGAAGATATTATAAAAATAGAATTAGAAAGATACGAGAACACTATTGAGAAGGGGAGAAAATATATTCAAACTCTACTGGAGAAGGAGGGAGGTATATCAGAAGACAAAATGAGGGAGATATATGTTTCGAAGGGTATAACACCTGAAACTGTGAAAGAAATAGCGTTGGAACTAAATAAGCAGGTTACGGTACCATCCTCATTCTATTTGAATATTCCAAATAAAACTTCAGAGAAAGCTGTTAAAGACGATGACATTAAATTAAGAGATTACGTTAAGAATCTGCCTCCAACTAAAAAATTATATTATGAAAAACCATATGATAAAAAGTTTAAAGCTAAAGTCATCAAAAATATTTTAAACAAATATATTATTCTCGACCAAACACTCTTCTACCCTGAAGGGGGAGGTCAGTTAGGCGATAACGGGAGATTAAACAATCAACCGGTTATAAGAGCTTTTAAAATTTCCGATATAATACTCCACGAATTACAAACCCCTTATGAAATAAGTGAAGGGGTTGAAGTTGAAGGAGAGATTGATTGGAGTAGAAGACTACAGTTGATGAGAAATCATACAGCCGCGCATATCTTAAACAGCGCGGCGAGAAAGATACTTGGTAAACATGTATGGCAGGCGGGAGCTGAGAAAACCCCTAGTAGAAGTAGACTTGACATAACACATTATAAACCGTTAACCAGAGAAGAAATTCTATCCATTGAAAAACTCTGCAACGAGATAATCCTAGAAAATAGAAAAGTCAAAATTAAAAATCTTGAGCGGAATATAGCTGAAAAAAAATACGGGTTTACAATTTACCAAGGCGGTGCGGTTCCTGGGAAGATTCTTAGAATAGTGGAAGTGGAGGGATGGGATGCTGAAGCCTGCGGTGGAACCCATGTAAAAAGAACAGGAGAGCTCGGTTTCATGAAAATAATTAACACTGAACGAATACAAGACGGTGTTATTCGATTAGAGTATCTTACAGGAAATGCAGCAGTCGATTATATTCAGCAACAGGATCAGGAGCTTCATAGAATAGCGGGGTTACTAGATGTACCAGTCAACCAGATTTACAGCGCGGTGGAAAAATTCTATAAGCTATCAAAAGAATTAAAGAAGAAAGTGGAGAGAATACAGAAAACGTCTAGCGTTGAAAACATTAACATGAAACTGGTTGAACGTTTAGGGGAAAACGAATTATACACGGGTTTAGTGGATGACGCTACGATAAAAGATTTAATCAATATATGCGCTGGTATTAAAACCAGAATGAAAAATGCGATACTACTATTCTTCAGTAAAAGAGAGGGGATTAACATCGTTTTAATGATACCTGAAGAGATCGCTGAGAAAGCTAACGCCGGGCTAATTATAAAAGAAGATTTGAAAGAATTAAATGTGAAAGGCGGGGGAAACCCTGAGCTAGGTCAAGGAGTAGCGCCTATCGAAACAGATATAGAGAGAATTATAGAAAAAGTGAGGGTTATTCTAAAAAATAAATTAAATTCAAGGTAAGGAATCGATGAGGATAGATGTTTTATACGAGGCGGCGGAAGACCTCCGATTTCTATTATCTAGAGGGTATAATAAGGAGAGTGTTTTAAAGATCGTCGGAGACCGCTACCAGCTAGATAAATTAGAAAGGCATATAATATATAGAGGAGTATACCCTCATAATATCGCCGAACAGGTAGTTAAAAAAACCGTTACTTTAAGCGATCTTTCAGGTAAAGAACTAGCTATAGACGGATTCAACCAGCTTATAACCGTGGAGGCTATATTAAAAGGTGAAATAATAATTTTATGCGATGACGGTTTTATAAGAGATGTAGCCGCTGTATTCGAGAAATTTAAGGCCACTGAGACCACTTTTAAAGCTTTAAATCTAATATTTAAAACGTTATCCGCGAACCCGCCTAAAAAAACATATTTCTACCTAGATAGCCCGATAAGTAAAAGCGGTAAATTAGCAGCCTTAATCAACAGCTACTTTGAACAATATAATGTTAAAGGTGAAGCTTCTGCTATTAAAAACGTTGATAAAGAGCTGATTTCAAAAGATGTGGTGGCTAGCAGCGACCATATCATAATAAGCAACGCGCAGAGAGTAATAGACCTAGCTAAAATTTTTCTAAACTTATATACAGGTCAAATAATATCTTTTAAATAGGATAATCTTTTAAATAATTAGCTGTTAAATTATTTCCAAGCAACCTAAATTATTATTTAGGGCCCGTAGCCTAGCCAGGATAGGGCGCTGGCCTTCTAAGCCAGATGTCGCAGGTTCGAGTCCTGCCGGGCCCGCTCGCATAATAAAAGGCTTGAATTAAATCACGTACAGGTTAGTTTTAGCATTAACAGGTTTGAAACCTCATTATTCCTGTAATTAAATCTTATATTCTTTTAACTAAACTATCAGATTCTGAGAATAAATATAGTTTATGAGAAGTGTTTAAAATGGTTAACTGCCTCTCTGTTAAGAAAATCTACGGTGAGAAAGCTAGAGTCTTTCTTATAAAACACAAGTTATTAAACGAAGAGTATAAAGTGAAGACTATAGGTGATAGAGTTTACTTCCCGATCAAAACTGATATTAGACTAGAGGAGGTACTCAAAGAATTACCGGGCGCAGAGCTCTCAGATAACGTTTTCGAGTTGAAGGCTAAAACCCGCACTCCACCGCTTAGAGACCTTTTATCAACCAGTTTACCCGGGTATGATAGGAGGTTACTTCCAAGATCTTATGATGTTATAGGAGATTTAATGCTAATTGAACTGAAAGAAGAACTATGGGGTGAAAGATTTAAAATAGGTTCAATTATCAAAGAAAATTTTAAGCACATCCGTGGAGTGTTCGCTAAGAAAGGTATTACCGAAGGGGAGTTTAGAATTAGAGAGATTGAATGTATCAGCGGCGAATGCAACCCGGTAACCGTGCATGTAGAGAACGGGTGTAAATACCATCTTGACTTAACAAAAGTTTACTTTAATAATAGGTTAAGCTCTGAGAGGCTTAGAGTCGCGGAACAGGTTACACCGGCTGAAAACGTAGTGGATATGTTCGCGGGTGTAGGACCGTTCACGATTCTAATAGCTAAGAAAGGCGCTAAAGTCAATGCGATAGATATTAACCCTGAAGCTATATTTTATCTTAAAAAAAATATTATTGAAAACCATGTTGAAGGAAACGTGAACGCTTTCCTAGGGAGAGCGGAGGAGATAGTGGAAGAGTATTTGGTGAATAAAGCTGACAGAGTTATTATGAATTTACCCTCAAGTTCAATCAACTATCTGAAACATGCATGTAAAAGCTTAAAGGAAAAAGGCGGAGTAGTTCACCTATATTTTTTCAGCGGCTTGAAAGAGTTAGATTTAAAACTTAGACAAGTAGAGCTTCTCATTAAAGAATCAGCTTACGATATTAAAGAGAAAACTATTAGAAGAGTTCGAGAGATCGCCCCGTTCAAATATATTTATGTTTTAGATTTAACTCTTCACTGAATAACATCTATTATTATCTCTAAGATTGTGTCAGGTTTTTTAAGAAGTTTTTTAAATTCAGGTGAGAGATCTGCAGCGGCTTTATTAGAGCCTATCATAATAGTTCGATTACAAGTGTAAAGGCTCTTACGGCATACAATATCAGTAGGGTGAGTTAAAGTAAGCTTCGAAGACCCGAAGCCTTCTAATACTTCAACCAGTGAACAAGCTTTAACTGTTATCCTAATAACAGCTCCATCCCTTCTAATAGCCTGCTTAAACTTATCTGAAAGCTCCACTAGACTTTTAGACGCGCTTACCCCTATTATACAAGTAGCTCTTTTTGAGATATTCTCGTCTTTAGTGAATTCTAAAGTTGTTTTATGCATAGCGGTAATATTAGGATGACCTTTAGCAGATAATTTTTCTCTAAGCAAGATGATCACGCTATAAGAGGCTGTGAAGCTACTTTAAAACGTCATCCAACCCCCAGTAATAGGCTGGATCGGTTTCAATATCTAGAATACCAGGCTTCTCAGACTCCAATAATTTAACCATCTTATCCTCTAGTTCACTTGGTTCTCTAACGCTGAAACCTACACCACCGCATGTTACTGCGAAAGACGCGAAGTCGGGGTTTAAGAGATCAACGCCGAATTTAGGGAGAGCGGCTTCCGCTTGTTCATGACGTATCATAGACAGCTCCCTATTATTGAATACAAGAATTTTAACTGGAAGATTATATTTCACCGCCGTGGTGAAGTCAGCCATCACCATTGAGAAAGCACCATCCCCTGTTATAACAATACACTGTTCATCCGGATAAGCTAGCTGAGATGCAAGCCCGGCTGCGAAACCGAACCCCATAGCTCCGAGATAACCTGATATCAGTAAACGCTGCGTACCGAACATTCTAAAATGTCTACCAAACCACCAGGAGTTATCACCAACATCTATCGAGATGATAGCGTTTTTATCCGCCAAAGTATTAAGCGTGGCTAAAATTTTAGCTGGGTGTAAAGGTTTAGCGCTATTCTCCGAATCTTTTTTCAAAACAGCATCCCAATCTTTTCTTAAACTAACTATCACATTTTTAATATCCGTTGAATCACGGGGTTGAACTCTCTCAATGAGATCCGGTAGTGTGTCTTCAACACTACCATACAATCCAAGTTCAACAGGGAATCTTTTACCTATATTCATCGGATCATAGTCTACTTGAATCGTTTTAATATTCATCGGGATCCCTGTCTCCTTAGAATATGAGGAGCCTAATACAACTAGCAGGTCAGCGTTATTAACGATTTCTCTTGCAAGTCTCGTCCCCACGCTGCCTAGTACACCTAAAGAAAGCGGGTGGTATTCTGAGATAACACCCTTCGCTCTAAAAGTTGTAGCTATCGGCGCCCCTATTTTCTCAGCTAAACTTATAATAAGATTAGCAGCGTGTCTACTACCCCAGCCAGCGATTATAACAGGTTTAGAGGCTTCATTAATCATTTTAACAGCTTCATCTATTAAAAAACCGGGGGGTTTTATCCTATAAGCCGGTATTCTTTTAGAGAACTTGATTATTTTACTTGTTGAAACACTTCTTTGAATATTAGTCGGTATACTTAGAGTTGAAACACCGCGGTTTAAAATAGCGGTTTTAGCGGCTAAAACAACCATTTCAGCCGCTTCCTGTGGAGTTGTAATAGTCTTATTAAAATATGACACGGATTCAAATAACGCTTTTAAATCAATCTCTTGGAGGGTGTGAGTCCCCAAGAATTGGGGTTCAACCTGACCGGTTAAAGCTAAAACAGGAGCCCTATCCATTTTAGCATCGTATAAGCCTGTTAATAGATTAGTAGCACCCGGGCCTGCTATAGAAGTGCAAACTCCAAGCTGATCTGTTAATTTAGCGTAAGCGGATGCGGCTAAAGCAGCGGTTGCTTCATGTCTGAAGAGAATGAAGTTAAGATTCCCGTTAACTCGTATAGCATCAACTATATCCAGGTTAGTGTAGCCTGGTAATCCGAAAATATATTTAACACCTATCTCCTCCAATTGGCTTATTATTATATCCGCGACTCTTTTAGACACTTAACCTTCACCTTAAATAGCTGCTGATTAAAACTATTATATGAGTGATAAAATTAATTAACATAGTGGAGAAGATTATTGAAAACTTGAGGCGCTACGGATGGTTGTTTAAATTTGAATAAAGAGGAGTTTGAGAAACAGCGCTTAATTGTTTTAGAGCGGTTAATCAGATCAGGCGTAGTTAAATCTAAACGGGTTAAAAACGCGTTTCTAAAAGTTCCTAGAGAGGACTTTCTACCTAGAAAATTAAGGTTAAGAGCCTACGAGGATACTCCTCTACCTATAGGATGGGGGCAAACAATATCCGCTATTCACATGGTTTTAAT
Source organism: Candidatus Odinarchaeia archaeon (assembly GCA_029856525.1). GTDB lineage: Archaea > Asgardarchaeota > Odinarchaeia > Odinarchaeales > Odinarchaeaceae > Odinarchaeum. The sequence goes on from JAHQXC010000006.1 coordinate 24,274, forward strand.
AATGTTAGAGGAGCTTAAGCTTTCTAAAGGATTAAAAGTTCTAGAGATAGGGACAGGCAGCGGTTATCACGCTGCGTTATGCGCTGAGCTTATTAAGTCTAACAGTAAAGGTTGTGTTTACACGGTTGAGAGAATAAAACCGCTTGCGGTTTTCGCTTTAAAAAATATAGTTAAAACAGGCTACCGTAAATGGGTTAGAGTATTCCACCGTGATGGAAGTAAAGGTCTGCCTGAAAAAGCCCCTTTTGATAGAATACTAGTCACAGCCGCCTCTCCCTGCATTCCTCCCCCACTCATAGAACAGTTAAATGATCCGGGGATTATGGTGATTCCTGTAGGAGGTCTACATTTATGGCAGGATCTGGTGGTTGTGGAAAAAATAAAAGGTAGAATAAAACAGGTTAACAGAGGAGGAGTTGCGTTCGTTCCTCTTATAGGTGAATATGGTTTTAAATATGGAGATGAAATAACAGATAATTAAATAAGAATGTAATTATAAAATAAACTTTCAAGATTAAATATTAACTCAACATATTATTTTAACAGAGGAGGATATATCTTTGAAAAATGTAGATGAGCTGATTTCGAAGACGAGGGAATTAGTTGAGAAAGGATTAACTACAGAAGAGATAGCTAACAGATTGAATGTTCAACTAGACACAGCTGCATGGCTGAAAATGCATGCTAAAAAGGGAACTTTAGCTAAGGCCCCGCCTGAGCCTGTAGACGTCTATGCTGATTGGAGCCAGATCGGTTTAAGCTTTATCAGAGTAGAGTACGCAGGGTTAATGCTAGCTGATTTAGCTATGGAGAACATTGAGAAAGGGGTATTTCAAGAACCTGATATTGTTGCGGGTGTAGATGTCGACGGGGGGCCTATAGCGCTTATAGTAGCCAGAGAATTAGGGAAGCCCCTAGCGTTGTTAAGACAGCAGTATATAATGGAAGGGGATAAACGGTTTGAAACCGTTATCGAGGAGTCGAGTTTCTCGGAGATAAAAAGTAAAAAAGTCATGTTAGTTGACGATGTTCTAACTACAGGTGCGAGAATAAAATTAATAAGCGAGTTCGCTAAGGAGCGGAGTGCTGAAATAGTCGGCGCTGTGATATTAATAGATAAGAAAGGCGTGGAAAACGTAGCAGGTATCCCTGTTAAAAGCCTTATTAAAATCCTTCCGTTAATGAGAACTTAATCAATCTTCTTTAATAATGCTATAAAAAATCCAGGTGTATCTTGAACATCCGGATAGAATCGTAAGCATAGCGATAAATCAGGGTAGTCTTCAGAAAGCTCGCCTTTAAAAGCTGGCTTAAAAAGCGGTTCCTGAATCTTGAAACCAAGGTGTTCACAGGCGAATTCCACCACTAATTCATTCTCATAATATGGAATCGTGCAGGTACTATATACTAGAAGACCGCCGGGCTTGATCATTTTAGAAGCTGTCTTAAAAAGTTGTATTTGATATTTTGAAAGATCAATTGAACGTTGTAATTCAACAGTATCATAGATTTTCGGCCTGTGGCCTAGACTTGTACAGGGCGGGTCGAGGAGGATTTTATCAAATTTCATAGTATACTCGTCGGCTAGTAGCCTAGCATCCATGTTGATTAACTTCACGTTGTGGACTCCTAACCTGGTAATATGATCTCGAAGCGTCTTCAGCCGGTTAGATGAACGATCACACGCTACTATAACCCCTTTATTATTCATCAGCTGCGCTATATGCGTTGTTTTACCTCCGGGTGCCGCGCACATATCGAGAATCAGTTCACCTGGTTTAGGGGCTAGAATATGCCCGACTATTATTGACGGATAGGATTGATCGAATATTAAGCCTTCACGGTATACTGTAAGCTCTCTAAGCTGGGGCATAGTGTAAATTGATTCTAATATTTGAACGGCTACTCCTTGCCTTTTCTTAAATATTTCAGAAGCATCTAATAACTGGACGCCGTATGCTACAGGCGGCCCTCTCGGCGGGGTTATACTCACATAATCGCCGCGCGTCGACTCTCCTACGTTAAGAACACCCTTAGAGTAGAGATGAGCGCCGAGTAATACGCTTTCAGCGGCGAAATTTATCAGCCACTATAATTTTATCTGACTCTCTTATCGTGTTAGGGCCTTTTATAGGAATGTAAACGATATCGTTGAATTCTCTATCAACTAAGACATCTATGCTTTGAGCTTGAAGCATTTCTTTCAGATCTTGAGATGTGGTTTTAAGCGTGTTTACTCTTAACGCGTATTTTTCAACAGGTGTTTTAAGATTATGTAAAATTTTAACCGCTCTTTCAGCTCCATAAGTATCGAACAGGAACTCTACGAGTGAAAACTTGAAATCGTATTCTTCAGCCGCATAATATATATCGGATACCCCGTACATTAATAACACGCTCACTCCGTTCCAAGATGGTAGCTAGAAAGATAGGCGATCTGTTTCTCTGTAAGCTTATCGATCTTAATATTTAACGATTCTAGTTTTAACCGGGCGACCTGTTCATCTATCTCTAAAGGAACATTATACACGTCAGGTTTTAATTCTCTCCCATGTTTTATGATATACTCCACTGATAAAGCTTGATCTGAGAAAGACATATCCATTACTTCACTGGGATGCCCTTCAGCGGCTGCTAGATTCACTAGACGCCCTTCAGCTAAAAGGTATATTCTCCTACCATTTGGTAGAAGATACTCGTCCACGTTTGGTCTTATAGTTCTCTTACGTTTAGCGGTTTTCTCAAGATCGTTCACATCTATTTCGACATTGAAATGCCCTGTATTACAAATAATCGCTCCATCTTTCATTTTCTGCATGTGCTCTATTCTGATTACACTAGTGTTACCGGTAGCTGTGATAAATATGTCGCCTATTTTAGCAGCCTCCTCCATGGTCATAACGCGATAACCGTCCATTAAAGCTCTTAAAGCTTTAACCGGGTCTATTTCTGTCACTATAACGTGAGCCCCCATCCCCTTAGCTCTTAAAGCTACTCCTCTACCGCAGTGGCCGTAACCGGCTACTACGAAATTTTTACCGGCTAGTAGGATGCTGGTGGCGCGTAGAATGCCGTCTATTGAGCTTTGACCTGTACCGTAAACGTTATCGAAATCCCATTTTGTTGGAGTATCGTTGACGGCGATCATAGGGTATTTGAGAACTTTATCTTTAGCCATCATTCTAAGCCGGATTACGCCGGTTGTCGTTTCCTCGCATCCGCCTATAATATTTTCAAGCAACTCTCTTCTAGACGAATGAACTGTGTTGACTAGATCACCGCCATCGTCTAAAGTCACATGTGGTTTGAAATCTAGAACTCTATTCATCAGTCGATAGTACTCCTCTTTACTTTCACCGCGCCATGCGAAAACGTTAACACCCTCTTCGACTAGCGCTGCGGCGACATCATCCTGGGTTGAAAGAGGGTTTGAAGCGCATAAAGCCACTTCCGCTCCAGCTGCTTTAAGAGTTTTAACTAATACAGCTGTTTCCTTTGTAACGTGAAGACATGCCGCTATCCTGTAACCTTTCAAAGGTTTCTCGTCTTGAAAACGCTTCTTTATAAGATTTAAAACAGGCATATGGTTCTCAGTCCATTCAATAGTTAATTTGCCTTTATCAGCTAAACTAGGATCTTTTATCTCTGATTCAATCATTTTAAACACCTATCACGGGATAACTGGTATTCTATGAAATTTAACTATTTATTTTTAACTGTTTATTGATTTATCTGGGAATCTATCACTCACCCATTTAGCTACTTTAGTTATGGTCTCCTCCACGTTCACTGTTCTAACCGTTTTTTCTTCGACTATGAAACGGCCGTTAACTATTAAACTATCCACGTCACTTGATTTTAAAGCATAAACAAGCTGGCTGAATTCATTATATAATGGGTTAGCGTGAGGCTTAGATAAGTCTATGATTAATAAGTCTGCTTTTTTACCTTTTTCAATACTGCCTATCTCACTATCCCAGCCGAGTGTTTTAGCAGCGTTAATCGTAGCCATTTTAATAACTTCTGTAGCAGGTAAAACCGTAGGGTTTAAACTTACACCTTTATGAAGCAGCGCGGTGATCTTAACAGTTTCAAACATATCCAGACTATTATTAGAACACGGACCGTCTGTTCCCAGAGACACATTAATATTATTACTTAAAAGTTTAGGCAATGGACTTATACCCGAGGCGAGTTTTAAATTACTAACAGGATTGTGAACTACGCTAATAGATTTTTCACGTATTAAACTAATATCTTTATCAGTGAGGTGAACACAATGAGCTGCTATAATCTGATCGTCTAAAACGTTTAAATGGTTAAGATAGTCGAATACACCGTCATAATTCTCGTCGACTAATTTTTTAATCTCAGGGTTCTCAGATGAACCGAACGATTCTCTCATCTTAACTAATTCATCAGCTGTTTCAGCTGTATGAATATGCCATTTAATAGGGGCGGTGGGGGAGCCGAACTTATCGTTAAGATCTTTTTTCAATTCATGAAGCTCTTTTAAATAAACAGGGTCCACTGTATATATTGAATGCGGGTCCACGGTAACCCTTATAAGCCCATTTTTAGAGTTATGCCATTTTCTAACTAAATTAAATGTTATCGAGCGGTCCTGTTTTTTATTATTAGAGAAGCATACATGTCCTACAACTCCTCTTAACCCGGCTTGAGAGATAGCTTCAGCCTCCTTATCCATGAAGTAGTACATGGTGTTTAAACAGGAAACACCGGATAAAGCGCTCTCCACCACGGCTAGTTTAGTTCCAAGATATATATCTTCAGGTGTTAAAGTTTTTTCAACTGGGAAAATCCATTTAGTTAACCATTCGAATAAAGGTAAATCATCAGCATAGCCTCTCAGCAATGTCATCGAAGCGTGAGTGTGACAGTTTATAAGCGGTGGCATAATTATCTTATTTTCACAATCGAATCTCTCGTAACCATGGTACTTATACTTTAACTCCGAGTATTTCCCAACGTCAACTATACGATCATCCTCGACGACTACACATCCTTCCCGTATAACAGTATTCGCCGAGTTCATTGTGAGAACGATGCCGTTGAAGAATATGCAGTTCAATCTACTTCACCGTTGCAGAAACTGCTAATAAAATATTATCGTACTTTATCATTCCTTCTTATCTGAAAGCCACCATTTCAAATAATCTTTTCTTCTCCTTCTCTTCTCCTCCTCAGAATTAATATCAGAGTAAAGTTTACTCCTCTGCTCTAGTATGATTCTATCTCTATCCTCAGAGGTTAAAGCTAAGCCGCAGCGTGTGCAAACATACATATGAAGATTACGGTCGAATCGCATTTCACCGGCACATTCAGGACATTTCAAATACGACACCAACATATTTTATTTAATTTAATATTATAAAAGAGTATCTTGAACAGGTGGAATTCTTTAAAACTAAGTATCAGATAGATCTTCTTAAAAATATTAATTTAACAAAGCGAGCTGGCCTCCGTCTTAAGATGAAATAAGCTAATAAAGTTTTATATAAAGTGTTCTCATGTGAGCTACTCCTCGACTAAAGTCGGGAGCTTCCAGCGTTCGTCTGAGGCTTTACGCCTTCAGTTACACGTGCTGGTTCGCGGGGCTCACAGCTCCGCCATCCCATGCCTCTCATTAAGGCAT
>JAHQXC010000046.1 GCA_029856525.1 Candidatus Odinarchaeia archaeon
TCTATGACTTTTTTCAAATCTATGGTTTGACTTCCAGACCAGGTTAATCTCTGAGTTGCAGAATTATAGCTTATACTACTACTACCGACAGAGTTACCGGCCATCAGCTCATACTCGTACATGACAGCAGCGGTCTTATTCCAGTCATTTCCCCCTATAGTATTGTAGATAAGCGGTGCAATGAAAACTTTTCTAAGACCCCATGTAGTGTTCTCCGCCTTGAAGTCGAAGTTAATTAAAGCACCAGGGTGGGTTCCACCGAAAGTGGTGTTCGTGTAAGTGAAGCTCGCGTAAGTGCATAAAACACGGGTATCGGTTATATTGTAAAGAGAAGTGTCGCCTGTGCCAACCAGGCCTTCCATAAACTGTTTAAAGACCTCTAAATGCGTGTAATTGAATGATTCTCCCTGGTAGATTAAGCCACCGTCCCCGTATACCCTCATATTAGTGTTGTTTAACCATAGGTGAACGGTTATAGGGCTCCCGATATAGTCGTTAGTGCTCAGCGTTATCACACCGGTTAAAACACCTTTGTTAATATTTAAGCTGCCTGTGAATGAAGGTATTTCGAATAGCATACTTATTGATAAGGCGTCCTCAATTATTTTAGTTAAATTAAAATCTGTTAGAAGTGTTGAAACACTTAAAACCCCTTGATCGCCATCATAGTTGAGGTTGAAGTTTATGTCTCCTCGGACTGGTGCGCCTGTGGCGTTAAAACTCCGATCGTAGTTGAAGGTGAAGTTTAGTTTGTTATTCAAAATATCTGTGACTAACTTAATTGACTCCGGGTATGTTACGCTTTGATGCCAGTAATGTGTTAAGTTTTCAATGATTGTGTCATTGGTTACAGATAATATAAAACTCTTATTATAGGATGCACTAAACTGTTTTAAATATGAATTAGTGATCTGAACGCTTCCATCAGGCATAACCGTGAAAGTAATAGAGTTTGTAGTATCAACAGACGGCGTCGCTTTAACAGGTTGAAAATTTAACGGTAGAACAGCCATTATTGACAATAACAGAGCTGCTGTTGTTAGAAATCCTAAAACTGTTTTTCTACTCATATTATTTTTCTCCTTTTAATATACTTCTTTAAAAAAAATTAAGCTATAATAAATATCATAAAAGTTTTATATAAAATTATTAGCTGTTCACAGGCTTATTATAATCAGAGGAGTAGCGGACATGTCTACTTTTACCCTGACCGATAATCTCTAGATTAAGTTTGTCAACGAATTTAATAGGCTCTAATATGAATAATCCTGCGTCTAAACCGATTTTAAAAGCTTCTATTCTGAGAAGTCTTGAAATAATTTCTTCTCTAAAAAGCTTTTCATCTTTAATATACCCTGGTTTAATTGTTAACGTTAACATTGGTTTATAATTTTTACGGGAAACATATATTTCCCAGTCATCTACGCGGCCGTTCACCATATTAGATTTTAAAATCTCATCAACAGAGATTGTGGAGAATCTTATAATACCGAGATTGATAATATCATCTACACGGCCTAAAATCTTAAGTTTAGGGCAGACGCTTCCACACGAGCACTCTTCTACTTGAACTACTTTTACAAGATCTCCTATTCTATATCTTACAAGCGGTAATGCTTCTTTAAAATCGGTGACTACAAGCGCGCCGGTTAAGTTTTTTTCAGCTTCAGATAGTAGAACAGCTTCAGGTGTATAACCTGGTTGTTTACGTTCTCTTTCAAGCTCTCTTTCAGGGATAATTTCTAATATACAGTTAAGTGAGGGAAAGTGTAAACCGTTATGTTCACTGCATTCATATCCTACTCCGAAGCCTTCAGTAAACCCGTATAAGTCGAATGCTTCTAAACCCCAAAGGTCTTGTAAAACCCTCCTGTAAGGGTCAAGTGACTCAGCGGTGAAGAATCCTAATCTAAGTTTTTTAAAAATATGCTTAGGTTTTATTGATATAATTTTTGTGAGAGTGGAACCTATTTTCAGTTTAAGACTCCCTTTCTCTTCAGCTATTTTTTTCAAGATACTCGGGGTTCTGCTCGCTATTTCCTCAGCTATTCTAAGTATAAGTGAGGGTGTTGATAATAGAACTGTTGGTTGTCTTTTCATTAAAAGCTCGAAGCTATCTTGTATAGATGTCGGGCTTGCGATAATCTGCTCTATAGGATAGCCTACAGTAGCCGAGGACTCTAAAACCCGGTATGGTAGGCTCCCTGATATGAAAGGCGCTGGGAGAGTTATAGAAAGCATTATATCCTCAGGTTTCAATCCAGCTTCAAATAGTATTCTCCCTATTTCAAGACGAGCTGTCGAATAATCTTGGTAACTCCAGGGAATCCATTTCTTCTTACCCATAGATCCGGATGTGCAATGCCAGAGCGCTACGTTTCCTGTTAAAATTATCTCTTCCACAGGATGTCTTTCCCAAACTATTCTTAAATCATTCGAATCGATGAAGGGGAGTTTTCTAAGAGTATTGAAACCCTTCGAATCGTCTATTTTTAAATCTCTATTAGACCATTTATACCGGTATAAGGCTGAGAGAGAGCTCTTCCTGAAGAGATCGCTTTCAACCAGTTTCCTCTCCTGGTTTTCATAATGCTGCTGGAAGCTTAACAGATTTAACACCTTTTAAATAATTTATAGCTAAGATTTATCTACCGAGAATTTTAACTTTGTCGGTGAGAAGCCTCTGTGAAAGAGGATGGTGGAAGTCAGAAGATATTTATAATTCCAAATCTTCAAAAGGATACAGGTGTAGAGTTTGGATAGGCCTATGCGCCTGTTGATGGTAGAGAATACAGGCAAACTCCCTTATTGGAGTAGGAATACCCTTACGATATAAGGGATTAGTTCACTATAAGTTTCCAGCTATTATAGGATGTGAGTAAACTGCTTGAAAAAATAGCTACATATATTATAGATAGAAAACTCCGGGATTTGCGGCATAAACTCAGTGAACTAGATTCTGAGAAGACTAGAAGAATCTTAAAAAAAGTTAACGCGAATATTATAGATAAGATTATTAAATATAAGTTTTATAAAACGCTTAAGCATTGCTCGGTAGACTCTCCCTTCTATAAGAAGAAGCTTACCAATCTTATGAGAGAATTAAATTATAAAAACTGTTTAAGCATACTAGAGACCCTGCCTTTTACCTATCCTGAAGATGTATCTAGAAGTCCTTCAAGTTTTCTAACAGTTCCTTTAACTGATATAGCCGCCTTCCATTTCACAGCGGGGACAACTGGTAAACGGAAGCTTTTATATGTTACAAGAGAAGACTTAGATTTAATAGCTTATAATTATTCTCTTGGTTTTTTATGGAATGGTATTAATAGAAATGATATAGCGCAGATAATGTACTCGTTTGATATCTGGCAGCTTGGATTATTGGTTCAAGACGCTTTTAGAAGAATCGGAGTTAAAACTATACCTGCAGGTAACTCGATTACTCTTCGAGAGCAGCAGAATTTTATAGAAGAATATAATGTGAATGTTTTAGCAGGGACACCGTCATATATTTACCAGCTTGCAAGAGCGATAGATTTAAAGAACTCTGCTAAGGAGCATGTTAAAGCGATTATGCTAGGAGGGGAAGGGCTTTCTAAAACTAGAAGAAATTATATTCAGAACAGACTTGGGGGTGAAGTGTTTCTAGGATATGGTTTAATGGAGATAGGTGGCGGTGTCGCATCAGAATGCAGCATGCATAATGGAATGCATATTTCAACTACAACTATACCTGAAATAGTTGATATTAAAACAGGTGAACCGGTTGGTTTAGAAGAACACGGGGAGCTGGTTTTAACCTCATTAGATAGATATGGAATGCCGTTTATCCGTTATAGAACAAGAGATGTAACCAGGTTTATAGAGGGGGATTGTGATTGCGGGTTAAAGCTTCCGAGAATCGATTATATTAAAGGCCGGCTTGACGACAGGGTAACTATTGGAACCGCTGAAAAATATTATCCGATAGTTTTTGAAGAGCTTTTTGAGCAGATAACTGAGATTATCGACTTTCAAATAGAGATAACAAATTTGGATGGTCGAGATAATTTAAAAATACTTGTTAAAGCTGATAAGCCTTCTAAGGATGTTGAAAGAAAAATAATTGAGAAAATATATTCTATAAGCGGGCTTAGAAATGATATTGAAAAAACCGGGACTATTAATCCGCTTCAAATAGTCTTCACAGATGAATTAGAGAAATCTCCTAAGAGAAAGATTATAATTGATAAGAGGCTGGTTGATTAGATTACTGTTATTTTATTTGTGAAAACTGTTTTAATATTAGGGTTAATAGCTCTTGTCAGATGACAGTAGTGGACTGCAAGCTCAAAACATTCTTTCAATTTATCTTCTTGTTCTTTTAATCCTGTTATCTCGAAGTCGAATAACAGCTCTTTAATATGATAACCGTCTCGGCTGAACTGAATTACGCTTCTACTGTTTACAGAGAGCTCCGTAATTTTCAATCTCATCCTCCGGCTTATATACAGGTATGTTTCCAGCAGGCAGCCGGAGACAGCTGCTAGAAAAATTTCGTCAGAGCAATAATATTTTCCTTCACCGCCGAATTCCTCAGCCATATCAAATTTTAAAACAGGGTTTCTCTTAAAATACGCTTCCCCGCCTGTTTTCTTATCCCAGTTTAATTTAACAGTGTATTCTAGTATTTCAGGCAAAAACACCACCTTAACCGTGTTTTAAAAATTAGTTAGATAAATTAAACTCATCGTGGATTGCTTGAAGCGCTTGTGAGATATCTCTTCTAGGTATAACCATTGAAATATTCATTTCGCTGCTACCCTGAGCTATAGCTATGATATTTATATTTTTTTCAGCGAGTGCTTTGAATACTCTCGCAGCGATTCCGGGTGTGTTAAGCATACCCGCGCCTACAACTGCTATGAGGCTTACATCATTCATTGCGTTTATCTTAATCCACCTGCGCCCGAAGAAATCTGATGCTTTTAAAACCTCTTCAGATCTCTCTTTATCAGCCTGGTCTACAACTAAAGTTATATTATTCTCAGATGAGGCTTGGCTGATCATAATTATATTAATATTATTGTTTCCTAGAATTTCAAACAGCTTAGCCGCGGTTCCTGGAAGAGACACCATTGCAGCCCCTTCCACGGTTATTAAAGCCACATCTTCTTTAGCTGTTAAAGCTTTAACAATGTCTTTTTTAACCTGTTGCTCGGTTGTGAAAGTAGTGTAATCAGCGTTTAAAGGCTTGGAGAAGTTACGGATCTCTAAGGGGATTTTCTTCTCTTCGAGTGGTATAAGACACATAGGGTGTATTATTTTAGAGCCGAAGAAAGCTAATTCTTTAGCCTCCTTGTAGGAGATTGTCTTTATAAGCTTCGCGTTTGGAACATACTTAGGGTTAGCTGTTAGAAGACCGTCTACATCCTTCCAGAGTATCACCTTCGTATGCTTAAAGGAGTCTACAATACTATACGCTATTAGAGTTGCAGTGAAATCACTGCCCCCTCTTCCAAGTGTTGTTACGAAACCGTCCTCGCTTCTAGCTAGAAAACCTGTGATTACAGGGATCTCCCTGTTTCTTAAAACTGGAACTATCTGGGTTTCTATAAGTTTCTTCGTTTTATCAAGTTTAGGCAGCGCATTAGTATAATTGTTATCTGTTACTATCAGGTTATCCGCTTGGAAGAATCTTACAGCGTATCCTTTAGACTTTAAGTAATAGTATAGGATTGAAGTTGAGAAGCGTTCGCCGAATGCTATAACTTGGTCTGTAAGCTGAGGACTGATCGAGCATAAATCATAGACTTTAGTTAAAACCTCTTTTAACTGGGCGGCTAAATCTGAGATGAAAGATGAGGCTAAACTGAGATTCTCAGAGTCTTTTATTATTTCGACAGCTATTTTCAAATGCATGTCTTGAAGTTTTTTAACCACTTCACCTGGTTCCGTAGCATGAGCGTTACATTCTCGCATGAATTTTATAAGCTGGTTTGTAACCCCTTGTAGAGCTGAGGCTACCAGTACTAAGCCGCCTTTTTTATAATTTTCTATAATAGCGAGTATTTTATCAAAGCTTCTCTCATCTACTAAGCAGCTTCCACCCAGCTTATGCACTGTTACCTCGGCGGGCTCGCTCATATAATCACGCCTTAAAAAACGGTTACGGTTGAATGGTGGGAGCGATGGGATTCGGACCCATGACCTCCGGTTTACATGTTTAATTTCCGGCTTTCTCAGAGGATTGCTCTTGTTACGAGCGCGGTCGTATAAGGCCGGCGCTCTTTCTGGATGCAGTTTAACCAGGCTGAGCTACGCTCCCACACCGTACCTACTTTAATGGTTATCTAAACATTTTTTAAATATTTAGGTATATTAATCTGATCTTTTGAAGAGAACAGTCACTTTTTCACCGCTTATATTAAATTCGCTGATCGTATAATTTTCAACATTATTTTCAAATTCACTTAACAGTTTTAGAGATGAGGCGTTCACTTTAGAGAGCAATAGGTCTTGGAGATCTTTAACAGATTTGCTTATAAGGTTGCTTTTAGTAATTATTTGAAGATTTATTTTTTCACTGACATGGTAATTATTCTGTTTCCGAGCGAACTGTATCCTTCTTATAAGCTCTCTTAATATTCGCTCCTCGACAAGCTGCTCATCCTCGCTTAAATCTAAGAAGATCTTGTATTCCTTTAACTCTTTGAATTTTAACCCTTGATCTACTGGTGTTTCAGTTGAAACCTCTACTTGCTTAACATTAGCCATGGATTCTATTATAGATGTTATCTCTTCACTAAGCTTAATATTAGAGGATACTATAATGAGTTTTTTACAAGGCCATCTTAATTTCACATTATTCTCTTGCCTTAAGGCGAGAGTGGCTTCTATGATCTCTCTAGCATTCTCCATTTCAGCTTCAAGATTGCGATCAACCATTTTTTCATCTACATTAGGCCAGCTAGTAAGGTGAACGCTTTCAGGGGCTTCAGCGTTCACGCTTTTAACGAAGTATTTGTATATGTAATCTGTTATGAAGGGGGTTATCGGAGCCATAATTCTAAGCAGACGCTCTAACACATAATATAAAGTGGATAAAGCCGCGTGCTTATCTTCAAGGTTATCCTGAGATGTAATCCGGTCGCGGATGATTTTAATATATAAGCGGCTTAAATCCTCTGTGATAAATTGTTCTAGTAATCTAGGCGCTTGGGGTATGTTGTAATCTTTGAAAAGATCATTTAACTTTTTAATTAAACTGTTTAACTTAGATATAATCCATTTATCCTCTAATCTTAAATCTGATAAGTCGAGTTTATCTGAAGGCTTGAACCCCTCTATTTTCATAAAGGTTGAAGCGTAAACGTATATATTATAGAAGATGTTGAGAACTTTCTCAGTGTCCTCTATTTCCTTCCAGCCGAATTTCATATCTAAACCGGGTTCTGAGCAGCCTACACTGTAGAATCTGAAAGTATCCACCCCATACTTCTCTGTAACCACCTCCGGTAGAATAATGTTTCCAAGAGATTTACTCATCGGCCTACCTTCAGGATCGTTTACGAAACCGTGCATGTAAACTGCTTTATACGGGCACTTGTGGAAGGCTGCGGCTCCGAGACACATCATCGTGTTAAACCAGCCTCTTATCTGATCTTTACCTTCAAGAACGAGATCTGCACTACTCCAATCCTCGAATACCGGTTTACCTAGCATAACAGGGGTTGAAGCCCACACCACTGAGCCGCTGTCAACCCACACATCTAAAACATCTTGAACTCTTTTAAACCAGCCTCCGCATTTACAAACCCATTTAAATTCATCCACCCACGGTCGATGTAAATCATCTACTTTACGATTAGTTTTATTCTCCAACTCTTTTATCGAACCTATAACCTCTATAGCCCCGCATTTATCACAAACCCATATTGGGAGAGGTGTGCCCCAAAATCTTTGCCTTGAAATACACCAGTCTTGAACACTCTCAAGCCATTTATCAAACCAAGGGTTACCAGCCCACTTAGGAGTCCAGTTAACTTTAGAGTTTAAAAGTCTCATCTCATCTGAAAGCTTAGAAACGTTGATAAACCATTGTTCAACTGCACGGTAGATTAAAGGAGTCTTACACCTCCAGCAGTGAGGGTATTCATGCTCCACTTCCCCTTCGTATAATAAGAGGTTTTTACGCTTCAAATCCTTTAAAACTTCAAGGCTGGCATCCTTCACATGCATTCCAGCATACTTACCAGCTTCAGCCGTCATCCTACCTGATTCATCCACAGGGGAGAAAGCGGGTAAACCGTATTTTAAACCTACGATGAAGTCTTCTGGGCCGTGTCCTGGAGCTGTGTGGACGCAACCTGTACCCTGCTCTAAAGTCACATACTCATCGCTTAAGATTACTTTATGAGCGTTACTATATTTTTCACCAAGCTCTTTTTGGAATGGAACCTCCTCTAATAGACAGTGAATATAGGATAATCCCTCCAGTTTCTCACCGGGAATCTCCTCTATGATTTCGAAGCTTTTCCCTAGAAGGCCTTGGATAATCGAAACCGCCATTCCTTTAGCTAGAATCCAGATTTCATCTTCAACTTTAGCTCTCACATAAGTATAGAATGGGTTAACCATAACAGCTAGATTAGCTGGCAGAGTCCAGGGTGTGGTGGTCCAGATCAGTATATACTCGTTTCCTCCTCCGGTTAGTTTGAATTTAACGAAAATAGATTTATCAGAGACATTCTTATACTCGTATTCGTGTTTAGCTAACGCGGTTTCACAGCGAGGACAGAAAGCTAAAGGTCTTAATCCTTTATACAATAGTTTGTTTTCATATATTTTTTTAAGCCCGAACCAGACGCCTTCAATATAATCGTTTGTAAGCGTCATGTAAGGTTTACTCCAGTTCATCGCTACGCCGAGTTTTTTAAACTGTTCTGTCATTTTACTCAGATTTTTTAAAGCGAATTCACGGCATTTTAAAGTAAATTCCGCTATTCCACCGGTTTCAATACTCTTTTTATCTTTAATTTTTAATTCTCTCTCAACTTTAACTTCAATAGGTAAACCGTGCATGTCAAAACCTGGTGTGTCTATTACTCTATGCCCTGTCATCCGTTTATATCTTAAAATAACATCCTTCAATATTTTATTCCAAGCGGTTCCTAAGTGAATGACGCCTGTGGTATATGGAGGGCCGTCTATAAAAAGGAATTCAGGGCGATTCTCTACTAGAGCAGTCATTTTCTCATATATTTTGCTAGCCTCCCAGAAATCGAATACCTCCTGTTCAGCTGATTTTCTAGAATATACTTTCGGAAGCTCCTCCATTTCACCACACCGTTAACTTGTTTACAGTAAATAGAATTTTTTAAAATAAAATCACTTATAGTATAATTATTTTACTGTTGCTTGCTGACAACGAATAAGGTGGATATGCTTTTAAATTTTTTCATGTAAACTATTATCAAGGTTGACTTGTAAATGCGGCGCATCATCCTTATAGCATTTATATTATTATCTAGTTTGATTGTAAGCCCAAATATTATCTCAGCCTCCCAGCAGCCTGCAATAATCTCAGAGATATCTGAAGCGAACATTCAATGGATTTTAAATAATCTAACAAGTTTCCAAACTAGACGCGCAGGAACTGTTGAATGCAATATGAGCGCTGAATACATCTACAATTATTTGAAGGCGATTAATATCAGCGTAGACTATGAGTTTTTTAACACTCCTAGTGGAGTGTTAGCCAATGTAGTTGCTGATATAACAGGTTCCAGCTTGAAAGAGAATTATGTGATTATAGGAGCTCACTATGATTCTATAAGTAGCAGTGGAAACGCTCCTGGAGCTGTTGACAACGCGGCAGCTGTAGCCGTATTAATGGAGTTAGCTAGAGTGTTATCTAATCACAGCCTATCTAGAAGCGTTAAAATTCTATTTTTCAGCGGAGAGGAGATCGGTAGATACGGGTCTTTAAACTGGGTGAGTAAAAATTACGAGATAAGATGGAATCTGACCGCTACACTCATACTTGACATGGTCGCTTACGGTAACAGTCTAGTTATAGATTATAATAGTGTCTCTAAACCTTTAGCTGACTACATATTCGAGAAAACCAGTTTTAAAAACTATTTGAGCGTTGAAGAGAATAATTATTTAAGCGATCATCAAAGCTTCTGGTCTGCGAATATACCAGCAGTATTAATACACCAGAATAACCCGTTAGAGTATCCTTACTATCACACATCTGAGGATACTGTGGATAAAGTGAACTTTAAACTATTAGCTTTAACAGCCTCATTAACTCTGGAAGCTGTCTACTTTCTAGCTACAGACCCAAGCTTAGAGAACCTATATTATAAAGCGAATCCTATTTATCTTATTATACTTATAGTTTTACCTATAGTCTTTTTAACATGTTTAGGGTTAGTAGTGAGCTACTCCTCGACTAAAGTCGGGAGCTTCCAGCGTTCGTCTGAGGCTTTACGCCTTCAGTTACACGTGCTGGTTCGCGGGGCTCACAGCTCCGCCATCC
>JAHQXC010000047.1 GCA_029856525.1 Candidatus Odinarchaeia archaeon
GCTTCTGAAGAGGATTTAAGCCTCGTTCACACTAAAGCGCATATAGAGAGTGTTAAAGGAAGCCGCTTATATGAGATAGCTAGACTGGCTGCAGGCGGAGCTATTAAAGCAGCTGAAATAGCTTATAGCGGTGAACCGGCTTTCGCCTTAATCCGACCGCCAGGTCATCACGCAGGCGCTGATTTCTACTGGGGGTTCTGTTACTTTAACAATGTCGCTGTATCTGTTCAAAAACTTAGAAGAGAAGGTAAAGTGAAAAAAGCGTTAATAGTGGATTTCGACCTCCACTACGGTGATGGAACAGCGAATATATTTGTGAATGACCCTCAAGTCGCCTACTACCATCTTCTTCGAAGATCTAAAACACAGCAGCTTTACACCTTCTCAAAATATCTTTCAAAAATAAAAGGCTATGATATTGTAGCTGTATCCGCGGGCTTCGACGCTCATGTAGAGGACTGGGGGCGCTGGCTTGAAACCGAAGATTACACTGAAATAGGAAGTTTAATAAGAGACTTCGCTAAGCGTGAATGCCAGGGTAGAAGATACGCTGTTCTAGAAGGAGGATATAATAGAAAAGTGCTTGGTAGAAATGTTAAAGCATTTATAGACGGCTTCAAAGATTAAATTATAGATGACGCTTAACTTTACTATTATGAATTGAAAGAGGTGTTAATATTAATGGAAGCAGGATGCGAGTTACAACCTCAGCTTAGTTTTGAAAGCCCCGACTATGTTAGAACAAGTCTAGCCGCGGCTATGACTCTTAAACTTCTCCCAGGTCGTTTCTACAGAGGCGCTAAATTATATTGTATTAACCTATTGCTTACATACTCTGAGGGCTGTGCGGCTAACTGCGCTTACTGCGGTCTTTCAAGAAGCCGCGGCGGTCAATGGGTTGAAAACAGTTTTATCCGAGTTGACTGGCCTACATATCCTTTAACCGAGATCATCGATAGAATGATAAAATATAAGCGGAGTATTAGACGCGTCTGCGTTTCAATGATTACAAGGCCTAAAGCAGTACAGGACACGATAACCATAGTGAGAAGGATAAGAGATAAACTGGATACCCCGATATCAGCGCTTATCACCCCGACTGTGATGAATAGAAGAGATCTCGAAGCACTAAAAGAATCAGGTTGCGATCATATTGGTGTAGCTATCGACGCGGCTACACCTGATCTCTTCGATAAATATAGGGGTACCGGTGTTAAAGGCCCTCATAAATGGGATAAATACTGGGAGACTGTTAAACAGGCGGTTGAAGTCTACGGGGACGCGGTTGGAGTTCATTTAATAGTAGGATTAGGGGAGACTGAAAAAGATATGATTGAAATAATTCAATACGCTCAAGACATAGGCGCATCCACGCATCTATTCTCATTTTACCCTGAAGAAAACAGTCAGATGTCTAACTATCAACCTCCACCGATAGAGCAGTATCGTAGAATTCAAATAGCCCGCTATTTAATAAACGAGAAGATTAAAACAATACATGACATGAAGTTTACACCTGAGGGTAGACTTGAAGCCGTGAACATCAGCTTAGAGGAGTTTGAAAGAATTGTTGAAAGCGGGATACCTTTTATGACAAGCGGGTGTCCTGGAGTGAACGGGGAGGTTGCATGTAATAGACCCTACGCGAATGAGAAACCTGGAGAGGTAATTAGAAATTATCCGTTTAAACCAGGTAAAACAGATATAAAACTTATAAGAAAACAGTTAAAACTTAAGGTTCAGAGCTGGTAAATTGACGGTTAAAAAATACGATGCAGTTATAATAGGCGCCGGTCCAGCCGGCTGTGCAGCAGCTTTAAAACTAGCAGGTGAAGGGTTAAACGTAATCATATTAGAGAAAAAAACGCTACCCAGGGTGAAGGTCTGCGCTGGACTATTACCGGAAGCTGCAATCAACGTTTTAGAAGAGTATTTAAACTTGAAAATACCTGAAACAGTTTTCGAACACCCTTCAACTGTAGGGCTCGTCTATATACCGCCTTCAGGTGTTAAAAACGCGGTTTTAAAGTTAAACTATAAGCTATATAATATAAACCGCGCTGTATTCGATAACTGGCTTGCCTCTGAAGCCGGAAATAAAGGTGTTAGAATCTTTCAAAACATGAGACCTGAAAGAATAATATTTAAGGATAATAGAATAATGTTAAAAACAAGCAGCGGAGTGATTTTTAATACAGGTTATTTAATAGGCTGCGACGGGGTTAAAAGCTGGGTTAGACGTCAACTACTTAATAAAGACCCTCCAACAGCGCCAGTATATCAGGAAGCATACTCTCTGAAGAAAGAATATGACGGTTTTGTTAAACCCTATTTTTATATTTTCCTGAACAGTCGAGTATGCAATCTCTACTCTTATATAATAATAAAAGGCGGGAGCGTGATACTCGGAGTAGGGGATTTCAACAATGGAAGAAATTCGAAGGAGATTATTAGTAAAATGATTAATTTTAAAAAACTTTTAACAGCTGAGATACCAGTGTTCAAGAAGCTATTAGAGAGTAAACCTTTAAGACAGTTATGGTTTATACCGTTCTTTCCACCTCAAATAGGGGCTAGAAACATTCTACTAGCAGGCGACGCAGCCGGGTTCGTTAACTCTTTCAGCGGTGAAGGTGTAAGACTTGCAGTTGAAAGCGGTTTTTACGCAGGTGAAGCTGTTAAAAAAAGCATTGAAAAAGGCGTGGAAGTATTAGAATACTATCGTAAACAGGTTCAACAGTTAATAGATTTCTGTAATAATATGCGTGATTATACTATTTCTCTAACCGAGGAGAAAAGGGAAAGCTATGTTAAAGAGCTTAAAAACGTAGTGAAAGCTGAGCTTTAAAATAGCATCTCATTCTGTAAATTTATGAAATCGGAAAGCTGTTAAGCTCCCGGCGCATAGATTTTAATCGCCACGTATACTGCTTAGTAATAATGGAATATTAATAATTATTCTCATGACGCTCGCTTAATAATTTCTTTGAATAGGTTTTAACGTTTTTAATATTTATATTATAGTTAATATCATAATTATTATAAAAAATCTTAGAATACGGGGTGTTAAATGTCTCTCATAGAGAAGTTTAAAGCTTTATCATGTGAAACCCGGTATAACATATATAATCTACTGCGACAGCGTCAAATGTCTATTGAAGAAATCGCTAAGCTAACTAATTTGAAACCTATAACAATCCGCCATCATATAAGCGAGTTAGAGCGGTCGGGTTTGGTCTGTAAAAGATTAAGTAGGCTTAGCTTAGTAGGGCGCCCACGCATTGTTTACGGAGTTAACTCTGATCTTTTAGAAACACCTTTAACAACAAGGAATTATGCTCTTCTACAGAGAATTTTTTTCACATCTCTCCACGACTTCTTTAAGGAGGCGGGTAAACTTTTAGAATTCTATAGTTTTATGGGCCGTCAACTAGTTCACACACTTCTATCAGGGTTTAACACTAGTGAATTCGCTGAATGGGGTTTAAAAGATTTTAAAGAGCGAATTTTCTTAGACCGTTTTCAAGAATACGCGCCGATGCCGGAGCTTGTCGAGGAGAACGAGGATTCTTTTACTATAAGATTATACACCTGCCCTTTCTTAGAGCATACTCTCCCATTCTTCGAATCTATCTGTAGAATTTTATCAGATATATATGTGGCTGAAATGACGAGGATCATAGGAGTTGTAGATATCTCTATTATATGTAGGCGGAGCGTGGATAAACCTTTCTGCGAGTTTAAAGTTTCCTTGAAAAACCGGGCTCTATAAGAAAAACTTAAAATGTACGCTCCACCACATTATAGGCTGAACAATTAATTACTTTTATTATACTAGTATTGGAGGTAAAAGATGCCTATAACTAAGATTATAAAACGTGATGGTAGAGAAGTACCGTTCGATCAGTCTAAGATAACTAACGCAATATTTAAAGCAATGCAGGCTGTCGGCGAAGGCGACTATCTGTTAGCTCAAAAACTCTCAGATAAGGTTGTTGAAATACTTGAAAAATCTTTTAAAACCAGGATCCCTCATGTTGAAGATGTTCAAGATATCGTCGAACTAGTCCTCATAGAAGAGGGGCAGGCTAAAACAGCTAAAGCTTATATCCTATACCGTCAGAAGAGGAAAGAGCTCCGCGAGGCTAAAATGCTTTTAGGTGTCACAGATGAGCTTAAACTTCCTTTAAACGCTGTTAAAGTATTAGCTAACAGGTATCTGCGTAAAGATGAAAACGGGCGGGTTATCGAATCTACAGCTCAGCTTTTCAGACGTGTAGCTAAAGCGATAGCTGAAGCTGATAGAATATACGATAAGGACGCGGATATAAAAGCTGTTGAAGAGAAATTCTATAATTTAATGACTAGCTTCCGTTTTCTACCAAACTCTCCGACTCTTATGAACGCAGGCTTAGAGCTCGGTCAACTATCAGCATGCTTCGTGATCCCGATAGAAGACTCTATGGAGAGTATATTCGACGCTGTAAAATACACGGCGTTAATTCACCGCTCAGGAGGTGGAACAGGCTTCTCGTTTTCAAAGCTTCGACCTAAAGGGGATGTTGTGAAGTCCACAGGCGGAATCGCTTCAGGCCCCCTCTCCTTCATGAAGGTTTTCGACGCTACAACAGATGTTGTGAAGCAGGGTGGTAAACGCAGAGGCGCTAATATGGGTATACTGAGAGTAGACCACCCTGATATTCTCGAATTTATCACAGCTAAGGAACGTAACGATGTTTTAAATAATTTTAATATTTCCGTGGCTATCACAGACGAGTTCATGGAGGCTGTGAAAAACGATAAAGAATACCCGTTAATAAACCCTAGAACAGGTAAAGTTGTTAAAACTCTCCCAGCTAGAAAAGTATTCGATTTAATAGTTACAATGGCTTGGAAGAACGGGGAGCCTGGAGTTGTTTTCATAGACCGCATAAACCAGTTTAACCCTACCCCGCATATAGGGAAAATAGAGAGCACGAATCCGTGTGTAACCTCAGACACATGGATTATGACAGAACGGGGGCCGCTTCAAGTTAAAGATCTCCTGGGTAGAAAATTCAAAGCCGTCGTGAACGGTGAGAGATGGGAGACCTCTGAGGAGGGATTCTTCTCTAACGGATTTAAGCCAGTTTATAGATTGAAAACTATGGAAGGCTTCGAACTCCGTCTCACAGGAGATCATCCTGTTATGAAATTGGAGGAAACGGGAAGTCGTAGTGTTGAAGCAAGATGGGTGGCCGCGGAGAATCTAAAACCGGGGGATAGAGTTGTTTTAAACAATCATCGAAACCTTAACGGTTGGAGAGGAAAATATAGTAGAGGTGAAGGTTATATTATAGGACTGCTTTTAGGAAGCAGATTGCTTGCAAAAAATAATTTAACGCCTACCAAAGAAGGATGTGAGGGGGATCCGGGAATAACCGGGGTTTTAGCTTTTACATACTCAGGGGCTATCCCTCACAGCTTCAACTTCAACGGATTGGAAACTGGGGACCACGGTTATCAAATACTTTTTAACCGTTTAGAAAAGCTGGCTGCTAAGCTTAAACTGACGCCTGAAATGGACGCAATCACCCCGGAGATGGAGAAAGCTTCCTCCGATTTTTGTACAGGTTTACTTCAAGGATTATTCGATGCAGCAGGCTCAGTGCACGCTGACCCGTCTAAAGGTGTTACCGTAAAATTAACTTTACCCAGCTTGGAAACCCTGAAGGCTGTTCAGCGTATTCTCTTAAGGCTTGGAGTGTTTTCGAAAATTTGCGTGGAACAGAGAAGCGAATACGGTTCGACGATATTGAATGACATGGGTGAGATAGATGAAGGTTCGCGTAAACCTCGGTGTGAATTAACTATCTCCGGTGAAAGCATAGTTTATTTCTATGAGAGGATTAAATTTGGAAGTCTAGATAAAATGAGGAGGCTCGAAGAAGCTGTAGACTCCTATAGAAAAGAATCCGGCGGCGAGTTTTTCACAGCCACCGTGGATGAAGTAGCTCTAAGCGGTGTAGAGGAGGTGTTCGATGTTAAAATCCCCGGTGTGAACGCTTTCGACGCGAATGGTTTTTACGTTCATAACTGCGGTGAACAGCCTTTACTGCCTTTTGAAAGCTGTAATCTAGGGAGTATAAACCTATCTAAATTCGTTAAAGACGGTAAAATCGACTTTGAAGCTTTGAGGGAAACCGTCTGGGATGCCGTTCACTTTCTAGATAACGTGATAGACGTTAACAAGTACCCGCTTCCGGAGATAGAGAAGATGACTAAAGGGAATCGTAAGATAGGGTTAGGTGTTATGGGATTCGCTGACATGTTAATCGAGTTGGGGATACCTTACAATAGCGAAGAAGCCTTACAGGTAGCTGAACAGGTTATGAAATTTATTAACGAGGAGGGTCATAAAGCTTCAAGAGCTTTAGCTGAGAAGCGTGGGGCGTTCCCGAATTTTAAAGGCAGCGTATACGATCAGAGAGGTGAACCTCCTATTCGAAACGCGACTGTGACAACTATCGCTCCAACCGGTAGTATTAGTATCATAGCCGGTTGCAGTAGTGGTATTGAACCTATATTCGCGATAAGCTATATTCGCCGTGTTATGGAGGGAACTGAGCTTATTGAAATAAACCCTATTTTTGAAAGAATTGCAAGGCAGCGCGGCTTCTACTCTGATGAGCTTATGAAAGCGATCGCTAAACACGGTTCGATACAAAGATTTCAGAATATACCTGAAGACGTGCGGCGTATATTCGTTACAGCTCACGATATTGAACCTATATGGCATGTGCGAATGCAAGCTGCTTTCCAGAAGTACACGGATAACGCGGTTTCGAAAACAGTTAATCTGCCTTTCAACGCTACACCCCACGACGTTGAGTTGATATTCTTTAAAGCTTATGAACTAGGCTGTAAAGGTATAACAGTTTACCGGGATAGAAGCCGGGAATCCCAGGTTCTCAACATCGAGCCTTTACCTGATGAAGTTTTTTCGCAAACCCAGAGAAACTCAGAGAAATGCCCTACATGCGGCGGTGAACTAGTCAACCAGGAAGGCTGTGTTACATGCCCTAGCTGCGGTTACGGTAGGTGCGGTTAAATGAGAAACGGCGGTGGTAGAGTGATCACCTATTACGGTGACGGGGACGGTAAGACTACAGCGGCTTTAGGGCACGCTGTGAGAGCGGCTGGACAGGATCGGAAGGTTATCATCTTTCATTTTCTTAAAGGACGTAAAAATGTAGGCGAATACATGTATTTTCAAAGAAACTGTGATAACATTGAAGTACACTTATGCGGTCGACCTGAATTCTTTATTCCCGGAAACGATCCTAAACCTTACATCGAAGACATAGAGAAGTGTATGGCTCAAATAGAGGAGATCATTAAAGATAATAAATGTGACATGCTCATCTTAGATGAAATTTTATACGCTATAGAATATAATATGGTTTCAACAAGTAAGCTTTTAGAGATACTCAGTAGACGCGGTGACATGCATGTGATTTTAACAGGCGGTAAAATAACCGATGAAATAAAAGGTATCTCCGATATTATAACTGAAATGAAAGAAATCCACCATCACTATAAACATGACAGGGAGACTATTGAAGGCTTAGATTATTAAATTTACCCTCAAATTCTAAAAATGATTTATATGTCGAATTCAACTTCGCTTAACAGGATTAAAATCAGCATTATAAATCTTCCTAAAGCGTCATCTCTTCTAGTTCAGAGAAATATTATCACAGTTGAAGTGAAATCTAGTAATCCTGGACCCGTAGTCTGGCTTATAGCAGGCAGCCACGGTGATGAAATAGGTTCTGTGGTTGTGGTTCAAGAAATTGTTAAGAAACTTAGAAAAAATCCTTTAATAAAAGGCGCTGTATTCGCGATACCTGTAGTTAACCCATCTGGATTCGAATCAGGGAAAAGAGAGTTCGATTTAACCGGCGAGGATATTAATAGAAGCTATCCAGGAAACGTTAACGGTTCTTTAGCTGAACGACTCGCTTTCAAAGTATTCAACGCGATTCTTCAATCAAACCCGGCTGTCGTATTAGACTTACATAATGACTGGCGTAAATCAATCCCTTACACTTTAATAGACACTCCTTTAATAGAGGATGACAGTTTTAAAATGAAGCTCGTCGAGTATGCTAGACAGCTCGGTTTCGTAATCGTAGAGGAGAAATATGAGCCGAGTCTTCTAAAAACTTTAACCGGTAACCTTATTTTAAAAAATATTCCAGCTTTATCAGTTGAGTTAGGTGAATCTTATGTAGTGAATGAGGTTAACGTCGAATACGGTGTTAAATCCATCTGGAATATTCTAGCATATCTCGGTATGGTTAACACCACCGGTGAATTCTTCAAATACCCTCTTCCAAACCGGTTTGAGAATAAAATATTATATTACGAGGATGAGCCTGCTAGTCAGACACTTGGCATAATCAGATTTAACGTTAAACCAGGGGATTGTATAAGCAAAGACCAGGTTATAGCTAGAATCTATGATGTTCTAGGAAATCTTAAAGAAACAGTTAAATCCCCTAAAAACGGGATTCTATTAGGGTACTCGGATTCATCTGCAGTTTACCCTGGTTCTAAAAACTTTGCTTTCGCTTTCATTAAAGAATAAACTCTTTTATTAAACTTGTTTTTACTTAACTCATCTAAAAATGTTTTAATAAAATAATTTAATCGGCTGAAAGCCTTCTTCTCATACGAAGAGGATTTAGAAGATAATATAGAGGACTGCGGGGACTATAGGGGTTTTGAGAAGTCTGTGAAACGAGTTAACGGGTAACCTTCTCAAGTAGCCGGGGCTGATCTATGAAAGCTGGAAGTGGTTTACTACCATACTTAGACTTATATTTCTCTATCTTCTAACCGCTTCTTTTTTAAGAGACCTATACTTTATGTGACAGGTTTTCAAGTTAACTTTAAACTCCCTGTGATAATAGACTGGTAAAATCAAGGTTTTATGAAATAATCTTATAAATATTTTAAAGCTAATCTTTAACTGTAAGAAACAAGGGGTTAGAATAATGTTAGCTCAGGTTCTTAGAAGAGTTTCGAGAGTTGAAGATAACCCTTTAGAATTAGTGGAGCTTCCTACTCCTACGCCTGGACGCGGTGAAATTCTTATTAAAATATCTGCGTGCGGTGTCTGCCACACTGAACTTGATGAAGTTGAGGGCAGGCTGCCATGTAGGCTACCTGTTATATTAGGTCACCAAGTGGTCGGCAGAGTCGAACAGCTCGGTGAAGGGGTTAACAGGTTTAATATAGGAGATCGAGTGGGTGTCGCCTGGATATATTATGCGTGTGGGCGTTGCTATCACTGCGTGAACGGTGAGGAAAATCTTTGTGATAATTTCAAGGGAACCGGCTGCGATGTGAACGGCGGGTACGCTGAATACATGACTGTTTCAGAAGACTTCGCCTACCATATTCCCGGCGGATTAGATGACACTCATACAGCTCCTCTCCTATGCGCTGGAGCTATAGGCTACCGTGCTTTAAAGCTTACCGGTATGAGAAACGGAGAGACCATCGGGCTTTACGGCTACGGGGCTTCCGCTCATATCATCCACCAGGTGATTAAAAGCATGTATCCTGATTCTAAAATATATGTTTTCACAAGGAGGAGGAACGACGCTTCAAGCCAGCTTGCTGAGAAACTTGGAGCTGATTGGATTGGTGTGACCGGGGATACTCCTCCTAGTAGACTTCACAGGGCTATTGATACAACACCGAGCGGTCTAGTTATAAAAGAGGCTTTGAGAAATCTTGAAAAAGGTGGTCGTCTTGTAGTAAACGTTATTAGAAAGGAGACGCCGGTGCCTGAAATAGAGTACAGTGAATATTTATGGGGTGAAAGAGAGGTTAAAAGCGTTGCTAATATAACTAGAAGGGATGTTCAAGAATTTCTAGTCGCGGCAGCTCGAACACCTTTAAAAATAAACGTCACAGAGTTTAAGCTATCTGAGGCCGGCTCCGCTCTCCTATCATTGAAGTATGGGAGGCATACTGGAGCTGCTGTTTTAAAAATATTTTAAACTCTACGTTAACTTATAATAGTCCAGGGGTAGCCTCGCCCTGAAACTATTATCTCCCCTGTTAAAGAACCTAAAGCAATGATTTGAATACTGTAATTTTCTGTTATCGTTATCCATGGGCTGTTAACTGTTAAAGCTCCTTTTGAAAGCGCGGAGTAACTCCATATAATATCGCCTGTTGAATTATATAGTCGAATCGTCCATATCGCTGAGCTCCCTGTCACTACTATGTTTAACTGGACCTGTGTTTGGAGTAGTTGCAGGCTTCCGGTGTTCGAGCGGCTTCCAGCTGTTTCAATATTTAGACTTATCCTAGCCACTTCTCTAGGGTAAGTTAAAGCCAGCCATCCTCCTACACCGGCTATTATAATAACTAAAACAGCGATCGCCGTTTTCTTACCCAATAAACCACCTTGAAATATTTTTTATCTCCAAGTATATAAGTGCTTTCAAAA
>JAHQXC010000048.1 GCA_029856525.1 Candidatus Odinarchaeia archaeon
TCATATGTTACCGGCACCGCTCCGAAAAATTGGGCTATAGATATATATGGTGGATATGTAGGGCCAGGCATTAAAATCTCGTCTCCAGCTTCCGTTGCAGCGGCTATCACGAATTGCAGTGCTTCTGAAACACCGTTTGTTACAAGCACATCTTCTGGAGCTAATCCGTTAATATTATTATATTTCTTCTCTTTTTCAACTATAGCTTTTCTCAGCTCTTCTACACCGTTAGAAGCGGAGTAACCGTTATAACCGTCGTCGATGGCTTTCTTAGCGGCTTCCCTGAAGATTTCAGGTGTTTTAAAATCGTATGCGATAGGATCACCGATATTTAAATAAAGCATTTTTTTACCCTGTTTTTCAAGCTCCATAGCCACCGCGGCGACATCTCTAATAGCATATGTGAGATTCCTTACTCTACTACTTATAAAAACCACTTTAAGCACCTCTCATTCATTTATGAAAACTAATTCATATTCCAGTTTACTTTTTCCAGGATATTAGTATATAAGTTTTTAGTGTAATTGAACTATCATAACTTTAACAGAGGGACTCCGCTGAGTGAAGTTAAAACGCCTGCTAGTGGAAATAATTAATGATGGGGCCCGCCACTTTTAGCTATTATTTGAACGAATATTAATGTGAGACTTATCAAGAATAAAGTGCCTAGTTGATATCCATATATAAGCGTGGAGCACTTTAATATAATATCTAATATTAACACTATAGTTGTTAAATTATAGCTGGTTTCTCTCCTCCCTAGAAGATAAGCGCTGTTAACGAATTGGACTCCGCCTAAAATAAGATATGCAACTCCAACCGCCACTGCAGCCTCAGCGGGTATCATAGAGGTTGAAGGATATAATATTAATACGGCGCCTGAGACTATGGTTAAAGCGCCGAGGAAAAGCATGAATAACCCCATGCCACTATAGTATTTAGGGTGAACGTGCATACTTTAATCTTCCACCTTTCAACCGTTATTCTGTTGTTCTCTATGAAACTCTATTTAATTCTTTCGACGATTCTTCTAATTTTACTGGTTAAGGTCTCCTCCACTGATTATATGCTAGCTGAATGTCACGGCTTGTCACCGTTTTCCGCTTAGAGTGAAGTGATAATTCCCCTGCTCTTCTTGCTATTTCTAATCCTATTTCTTCAAGTATTTTACCTAGCTCGCTTGCAGCTTTTTCAGATACTCGTTCAACTTTAGCTTTTCTTATTAATCTATCTAAAGGCGCTAAAGGTATTATTCTCTCAGCTTTTTCTTTAGGCATTATATCACCTAACTTAAATTCCTATTTTAATATTAGATATAAATTTTTCTTATTTATAGAAAAATATTTTTAACCTTGCTGATCAGCTTAAACTCTTAAACTATTTGAAGATTTTAGATTAAAAATACTAGTGAGCTTCCTAACAATAATAGTATTCCTTGAGCGATGCAGAAGAATCCTAGAATCACTGAGACAGCCGGGTAGCCTAGTATTTTTCCAAGGAAATCTAGTACTTCTTCGACAGCTTTAGCGAATATGAATATAACCGCTACTATAACTATGAATACAGCGGCTATCACCCATGTATTATGGATGAAACCTGACACATAGAAAGCTGCAACCCCCCCTACTCCTAAAGCTAGAAGCCCTGCTAGAGGGAGTTGAACTGTAGGAGCTAAAGTTAACGCTAAGCCAGCTAATATAAAGAGGACTATTGTAGCCGTGTCCATTATTCCTCGACTCCACCCGGAGGCTACTACTATTAAATCTATTATTCCTAATATGAATCCGACTGCAGCTAGTAGTTTAAGCTTCCATTTCCATTCATTTTTACTCTCCTTCCACTCTAAGATATCTAGTAGGAGGATGAACCCTGATATTATTAGTATAATGTTAGCGTAGTTTACAAGCGTGGTAAGCGTGGATATGATGTCTAGCATTGGAGTCACCTAAATTTTATGTACAATTTTAAAATGCTGCTAGTATAATAATTTATCCAGTTGAAAATTTAAACTATAATTTTATCGTTTCAAAAGTTTTTCATAATATTGTTCAGCGTATTTTTTAAGATATCCTTTAACTTTTATTTCAGGTTTAACCCATTTTCTTTTTCTTTTCACCAATTCTTCTTCTTCAACTAGTAGATCTAGCCTTCTGTTAGGGATGTCTATTTTAATTAAATCACCGTTTTCTACAAGACTTATAGGTCCACCTAAAGCCGCTTCAGGTGAAACATGGCCTATGCATAATCCTCTGGTTCCGCCTGAGAACCTTCCATCCGTTACAAGCGACACTTCTTTATCCATACCTCGACCTACTAGATTAGCTGTAGGTGATAGCATTTCCCTCATCCCAGGTCCGCCTATAACTCCTTCATATCTTATCACAACAACGTCTTTAGGTTTTATTTCACCTTTACATATCGCTTCATTAGCCTCTTCCTCAGAGTTGTAAACTCTCGCAGGTCCTATGTGAACCATGCTTTCAGGACTTACAGCCGTCTGTTTTACCACAGCCCCTTCAGGTGCTAAACTCCCTTTTAAAACAGCTATTCCCCCTTCTCTATGATACGGGTTTTTTAGAGGTCTTATAATATTCTCATCTATTACTTTAAAATCATCTATAAGCTCTTTTAACCTTCTACCCGTAACCCCGATAGTGTCAAGGTTTAATAGACTTTTAAGCTGTTTAAGAAGCGCCGGGACCCCGCCAGCTTTCTCCATATCCCACATAGTATACGGTCCCCCTGGTCTAAGATTCACTAGATGCGGGGTTGTTCTACCGAAGTAGTCGAATTCATCTATTTCTATTTTAATATTCAGTTCTTCAGCTATCGCCGGTAAATGTATAGTTGTATTGGTTGATCCGCCTATAGCCATATCGACTCTAATCGCGTTTTCGAAAGCTTCTCTTGTAAGTATATCTGAAGGCTTTAAATCCTCTTTTACAAGGTTTACGACTCTAACACCTGAGTCATATGCGATTCTAAGCTTTTTAGCTTGAACTGCATGAGCTGTCCCGCAGCCTGGAAGAGACATACCGAGGGTTTCTGTTAGACACGCCATCGTGTTCGCGGTGAAACATCCTGCGCAGCTTCCAGGACCAGGACAGGCTGAGTTTTCAAGCTCTTTAAGCTCCTCTAAGCTTATTAACTTCTTCTGATAGGCTCCGACGGCTTCGAAAACAGATATAACATCCACAGAGTTACCTTTAAAAACCCCCGGCATCATAGGACCGCCTGTTACAATGATGCTTGGAATATTCAATCTGGCGGCTGCTATTAAATGGCCTGGGACAATTTTATCACATGATGAAATTAACACCATGCCGTCGAATTGGTGAGCTTGCACCATAAGTTCAACCGAATCCGCTATTAGATCCCTGCTGGGGAGAGACATTTTCATGCCCATATGCCCCATGGCGATGCCATCGCATATGCCGATAGTGTTAAACTCTATCGGTGTCCCACCGGCTGAGCGTATACCCTCTTTAACTTTCTCGCTTATAGTTTTAAGATGGATGTGGCCTGGAACTATTTCATTCCATGAGTTTGCGACAGCTATTAAAGGCTTATCGATTTCGTTATCTGTCAGCCCTGTCGCTTTTAGAAGAGCTCTATGAGGCGCTCTCTCCACGCCTTTTTTAATGTTATCGCTTCTCATCTCAGCCACGCTCAGTATACTGGTGTAAGCCAGTGAAGGTATTTTTTATTTCTCCCGTAGACGACGTCTAAATACGTTCTCTGTATTTTTCTAGTTAGCTCACCTGGCGTGCCGTTCCCTATTATAGTTGAGTCGATTTTAACTACAGGTGTAACCTCTCCAGCTGTCCCGCAGATAAATACTTCATCCGCCTTATATAATTCACTTCTCGTCAAGTCTGTGACTTTCACATCTATTTTCAATTCGTTTTTAAACAGTTGAATTATCGTATCTCTTGTCACACCTTCTAGAATAGATGCGTATAAAGGTGGAGTGTAAACCTCCCCTTTTCTTATAATAAAAATGTTTTCACCTGTTCCCTCGCTTATAAATCCTCTGTGATCTAGCATTATCGCCTCCGTGTAACCTTTCTCAACAGCCTCCAATCTGGCAAGCACCGAGTTAAGGTAGTTGCCGCATGCTTTAGCTTCAGGGGGTAGCGCTCTAGGGGAGATTCTCTCCCATGAGGAGACTAAACAACTTATCCCTTTCTCTAAAACCCCCTCCCCCAAGTATTCTTTGAAAGGTATCGCGTATATGGCTGCATTCACAGGGCTTTTTAAAGGATTTAATCCAAGCGGACCGTAGCCTCTATAAACTATCGGTCTTATATAACAGTTTTCTTTTATCTTATTCACTTTAATTATTTCTTTTATGGCTTGAGCGAATTCTTGTTGAGTATATGGTATGCTCATTCTATATATTTTAGCTGAATAGTAGAGTCTTTCTAAATGCGCGTCTAAACGGAATATGTGAACGTTGTCATCGAACGCGTATCCTCTCAATCCCTCGAAAACCCCGGTTCCATAATGTAACGCATGTGTTTTCACATGTATTCTCGCTTCATCCCATTTAACTATTCTTCCATCCATCCAGATATAATCGGATTTTTCCTCTGACATATTTAACCCTCGTTAAAATATTGGAGAGGATTCTTTTTTACTCTAATCCGATTTCATGTCTAAGCTGGGAGCCGATTTTCTCTATAAGCCTGGCTTCTTCTCTAGATTTAAGCTCGTTGAGTTTACGGGATCCTCCCTGGTATTCTTTTATCCACTCATCTGCGAAACTTCCATCCTGTATTTCTTTTAATATCTTCTTCATCTCCTCCCGTGTCTGCTTGTTTACCACTCTCGGCCCTCTTGTGAGACCACCGTATTTCGCAGTGTTACTTACAGCCTCCCACATTCCCTTTAAACCTTTAGCATAGATTAAATCCACTATTAATTTAACCTCGTGTAGACATTCGTAATAAGCCATTTCAGGCTGATACCCTGCTTCAACTAGAGTGTCGAAGCCGGCTTTTATAAGCTCAGTTAAACCCCCGCATAAAACAACCTGTTCGCCGAATAAATCTGTTTCAACCTCCTCTTTGAAAGTTGTTTCTATAACCTGTACACGAGTTAAACCTATCGCTTTAGCCATCGCTAAAGCTATTTTTTTAGCGTTACCCGAGTAATCCTGGGCTACTGCTAGTAGACCTGGAACACCGAAGTTATTCAAGTATTCTCTTCTAACAGCTTTGCCAGGGGCTTTAGGGGCGATCATTATTACGTCAACGTTTGTCGGCGGTATTATCTGTTTGAAATAAATGTTGAAAGCGTGACTGAACCCTAATACTTTTCCAGCGGTTAAATAGGGTTTAATCTCTTCTTCATAGACTTTTCTCTGAACTTCATCCGGTATGAGAATGTGAATTATATCCGCTTTTTCAGTAGCCTCGCTTATAGATAACACTTTAAACCCATCTTTTTCAGCGGCTTCAGCTGTTTTACCTTTTCTAGCTCCTATAATCACTTTCACGCCGCTGTCTCTCATATTCATGGCTTGCGCCATCCCCTGGTTTCCATAGCCGATCACGGCTACAGTCTTATTTTTTAAAACATTCAGATCAGCGTCTTTATCAGTGTATTTTTTAACCATTTATTACCTTCCTCCTATTTTTTTAACGCGATGATTCCTGATCTAACTATCTCAGTTACATATTTCTGATCTATATGGTTTAAGATGTGATCTATTTCAGTGCTTGGACCGCTTATTTCTATAGCATATCCTTTAACATAGTTTACTAATGCAACGTTTGATTCTCTGGTTAACTGTTTGATTTGTTCAAGAATATTTTCATGATGGTTTTTAAGTTTAATTATAACCAGCTCTCTTATAACAGCGTCATCGCTTTTTAACTGTGTTATTTTTTTAACTGCGATAAGTCTACTTAACAGGTTTCTCATAAACCTTGCTTTTTTAGGGTCAGCTTCGAAGCTTAATATTATTCTGGCGGTTCGCTCGCTTATCTCTGAGGGTCCTACTGAAATCCTGGATATGTTAACAGCTCTCCTACTGAATATTGAGACCACTCTCTGCATTACTCCAGGTTCATCATCTACTATAAGTGAGAATATGTATTGAGGCATTTTATCACCCTATCATTTTATCTATCTGTCCGCCAGGCCTCACCATGGGGAATACATTGCATTCTCTGTCTACTTCGAAATCTATAACTGTTGTCTCCCCTGATCTTATAGCTGTGATGAAGGCTTCTTCTATTTCACTGCATCTTGTTACTTTAATACCTTTAGCGCCGAAAGCTTCCGCTAATTTAACGAAATCTGTTTTTTCTCCTAGAAAAGTGTACGAGTATCTTTTCTCATAGAATAACTCCTGCCATTGTCTTACCATCCCTAGATATCTGTTGTTTATTATGGCGACCACTACAGGTATATTGTTTTCCACTGATGTGGCAAGCTCATGGCACATCATGAGAAAACTACCGTCGCCTGCTATATCAACGACTGTGCTTTCAGGTTTAGCTGTTTTAGCTCCTATAGATGCAGGTAACCCGAAGCCCATTGTCCCCTGCCCGCCTGAGAATAACACTGTTCTAGGTTTTCTCGGTTTATAGTAGAGCGCCGCCCACATTTCACATTGACCAACCTCGGTGGCTACGATGTCATTTTCTTTTAAAATAGAGTTCATTTTCTTTATTATTAAAGGCGGTTTAATCGGATGTGTTTCCTCAGGTTCAGGTAGCGGATACTCTCTGATCAGTTCTCTGACTCTCATCATCCAAGGTGTGTTCTCTTTTTTTAAACCAGATGTCTGCATATAATAGATTAACGCTTTCAATACTTCTTTAGCGTCGCCTATTATTGAGAGATGGCTTTTAATATTTTTATCTATTTCAGATGGGTCTATATCTATGTGAATTATTTTAGCTTTAGAAGCGAATGTTTTCTCGTCGCCTGTCGCTCTATCATCGAATCTACAGCCTACAGCTATCAGGCAATCAGACTCCATCACAGCATAGTTAGCGGGTTTAGTGCCATGCATCCCTATCATACCTAAAGATAGTGGATGATACTCTGATATAGCCCCCTTCCCCATAAGCGTGGTGACTACAGGCGCAGGTAACAGCTCGGCTAGGGTTCTTATTTCATCCGAGGAGTTCGAGATTATAACACCGCCGCCGGCTAATATCACCGGTCTCTCCGCGTTCATGATTATATTAGCCGCCTGCTTAATTTTTCTAAGACTTAGAATAGGTGTCTTACCTGTATAGAATTGTTTGAAAACTATTCTTCGAGTGGTTTTTTTAGTCTGGACATCTTTAGGTAAATCTATGTGAACTGGGCCAGGGCGACCGGATAAAGCTATATCAAAAGCCATGTTCATTATCCTGGCCAGATCGTTGACGTCTTTAACCAGAAAGTTGTGTTTGGTAATAGGTATGACTAGACTGTAAAGGTCCGCTTCCTGGAAAGCGTCTTTACCGATGTATTGAACTGGAACCTGTCCTGTGATAGCGATTAAAGGTGATGAATCCGCGTAAGCGGTGGATATGCCTGTTAAAAGATTTGTAGCCCCAGGTCCGGAGGTTGCTATAGCCACGCCAGGTCCTCCTGTAACCCGCGCATACCCGTCAGCTGCATGCGCTGCAGCCTGTTCATGTCTCACTAGTATATGTCTAATAGATGTTTCATCGTATAATTCATCGTATAATGGCATTATAGCTCCGCCTGGAAGCCCGAAAACCGTCTTCACACCTCTAGATTTAAGAACCTCTAAGACTACTTCAGAACCACTTAACATATTTAAAAACACTCTCCGAAAGAATATGCTGATTAAAAATTAATATGGTTGAAAAAACACGGTTTAAATTATAGATTGGAGGACCATGTTTAAGCGTGTAAAGTTCTCTCCACGATAAAATAATCCCCCTTATCCAGGGGATTGACAAAGCTAGTCCTCCTTGAAGCCTCCACCGTTATCACACCCGGTTAAAAATAATTTAAATTCTATATTTAACTTTTTCGCACTCTACTAGGCTTAATTAACTTACCAGCCTGTTTTATTTTTCTTCTATTCATTGAATCCGCTTTTTTAGAGATTTTTAAAAATAAGTATGCTTGAATTAGCAGTGCAGCTATCATTATAACCGTGCCTGCTATTGAATAAACTATGTATAATATTATAGAAGCTAACATGAGGCTTGCTGTAGCTGTTAAAAACACTCTCCCCTCCTCTTCCCTGTTAACCTCTTTAACCGCTATGTAAAGCATTAAACTCCATGTAACCACGTATACGATGAGCGGTGCTATTGTAAATAATGTTAACAGGTTAACGGCTGATAGTATGTTTGAAACTGTTTCAACACCGGTTATGACATTAGATGATAAAAGGAGAAGAAGGCTAGCTCTAATTATTTGAAGAGAAGCGTTTAACATTATATACCATAGTAAACCTTTCAAGAAAACCCTGGTTTTCCCGGTATCTGAGAGCAGATACTCTTCGGATACCGTGATCTTATAGCTTGAATATATTATGAAAAGCGTTAATGTTTCAAAGCTCACCAGTAATAGTAGAATAAGGCTTGATAGCATGTTAGAATAATGGAGGGGGGTTACAAGAAATATAAGCTGTATTAAAGCATCTCCTATGCTAGCGAGAAAACCGTTAACTATTTTTTTAACGCTTGGCGAAAACTCTTCTTTTATTAAAAACCCCTCTTATAATATTTTTTATTGTAAGCTTCAAATTTTAAGAGTGG
This sequence comes from Candidatus Odinarchaeia archaeon, assembly GCA_029856525.1. Classification (GTDB taxonomy): domain Archaea; phylum Asgardarchaeota; class Odinarchaeia; order Odinarchaeales; family Odinarchaeaceae; genus Odinarchaeum. The sequence goes on from JAHQXC010000048.1 coordinate 8,745, forward strand.
CTGGGAATATTATTATCTTTCCCCTCGTTTCCACCGTTAAGCTTATTGGCAACGCTTAACTGTAAGGCGATGTTATCTATCTCACGGTCGAATTTTACAAGGGGGCATAACACATATACGCATAAACCGTTCTCTTTAAGTTTACAGTTCTCTTCCATCCTATTTTTACAATTCTGTTTAAAATTAAGCCACTCTTCGAAGTCTCTTATATCCACTTCTCATCTCCGCCCTTTATTAAATAACAGTTAAATAAGTTTAATATTCTTTTATATAAGTTTTTTTAACTTCGCCGCCAGGATGACTGCTAACAGTCTTATATAAAGGATGCTAGGCTCGGGCTGCTCTAAGATACCTGTGGAGAGTAAGCCTGTATTTAATACTCCTGTAAAAGATAGGTGGTTCACGCCACAGTGTTCTTTAGCAATCGACTTATTAAGGATAAACGTAGATAAATATTTATAGATATTTTTTAAGTGTGGTCGAATATGGCTGGAAAAGAATCTTTAATAAGTTTCGAGAATCTTCTATCAGATCTTCTTAAAGGTGTAGCTGGCCTTCAAAAAATGATTGAAGAGCTTAACCGAAATTTAATCGCCTCTCAGGAGGCTAAAATGGAGTCTATTCTCAGCCGATTAGATCAATTAGAGACGTATTTTCAATCTATGAAAGAGTCGACTGAGCTTTTAAATGAATTATTAGCAGAGTTAAGGTTTTTAGTTCCAACCCTTCACTTAAATAAGTTAATTGAAGAAGTTAAGTCATCGCTCACCCAGGTTAAGAGGGAGACTCCTGTTTCAACTCTTTCCGCTACTGCTCGAATACCTACCAGGCCTCCTCCTATCTCAGAGGAATCGCAGCTTAAGCCTCAATCAACTTTAGAATCTGATGTTCCGGCGGCTTCTAGTGATAGGAAAGAACCGGATATAGTTTACAGTTCGAAGGTCCCCTCCTATATAAAGGAGAAGAGGAAGCCTAAGTCAATATGGGAGGGGATTCGAGAGGAGGATGAGTCTACTTAATTAACCTCTATATTTTTCGCTCTAGTAAATCTGTTAGAAGCCTGCTTAAACTACTTAACTCTACAAGCCAGGCGATTGTTTTAAATTCTTTATAGAGTTTTCTAATTAAATTAACTATCTCCTTATTATCTTGCGCGAGTATCTTGGATAAAGTGTTTCGGAATTCCTCAATCCAGCGCTGTTCTGCTAATGTTAGCTTGTTAACAAGATTTTTTCTAAACTCTTCTCCGCTCTGTTCTATGCTGGATAGTTTTGTTTTAATGGTTATAGATTTCTCCTTTAACTCAGCTGTAAGTGTTTCTATGGAAGCGGTTAGAGAGTTTAAACTGGCTGATATTTGATCTATCTTATTATATATGTCTGATAATGCTTGTGTTATGAATTTAACCGTTTCCTGAGAGCTTGTAATATTAAACCCTCCTTATTTTAATTTATTAAGAGCTGTCTTCAACTCTTTGAAAATGCTTGGAATATCTATTTTCTGAAGCTCCTCGCTTAAGGTTTCAGTTATTTTATCTGTTTTCTCCACTATATCTTCAAGCTTATTTATGTCGAAGATTATTTTTATACTATCCACGCTATCCATTAAATTTTTTATTAAGAAATCTGTTTGCTGCTC
>JAHQXC010000049.1 GCA_029856525.1 Candidatus Odinarchaeia archaeon
TAACTTATAAGAATATTATCGTAATCAGCCTTTAAAACACGTGTTATACTATTATTTTTCTCTAGTAGAATCTTCAAGTTTCCGTTAACTGTTGTTTTTTTAATGAACTCATATAACGGTTCAGTGTCGCATATTAATGTAGAATAGTTATTAGAGGATAACTCTGATATAATCTCCTCAGCTTCGATTATTTTTCTACCGTTTTCTAAATCTAATATTTTATTAGCGATATTGCGGGGGTTTAAATCAAATTTTTTAAAGGCGACTAATATATTAGACTCGTTGAAGGCCATGAAGCCTATAGGTGTTAAAACTAAATATGCCTTCAATTTTCTCAATCACCTTAGTATTATTAAAATAGATTTACATTAAAATGCTTTAATTAAACTTTAATTTAAAGGATTCTACTATTACAAGAATAAACGAATAGTTTAACGCGGATTTCTTAGCTCAGCTATTTTTTTAACGAATTCATTAAATTTTCCATGGTTTTCAGTTATAGGATTACTGAAGATAACCTGTTTCACCCCTATTTTTTCTAATTCGAAAACTCGATTTTCAAAATCTTCCATTGAACCGGCTAAACCGAAGTTCTCTTCTAGAAACCCTCTCATATTTTTTAATTCAGTAATGTTATGGTTTAAAAAATATTTTCGAACCTGTTGAAGCTGCCTGTCTACTCCTAGTTCTAAAGCTATTTTCTCAGGTAGCTCTGAGGCTATGAACGCGCATGTGATTAAAAATTTATTTAACAGTGTTTTATCCGGCAGGTAAGCGCTTGGTCCTATAGCGAGGATATTACTGTTTTTCAACCCTGTTTTATCTATTACTGTTTTAATAATTCTAGGGGATATTGAATTAATTATTACTCCGTCGAATTTGTCGCCTAATTTAATTAGGGTTTTAAATCCGATGGCGCCTAAGTAGATCGGTAGATCTAATTGGAAATCAGTATACGTGTGTAAATACTCTTCTAATAATGGAATGGTTTTAAAAATATTTTTACCGATTATTTTCAGATGCTTTTCACCACCTCTCCCTAATCCTATTATAAACCTGTCTCCGAACGCTTCTTTTAAAAGTTTAAAGGCTTGAAAAAGCTGCAGCGGCTTATGCATGTGCACGGATAATATAGAGGTGCCTATGATTATGCTTTTAGTTTTAGAAGCGACTGTTCCGAGCACAGGGTATATGTGTCTATGCTCAGGGCCTTCACCTAACCATATAGCGTCTAGACCGGTTTTCTCTATTATTCTACTTTTTTTAATCAATGCGTGAATATCATACATTCCATCTATATGTAATCCTATTTTCAATTCACTTTCTCCATATTTTTTCAGAGCTCATGGTTTTAATTGTTTTAAGCGGATTAGAGCTGAAGGGTGGTCCTACTATGATTTCGTCGACACCCAGATTTTTTATTTCAATAAATTGCTGTTTTAGTTCTTCAACGCCTCCGAATAAACAGAATTCGCGTAGAATATCCTCTGTAATATAATCCATAGCTTGAGATTTATTCCCTTTCAAAAATTCTTTTTTAATTTGGTTTAATAGATCGGTGTCAAGTTTTAACTGAGCTAACAGGGAATCACTCATACTGTTTATTATTGTTAAAACAACGGATTTAGCTAGTTTTAAGTCTTCAACATTATTTGATAGAATGAATCCGTTCCATAATATTTTTCTAATGTCGTCTGGGTTGCGGTGAGCGTTAACCGCGGCTTTTTTAACTATTTTCAGAGATTCGCCGAGTAAACTTAGAGGAGCGCTGAATATAACTCCGTCTGCCAGCCTCCCAGCTAACTCTAGAAGCTTAGGTCCTCGCACACCTAGATAAACTGGTATATTGTATTTTGTAAATGAAAGCTTGTAGGCTACTATTTTTTCATCCCCGTATTCGAAATTAACTGTCTCCTTGTTAAATATTTTTTTTAATATAGTAATCGTGTCTTGAAGACGGGGGACGACTTTTTTAGGCTTAACTCCTGTTAACCGTTCGACTTCAAGACTCCCTCCGACCCCTAGGCCGAGTATAAAATTATTGAAGGTTAATTCGGCTAGTGTGGCGGTTGCTGAGGCTATGGTTGAAATCGGATAAACATAAGGGCTTATAACCCCTAAACCTATTCTAATATTCTTAACATGGTTGGCGATTATAGAAGTATACGTGAACGCCTCGTAGCTGAGTATATCGTCACCTATCCATACAGTCTTATAATTGTTTTTGGAAGCTGTTATAGATAGTTTTAAAGCTGTGTGAATAGGGGTGCCTGTGGTTACACCTAGGGATAAGTCGGGGATTGTATTCTGCTTCATTGAGATATTAATTATTAACTTGCGGTTGATAAAATTTTTCGGTTAAAGTTTTCTGGACGACCCCTGTTTTACTGAGGGCGGCGATAATAAACGCGGCGAATAAAGCTTGAGCGGCGCGGATTAGAATATATATGTACGGGTAGAGTAAAAAGTAGAATCTCACGGTTTCAACAGACATACCGAATATTCCATTATAAATCAGCGGGTATGAAAATATAACTGTGCCTAGGAGATTATCTAAAATATTTCCCACAAGAGCGATGAGAAAGATTATAAGAAAACTGTATTTAACTGGTCTAGTGGTCTGAGATTGTCTAATTTTTTTAAAATAATAGATTGCAGGATAAAATAATAGTAAACCTAGAATTTTATCATATAACACCGCTACTGTTTCAAGCCAGTATACAGTGGGAGGCCATAAAGGCGGGGAGATTAACTGTAGGATTATTAGAATGATATAGATGGCTGTGACTGATGTTAACGCTACTCTATGTTTCTTATAGAAGATTACTCCTGTGAAAAAAGCGTTTACAGCCGGATTGAATAAGAAGGGTAAGCCGAATAAACCTGAACCTAAAATAAACCATGATATAGTGGAACCTAATAGTGCTGTTATAAAACCTATGAACGGTCCGAGTAGAAAACCGATTACCACTGCAAAGCCTGCTTCGAATTGGATTTCAACTCCAGCCGCTACAGGTATACCTGGGAGTATTGAGAGCACGACGTATAATGATGCGGTTAAAGCGATTAAAACCACTTTATATGTGGAATTGTTTTCTTTCATATGTAAAACCTGTGTAAATTAATACATTGCAATGTATTTTATTACACAAGAGAGATATAAATATTTCCCGAAACAATAATTACAGGTGAAGGTGGAAACATGAATGAAAACGAAGTCTGGCCTTATGTGTTAATACTACCAGGATCTAAAAGCGAGCTTAAAAAAGTGTTTAACACATTATTCAAATCGAATATCCCGCTGGAAATAGTGGGATTATTCAAAGACTGTGAGAAAATCTACCAATCAGATATTATTAAAAAATTTAAAAACCATTCTAATAAGTCTATACTAAACTATCTTAAACAGTTAGTTGACACTAAAATCTTAGAGACTGGGATAGAAAAAATTAAGAAAGAGCAGAGAAGTTTCTGGACTAAATGGTATAAACTCACCAGTATAGGCCGCTATATATTATCAATATTCAATCCTGAAATAAACGAAGAGCAGATAAAAAACTTGATTAAAGAATTATTTTCAATATACGTGACGAAAGTAATAAAAATAGCAGGCAATTATGGCATTAACCCATCTGAATTAAACATGCTCTTCCAAAAAGCATTAGGGGGAGCTTAAGCAAGGTGTTTATTATGATACTAGAAGATGAGGCTAAAAAATTCTTTCCATCTTATATAACACACCGTGATAGAGCATTATTCGAGGCGGGGGTTAAAATCGGCGCAATCTACCACCAGTTTATAGGAACCCCTATCCCAAAAGAGGAGAGAGGCGTGAAACTATTGGAGGCAGCGATAGAGGAGAGTGTGAAAACACAGCCTTGGGTTAAAGATGTTAAAATCAATATAAAACCGAGCGGAAAAAAGAGCATATACGGTTACGATGAAATCTCTAAAATTAATTTCACTGTTTCGCTGACTATAAAATATGGTAATGCAGAAGTTGAAGCCGGCCTGGAATATAATAGAGAGCTAGAGTATCCCTTATTTTATATAAAAAAAATTCAAATATTTTAAAAATTATTTAGGTTTTTCTAAAAGTTTTATTTTACTGAGAATTCTACCATCAGCAGCGTGAGGAGCTCTTACTAATATATCAGAGCTTTTCAACATATCTCTTAACTCATCCACTAGTTTAGCAGCCGCGGATAATATTTCATGAGCTGCAGCTGCTAGAATCGTATATTGCTCCCAGTTCTGGATTTTAAAACAGGCTTCATGATCTATTTTACCGACTAACTCCGCCATTTTAAAAGCGGCTAGCGCTCTCGCATTAGCGTAGCTGTTGTTAAAAGGCGGTTTTTCCAGTAGAAACGATGAGTCTACTATAATAGAAGGGAGATCTATTATACCTTTCTCAAGTTTTTCAATCACTTCATCAACGATTTTAACGATTGAACTCATCACACCTGTACCAGCTAACACCTTTATTATATCAGAGTTGAAAACAGCCATTTCTGTAGGATCTAGAAACTCGCGTCTGGCGCCTATCATCGGATCAGCTGTGATAATAATGTAACCTACCTTCTTATTTTTCAGCTCTGAAGCTATTTTCAAAGAAGAAGAATCGCTTATAACAATTAAAGGTATACCTGTTTCTCTAAGAGTTTCGATAACATTAATGCATTGCGGTAAACTAGCGTTAGGAGTTATTAGAATAGTTAAATCATGCTTCCATTTAACTAAATCATTGACACTTGCCTCCAAACTTTCACCAGTCATTTTAGAACCTGAACCGAAAACTCGGAATTCAACATTAACCCGTTCAGCTCTCTCATCGAATAAAAATTCGAATAACGGGGACATGCCGATGTTACCGATTTTTAAAACCGCTATTTTAATCATAAATAAGAGTATTCTTAAACTCTTTTAAAAGCGTATTTAATTCACTTCAACGCAGATTGTTTCAAAGCCGGCATGGGAAAGTAAATAAGAATTAGAAAGCAATATTGTAATACGTTAACATTAACGTTAAAATTATACGAGTATTTAAACTGTTTTCAGAGATGGAGGATATGTTGAAAGAAGACGGTGGAAATGGTTTAATAATAGGAGTTATAGGCGGATCCGGCTTCTATCACCTCTTAGATGAAGCTGAATTAAAAATTGTAGAAACCCCGTTCGGAGCTTCCCCACCATTATCGATAGGGTATATAGAAAATACTAGAGTGGTTTTTCTGCCCCGACACGCTCAGCCTGGAAGTGATAAAATAACTCATGCTTTACCCCCTCACATGATAAATTATAAAGCGAACATATATGCTTTATACAAGTTGAAGGTTAACAGAATTATCGCAACGCATTCATGTGGAAGTGTTAGGAAAGAGATTAAACCAGGTAGTATAGTTATACCGAACCAATTTATTGATATGACTAAAAGACGCGACTCCACTTTCTTTAACGGTGAGCTAAAACCTGAAGCTGGTCTAATACGGTCACCTAGCGTATTCCATGTAGATGTTACCAAACCCTTCTGCTCGGAGCTTAATAAAATAATATATCAGACATGTATTAAATTCGGCGTCAAACCGGTTAACGGAGGAGTTTATGTCTGCACCGAGGGACCGCGGTTCGAAACCCCTGCGGAGATTAAATTCTTTAAGAAAATAGGAGGGGATATTGTCGGGATGACGCTTATACCGGAGCTTGTATTAGCTCGTGAACTTGGAATATGCTATGCGTCAATCTCGCTTGTTTCAAATTATGCTGCAGGAGTTATTGATAGAAAAATCACTTTCAACGAGGTCATCTCCGAGTTTGAAAAGAAAAAGGATACATTATTTAAAATTTTAAGGAAAGCAGTCTCTGAAATCCCGGATAAAATAGATTGCGAATGCGAAAGATAGAACTCTGCACTGTGATTCTTACACGTACATGCCTCTATTCCCCTCTGTATCCCTGACTTCCTGCTGCTCTATAACCTCTTTCAATTCGCGCTCAATAGTCTCAGCGTCGCTTAACAGCTGTTCAGTGTTAATATTCAAGTTACATATCCGGTTAATCACGTTAATCGCGTTTGAAGCAGCACGTGGGTCAGGTCTACCCTGCTCAGCGTAGGGTAGCAATGCTATCCCAGGGAAGTTATGAATTTCAAAATACATTAACATGAGCGCTAAAGGTCCTGTTACGAAAAGTCCCTTCTCCAATATCTGAACACCTATATCCTGGTCTAACTTATAGTTTTTAGTGTGAATACAGCGCACTATATCGTCGCCTTCCTGCTGGAATCTATTATCTAGCCCTCCTACTAAAATCGCTTGTTTAAAACCCGATGAAATAACCCATTCTGAAACCACTCTGCTGAACTCCTTCTGCTCTAATCGATGAGGTTGAAACCTGCACATTAACAGAACTATATTTTTATACTCGTAGAATTCGAAGGGGAAAACTAAACGGCCTTCATCCATTCCTACAAACGAAGGGTTTAAATCAGAGTCAATATATCCTATGTAGCTGGCGCCTAATGTTTCAACAATATGCCTTGTCGTAATATAGCCTGTTACACCTATACCGTGAAACCCCGTGATGAACGTGTACCCATCATATTTTTTCTGTGATTTAATATTTATAGAAACAGTCACTAAACCACCCCGAAAACAAAAAGATTAAAATATTTTTACTCCTTTATTTTTGTAAAGTTCAAAAAAGAAATTACTGATAATTAATATAAGAGTTTCTATTTATGGTGCGGTGTGATGGGTAAAATTACATGTCTTGGTGGTTGTCAAGAGGTAGGCGGCTCAGGTTTCCTGGTGAGCGCGAATAATAGAAACATTCTACTAGATTATGGAATATACCTTAGAAGAAAGAATCCTTTCCCGATAACGGTAGCTCCAAGGGACATCGACGCTATTTTCCTCACTCATGCGCATCTAGATCACTCTGGAGCGCTACCGTTAATGTATATTACCGGTAACCCGCCTATTTACGCGACTAAGATTACCATGGAGGTTCTAAGAGTACTACTTGAAGATTATCTTAAAATCTCTGAGGCTATTCTACCCTTCGATGAAGGCGAGATAGCTAGTATCCGTGAAAATTTTGTTAAAACATCTTACGGAGATATTATTAACGTTGGCGAAGATTTTAATGTTACTATAATAGACGCTGGGCATATTCCAGGAAGTTATATGGCCTTAATAGAAGTGAATGGTAAAAGAATCCTCTACACAGGGGATATTAACCTCAGAGATACTCTATTAGTTAAAGGGGCTAAACCTGATCTGCCTGAAATAGACTATTTAATAATGGAGAGCACATATGCTTTAACCAACCACCCGCCTCGAGAGGAATTAGAGAGAGATTTTATCAACGCTGTTAACGAGGTTGTTGAGAAAGGGGGTGTTGTATTAATACCAGCCTTCGCTTTAAGCCGCAGCCAGGAAGTTTTATGTATACTTGAAAAATATAATTTTGAAAACCAGGTTATATTAGATGGGATGGCTAGAGATATTAGTAGAATATTTTTAAGGCACCCGAAATATTTTAGAGACTTCAAATTATTAAAAGACGCGCACAGCGGCATTGAATATATTGAAAGACGTAAAACCAGAGAGATCGCTATTAAAAACAGCGGTGTTATTATCGCCCCTGCAGGTATGTTAAGCGGCGGAGCTGCATTATATTATGCTAGACAGTTAGCTGACGATGAGCGGCATGGAATATTTATTGTAGGTTATCAGCTACCGGGGACGCCTGGTAGAGTTTTACTTGAAACCGGGAAGCTGCCTGTTAACGGCGGGTTATTAGATGTTCAAGCTCAAGTGAAATACTTCGACTTCTCAGCGCATGCTGGTAGACAGGAGCTTATGGAATTTATTAAAAGCATACGCGGGAGCCCTACCATTATACCGATCCACGGGGAACCTGAGTCCTGTAAATATTTAGCTGAGTACGCCTCTAAGGAACTAGGGTTGAATACTCTTCTACCGGCTGCCGGGGATGTTATTGAAATATAAATCGAGTTAAAAATTTAAAAATATCTTCAAGCTGGTAGTTGAATGGGGCTTGAAAAAATCTCGAAAATAGACCAGTATATTCTATTTCTAACCTTTCCGTTAATAACAATTCTAGTCTCATCCTTATGGTCCGCTCTCCTAATACCAGCTGATACTACTTATTTAACTGATTTAATACCTGAAGCGAGGGGAGGGATCACGGTAAGTTTAATCTATGCTTCAATCTTCATCTTCATCGCGTTAATCTCAGGATTTTTAATATATTATTTGATATTGAAAGATAGAAAAACGATTCTAAAATATTTTTTAGGTTTTTCCATTTCATTTGTAATAATCGTGATACTCCCAGTGTACTCCTCGCTTATACTCGAATACTTGAATTTAGATGCTTTCACAGCTATTAGCTTATTCACGTTTTCAATAATAGCGGGTGTTATAATCGGATATATTTCAGCTTACACTGTCTTAAACGATAAAGCAAGTCAAATGCTTAGAAATATTTTCTTAGTGTTGTATAGCTCGCTTGTAAGCTCTTTCCTAGCTCTGGTTACACCGACTTTAATTCTAATATTTGTATTCATAGGATTATCGTTATATGACATCTACTCTGTGATGAAGGGGCCTATAAGGAAAACGCTTCAAATATCTGAGAGCAAAGGGTTAAGTATTAAACTGTATGTGAGTTTTGGTTCATGGGATATTGGAGTAGGGGATTTAGTGTTCTATTCTATTTTAGTGGCACACGCTCTTCTATTCTATGGGTTAATAATATGGATTGCTTCTATAATAGCTCTCACCGTAGGATTACTGTTCACATACCTGGTTTTAACTAGAAGAGAAGTTATTCCAGGCCTACCGATCGCTCTCCTTATAGGTATGATACCTTTAATAGCCGCTTTACTAATTTTTTAGAGTCTAGTCAGATATCTCTCTATCTCCCATTCGCTTATACTAGCCTTGTATTCATCCCATTCTTTTCTCTTAACTAGTAGAAAGTTTGAGAACGCCACACTGCCTAACGCCTGCTTCATAAAAGAGCTGTTTTCGAATTCGTTAAGCGCTTCGCCTAATGTCTCAGGTAAGGATACTATTCCAAGCTTCTTTCTCTCCTCGAAGGAGAGCTTGTAAACGTTAAGATCTGTCGGCTCAGGTGGTTGAAGCTTATTTTTAACACCTTCTAATCCAGCTTGAAGTAAGACAGCTAATTGGAGATAGGGATTTCCAGCAGGGTCAGGGCATCTTATCTCGATTCGAGCGGCTGAAGGTTTCTTAGAAAAGTTTGGTACACGTATCAGCGGCGATCTGTTTTTAAACCCCCAGGCTACGTAGACAGGGGCTTCATAACCTGGTAAAAGGCGTTTATAAGAATTAGGCCATGAAGCTAAAACCGCGCACATCTCTCTACCATATTTTAACTGGCCGGCTATAAAGTGTAACGCTGTCTCGGATAAAAAGTTTAGTTTAGAGTTTTCATCGTAGAAAAGATTTTCACCTTTCAAAGACCATAAAGACTGGTGGACGTGCATGCCTGAACCGTTAACCCCGTAGAATGGTTTAGGCATAAATGTTGCAATGTAACCGCGCTGAGCTGCAACTGTTTTAATGATTGTTTTCATAGTAACGGTTCGATCAGCTGTCTCTAAGGCCTCCCCATATCTGAAGTCTATTTCGTTTTGACCCATAGCAACTTCATGATGTGAGACCTCTATGCTTATACCAAACTGTTCCGCTGTATCGCATATTTCACGTCTTAAATCTTCAGTTTCACCACCAGGGTTGAGATCGAAATAACCGCGTAGATCGATTGGTTTAGGTTTAGCTAAATTCTCAGTTGGGCTCATAATAAAGAATTCAAGTTCAGGAGCACAGAAGTATTTGTAACCCATCTCCTCTGCTTTTTTAACAGCTTTATATAGAATGTAACGGGGGTCGCCTTCAAACCTTTTCATTTCAGGCGTGTAAACATCACAGATCATTCTACAAGTGGATACCTCCTCTCTACGCCACGGGATTATATTAAAAGTCGAAGGGTCTGGTATTACAATCATATCCGATTCTTCGATCTGCCCGAATCCTGTTACAGAGCTTCCGTCGAAGGCTTGACCGTTTTGTAAAGCGTCTTCAACATAACGAGT
>JAHQXC010000007.1 GCA_029856525.1 Candidatus Odinarchaeia archaeon
GTTGGAAGAAACATAGCTAGACTCGACCCTATAGTAGCGCAGAAGCTAGGATTACAAACAGGCGACGCGATAGAAATAGTCGGCAAGAAGAGAACAGCAGCCCTAGTATGGCCTGGACTCTCAGAAGACGCTGGTAAAATGATTATAAGAATAGACGGTTCTACACGCAGAAACGCTGGAACATCTCTAGATGATAAAGTGGAGATTAGGAAAATAGAGGCTAAACCAGCTAAAAGCATAACATTCGCGCCAACCGAGGCGATTAGAATACAAGGAGCCGAAGAATATTTAAAACGACTTCTCGAAGGCAGAGTTATCACAGTCGGCGATATTGTAGAAATACCAACCATGGGGGATAAAATCGTTTTAGTCGCTACAAGTCATATTCCTAAAGCTGACACTGTATTAATGAATTATGACACAGAAGTTATTGTAAGCGATCGGCCGGCTAAAGAAATAATGGAGAAGCCGGTGGCAAAAGTCCATTACGAAGATATAGGTGGATTAGGGAATGAAATAAAGAAGATAAGAGAGATGATAGAGCTGCCTTTAACCCACCCTGAAGTATTCAATAAGCTAGGAATAGACGCCCCTAAAGGAGTACTATTATACGGTCCACCTGGAACAGGGAAAACACTACTAGCTAAAGCTGTAGCTAACGAAAGCAACGCTAATTTTTACTCTATCAGCGGACCTGAAATCATGAGTAAATACTATGGTGAAAGTGAAAGCCGGCTTAGAGAAATATTCGAGGAAGCTGAGAGAAACGCTCCTAGCATAATATTCATAGATGAAATCGACTCCATAGCACCTAAAAGAGAAGAAGTCACAGGAGACGTGGAGAAGAGGGTTGTAGCCCAGCTTCTATCTTTAATGGATGGCTTAAAACCTAGAGGCAAAGTCGTCGTTATAGGAGCGACAAACCGGCCGAATGCACTAGACCCTGCGCTTAGGAGAGGAGGGAGATTTGACAGAGAAATCGAGATAGGTATCCCTGACAGAAATGGACGAAAAGAGATACTTCAAATCCATGTAAGAGGCATGCCACTTGATAAAGATGTTAACCTCGATCTTATAGCTGATAAAACACACGGCTTTGTAGGCGCTGATTTAGCTGCACTTGTAAAAGAGGCGGGCATGATCGCCTTAAGACGTATACTCCCAGAGATAGATCTCACAAAAGAGGAGATACCGGCGGAGATATTAGATAAAATAAAGGTTACAGCAGCTGACTTTGAGGAAGCTTTGAAAACAGTTGAACCCTCAGCTCTAAGAGAAGTATTCATCGAATCACCGAATGTGAGATGGGATGACATAGGCGGACTAGAAGAGGTTAAAGAACAGCTTAAACAAGCTGTTGAATGGCCGTTAAAATACCCGAAACTCTTCCAGCACATGAACGCCAAACCGCCTAAAGGAATATTACTATACGGTCCACCTGGAACAGGGAAAACACTACTAGCTAAAGCTGTTGCAACCGAAACCGAAGCAAACTTCATATCAGTTAAAGGACCGGAATTCCTTTCAAAATGGGTTGGCGAAAGCGAGAAGATGGTTAGAGAAACATTCAGGAAGGCTAGACAAGCCGCTCCATGCATAATATTCTTCGATGAATTAGACGCTATAACACCGGCGAGAGGGTCATCAATAGGCGACGCTCATACAACGGAGAGAATTATAAGCCAGCTGTTAACTGAATTAGACGGGTTAGAAGAGCTTAAAGGGGTCACAGTTATCGCGGCTTCCAATCGACCTGATATCATAGACCCGGCTTTACTCAGACCGGGCAGATTCGACCGTTTAATCTACATTCCACTCCCAGACGAGGCTACTAGAAAGAAGATATTCGAAGTTCATCTGCGGAATAAACCTTTAGCAGAAGACATAAACATAGATGAGCTAGCAAAGGAAACAGAGAACTTCTCAGGTGCAGAGATAGCTGCAGTCTGCAATGAAGCGGTCATGAACGCTATCAAAGAGTATCTTGATAGACATCAAGGTGTAGAAGACGAGAAAGAAATCAGCAAGCTAAAACTTGAAGCGAGACACTTAAAAGAGGCTTTAAAGAAGATAGGCCCGATTTCTAAAACACGTGTAGAACAGCAAACAAGAATATTCGAGGAGTTCGCTAAACAACACAATATTTAATTTTTTATTATTAAATAATCGGCTTTAGGGTGAGTTAAATGGACGAGGGGTTAGATATAGATAAGTTAACATACGCCTTAGGAAGCGATACGAGGAGAAAAATTCTCTCCCTCCTAAGTCAAGGCGAAGACTATCCTTTCAGCCTAGCAACCAAGCTTAAACTCACCCCTAGAGCGGTTATACAAAATCTGAATATCTTAGAAGAAACAGGATTAGTCGAGAAAATAGTTAAGAAAAGCCCCTACGGTCCACCAAGAGTATATTACAGAATAAAAAGAGGAGTTCACTTAAATATAAGTCTATCACCTAGATGTTTCAGAATCAAAATGGCGGAGTTACCTGACAAAATAGAGTCTGAGACAGATTATATAAAAGAAGCTTTAGAAGAATTTGAGAAACTCGCATTATTCAAACATAACTCAGAGGGGCTAAAGCGTATCCTAGAATTATTGAATAAAACCGAGGAGAAACTTAGAGAATTAGAGGAATTCCAGTGCAATCTCCTAAAATTAAAAGATAGAATATTCGAGGAAATTGAGAGAATCCTTCCATCTGAAACCTCAGATATATCTTTAGCGCCTTTAATAAGATCACTTATAGAATTAGGGGGGGAAGGAGATATACTAGACTTATTGGAGTATCATAAAATATCTAAAAATAGGTTGGAGCAACTTTTAGAAATAGCTAAAAAATATAATTTAATAAAGGAGAAAAAAGTTAAGGAGGAAAAAGACTATTATACGCTGTGAATATGCGAGCTGATGGATCTATTGTATCCATAAGTATACAGGTTTATTTCAAATATTTGAAACCGGTAGAAAAAACCTGATTATGTGATAAAGTTAAAATTGTAAAATTTATTATTTTTAATTTTGAATTTTATCTGAGGGACTCGTTTTGAATGCTTTCAGTGAATTAGACGATCTGCTTAGAGAGAAACTAGAGTTATTCGGGTTTAAAACACCCACGATCACGCAGGAGAAGGCGATTCCTAAAATCCTTAAAGGGTATAATACTCTTATAATCGCGCCTACAGGTTCAGGGAAAACTGAAGCTGCAGTATTCCCTATTTTAAACGGTATACTCCAGGACAGGAAAACCGGTGAGGGAGTAACAGGGATAAAAGCCTTGTATATTACTCCTTTAAAAGCTCTTAACAGGGATATTCTTAAACGAGTGATAAAACTAGGAGAAGCGCTTAACATTAAAATAGAAGTCCGGCATGGGGACACCAGCCCGCCTACTAGGAGAAAGCAGGCTTTAAACCCGCCGGATATTCTCATACTCACACCTGAAACCTTGCAGGCGATACTTCCAGGTAAAAAAATCAGAGAACATTTAAGAGCGGTAAAATGGGTGGTAATAGACGAGATTCATGAATTAGCTAATGATGAAAGAGGAGCCCAGCTCTCAATAGGTCTTGAAAGACTTGAACAGCTTACAGGGCGAAGATTCCAGAGAATAGGGCTTTCAGCCACAGTTGGAGGAGCCTCGAAAATAGCTAAATTTCTAGTCGGAAACACCGGGGAAACTAAAATAATTTATCTAAGTGGTGGTAAAAAGTTCATAATACATATAGATTACGCAGAAGCCTCTGAAGAAGATTATAAACTAGCAGCGGAGATAAAGTCTACTCCTAGAATCGCTAAAGTAATCAGATTACTTGATAAACTTATACGTGAACATAAATCAGTTCTAGTATTCACCAACACAAGAGAGGCTGCGGAGATCCTCGCCTCTAAGCTAACTCAATACAATCCTAGTTTCAATTTCGCAATTCATCACAGCTCGCTCTCTAAAGAAGTGAGGCTTGAAGCTGAATCAAAGTTTAAAGATGAGATAATAAAATGTATAATCTGCACATCCTCTTTAGAACTGGGAATAGATATAGGAAGCATTGATCTTGTAATCCAATTCATGTCGCCTAGACAAGTCTCTAAATTAATTCAGCGCATAGGCAGAGCAGGACATAAACTCGAAACACCGTCTGAAGGATATATTATCGCAATGAATATTGACGATATTTTAGAATCCTTGTCGATATGTAAAGGTGTGCTTAAAAATAAAATTGAAGAAATAACACTCCACGAAAACAGTTTAGATGTATTATGCCATCAAATCGCTGGAATAGTACTAGATAACAGTAAAATAGAATTAGAGAAACTATACGATATAATTCGGGGATCCTATCTTTACCGTCAGATTTCTCTTGAAAAAATTAAAAAAATAGTTGAATACATGCACGATCATAAATTAGTTTACTTAACCGGTAATCTCGTTAAAAAAAGTCGAAAAACTCTACAATACTATTATTCGAATCTTTCAATGATACCTGACGTTAAACAATACGAGGTATTAGATATTTCATCAAACCTTAAGATAGGTCGACTAGACGAAGAGTTCGTCGTCAACACGCAACCTGGAGAGGTGTTTATAGCTAAAGGTCAAGCTTGGCGTATAATATCGATAGAAGATAACTTGATAAGAGTTGAACCTGTCCCCGCTCCTACAGCAGCGGTCCCTTCATGGGAGGGAGAGCTGCTGCCTGTTCCATATAATATTTCTAGAATGGTCGCCGCGTTCAGGGACAGATTATATAATAATCTTTCAAGTCACACTACAGGTAACCCTATTGAAACAATTAAAGAATCTCTTCTAAATAGTAGAGTAGAACAGCGAAACATCATAATAAAAGAAGACGCTTTAAAAAAAATATATGATAGCATACGCTTCTATGTAGAGAATAAAGAACCTTATAACGGCGAGAATGATATTCTCATAGAGTCAGCTGAGAATATGATAATAGTTCATCTCTGCTACGGTAGTAAAGTGAATCAAACAATCGCGCAGTTGATAGCTGCAATACTGTTAAGTAAATTAGGTGAAAGTATAATTATTAAGTCTGATCCATACAGGGTTATAATTCAGAACGCTACAGGATTAAACTGTAACATGATTAAAGACGTTTTTTATGAACTTGAAACA
Source organism: Candidatus Odinarchaeia archaeon (assembly GCA_029856525.1). Classification (GTDB taxonomy): domain Archaea; phylum Asgardarchaeota; class Odinarchaeia; order Odinarchaeales; family Odinarchaeaceae; genus Odinarchaeum. Next base: position 5,134 of record JAHQXC010000007.1, read on the forward strand.
GAACATTTAAAACCGCTTTTAGAAACCACTTTAAAGCAAACCGCTCTCTTCAACTGGAAATACGTGTATGTTGCTAAAAGATTCGGTTTAATTGAAAAAGACGCGGATTACAGCAGCACAGATATAAAAAGACTCATCAAATACTATGATCCAATAATCATAGAGGAGACTATTCGAGAAATATTACTTGAAAAAATGGATTTGAAAAAAACTTCAGAAGTGTTAAAAAAAATTAGATCAGGAGAAATTGAGATAAAATTAAAAGAGTATAAGCGAAGTTTAAACTACGGGGAGTTTACTAATATAGCTTTAGAGAATCTAGGTGTAAGAGATTTAGTTTCACCTGAAAAACCTATAGCTGAGATTTTAAACGTGTTTAAAAAGAGATTAGAGTCCGCTAGTAAGAAGTTAATATGCTTGTACTGTGGAAAATTTGAGTCAACTCGAACCGTAGGTTCACTAGAAGAATATCCTAAATGCCCTATTTGCAATTCAAGATACTTAGCCGCGGTTTACCCGAACGACGAGGAATCCTATCAATTAGTTAAAAAATGGAAGACAGGTCGTAGATTAGACGCAGCAGAGCAGCGTAAAATAAAAAAATTACAGGAAGTTGGAAGTCTAGTTTTAACAATGGGTAAAAAAGCTATAATGGCTTTAGCGGCTAGAGGCGTCGGCCCTCAGAGTGTTAAAAGAATTTTTTCGAAAACAAGCTTAACAGAGCGGGATATTCTACTAGAGATTCTACGAACAGAGAAAAAATATATTGAAACAAGAGGTTTTTGGGAGTGACATGACATTAATCTTAATTTCAAAAAAATCTAAAAAAAATAGTTTAGAAGCCCTGTCACAAACCACTTTAGAATAGCTTACTATGATTAAAAACTACTATTCCACTTCCAATTCAAATAATATTATAGGCGTTTGAGTCTTCACATTAAATTTTTCTTTAACACCAACCACCCGCCCCTTTACAACGATATTACTAATAGGGTTAAGCATTTCAACATCCATTGTTCGACTAGTAAAAATCCGATGGCTACTCTTATCCTCAATCTTCAACGCTTCCAAAGGTAATCCTTCACGTATTAGACGCCATTCTAAAATCTCAACTAAACCACCTATACTCGGCTTAAAATCCCCTTCAAACCTGAAAATTAAATTCTTAGCCATCTTAATCAACTTTTTTATAATAAAGTTTATCAATAAAACATTTAACTGTTTCTATAAAAAATATCTTTAGAAAATCTGAGGCGTTGAAATGAGTGAAATGATCAAGCTACCGCCTAGAACAGGGCAGATCATATACGGGCCAATATACTCCCGCCGTATAGGCGTGGATATAGGGATTAACCTGCTTATCCAAGAGGGTAAAACATGTAATTTTAACTGCGTATACTGCCAGTACGGTGTCACTGGGAACCCTGTAGACTATAGAAAACTAAAAAACGGATGGGTTAAACCTGAGCTAGTATATAAAGCTCTCGAAAAAACGCTTTCAAATCTATTATCTGAAAGATTTAAACTAGACGCGGTTACTTTCTCAGGGTACGGTGAACCAACACTTCACCCGAAATTTCCAAGCATAGTCGCTAAAGTTAAAGAAATAAAAGAGAATTATTATCCTACTGCTAAACTCACTTTAATCACGAATTCAAGCATGTTTAAATATAAGAGAATATTGAAAACCGCTGAGTTATTCGATCAAATACTCGCTAAACTTGACGCTGCTACTAATAAAACATTTCACTCAATTAATAGGCCGGTAAATGAAAAACTTGATATTCACACCATAATTGACAGTCTAATTATTCTATCAAGTACAGTTAAACATTTTATTATACAAACACTTTTATTCAATACAATTGATCAAAACATTACCTCCAACACGAGTATCGAGGAGATGAAAGCTTTAAGTGAAGCTATTTGTAGAATTAAACCAAGAGAGGTGCAAGTGTACACAATTGTGAGAGCCCCCGCGATAAGCGCGGTTAAACCTGCTAGTGTAAATCAATTACAGGAGCTTAAAAAATACATAGAGGAAAGATGCGGCTCTAATGTTAATGTTAAAATATATTAAGCTATATTTAATGACGGATTCTATAACTTATAACCGCTGCTAAACAAACACTTAACGCAATCATTATGTAACTGTAAGAAAATGAGCCTGTGAGATCAGTTAACCCTCCGAATAAAAGAGGAAATACTGTTACAGTGACGCCTGTCAAGCAGACTAGCAGCGTCATAGCGGTATTAGGATAATCTGGTTCAACTATTTTAGGAAGCGCCCATATAGGTCCCTGAGGAATCCAGACAAGCGCGCCTACAAACCAGCTTAAAAATAAATCGCTAATTAAATTAATTCCGGCTGAGAAAGGTAGTATACCCAGTGTTAAAGATAGTAAAGTTAATGGCACGGCTATCCATAACCCCTTCCTAGATTTTTTATCTGAGAAGTATCCTCCAAGTAACGCGAATATAATTCCAGCCAGAGAGGCCACTATCACAGTTAAATTAGCAATATTAGGGTTCACGTTTTTTTCAAATATTAGCGTTCTCGTGAAAAAAGTTAAGAATACAGTCCATGCGGCCATAGATAAACACTGAGCGATTGCGATTTTAAAAAGCTCCTTGTTTTTGAAGACTCTAACAGAGTTGACAGGCTTATGAGAGCTGCCGGGTGTATCCGTCGTTAAGATCTGCACTATAATAGCTACGATTAAACCGTAAATAAATGTAAGAAAGAATATTCCCCTCCACCCTAAAATACTCTCCTGCACCGGGACAGTTAAAAGGGCGGCGAGTGTCCCGATCCCGTAGCTTAAAACAATTAAAGAAGTAGCTAAAGATAATCGCTCTTTAGGATATAAATTCGATACGATAACCACTCCAGGCGTCCAGAAGAGAATTGCACCTACCCCCGTGGTGAACCTTCCTAAGAGAACGATTTCAAATGTGAACGCTTGGCTTATTATAAGAGAACCTAATGCTACTGTAAGAGTCCCCGCTACTACTAGTTTTTTAAACCCGATTTTATCCGCGTAATATCCTACTATGAACTGGAGGATTATCGCTGGAACCCAGTAAGCGGCCATCAACGCTCCGATGCCAATCTCTGTGATAGAGAAAACGGTTTGAAGCGTTATAGAGAGTAGAATGAAATCGAATACCGAATAGCCGAATAACGTTCTAACAAGCATTCCAGCTAGCAGATTTCTCCCTTTAACAGTTAACATAAAATCACGTGTAAAAAAATTAATCTATATTTGCCCGTGAATTGCTCAAACTCGAAGTATTATATAAATTTTTAAAAAATTATGGTTCACTTGTTTTAGAATTAATATTTAAGAATTAGATGTTTAAATTAGAAATAGAATTATTAATAAAGCCATGAAGATAATTATAGAGAGCGCGTTAACAAATCTGAATCTCTTAATTCTCTTCTGAACTTCTTCTATATTTCTTAAAGCCTGCTCCCTGTATAACCGGATATCATCAGAATCTAGGACTTGGCCTTCAAAACTTACAGGTTGAATTAATAAAAACTCTGGTTCAATAGGCTCATCTTCCTCTCCTAACATAGGATTATTAGAGTAGTCAACTCTCGCCTCTTCCTCACTCTCGCATAAAGGGCATAAACCTGTTCGAGGGTCAAACCATCTATCATGAATTGGACAGTAGAGTTTTTTAACTTTCACCATATGATGCCATCTCTACTTATGAATTTTGCTAAACATAAATAAAAAGTATACTAGGGTAGCGCTTTGACTTATACTAGAAGAACCGTTCTGTTAATTAAATAGAGTGCTCCTATTAATGTAACGATTGTGAAACATAGTAGAACTATAAAGGATAATGGGATCATTAAATCCGGTGTCATCATAGAGAAACCTGGAGTGTATGGTAGTAGAAGCGCTTTCATACCTTCAACTGCGTAAGTCGCAGGGTTAACGTATGCGATGAATTGAAGCGGTGTAGGCATAGCTGGTATTGGAACTAGAGCACCGCTTGTAAAGAATAAGGGCATTGTTAAAAGAGACATTATAGCGTTTAACCCTTCGAAGGAGGTTAGTTTAATAGCTATCATAGAAGAGAGGAATGTGAAGCCTAGCCCCATTAGAAATATTAAACCGATTAAACCCAGATAAGCGAATATAGGCGTGTATGGATATGTAAAAGATGCGCCTAAAATAAACCCTCCTATTAGAACTAATACCACTTGGATAATAGATCTAAGCTGGACTCCGAGCGCTTTCCCTATGATTATATCTGTTCTAGCTATAGGGGCTACGGCGATTTCTTTTATCAAACCGAATACTTTATCAAAAAGTATTCCTATGCCGCCGAATAGACCGGTGAATAGAACAGTAAGCGCTATGACACCTGGAACCAGCGAAGAGAAATAAGAGAATCCTGTGAAAACCGGCATACCTGTTAGAAAAGAGTTTAAAGAGATACCGTACAAGGCGAGCCATAAAATTGGTTGAATAATTGATGAAAACAATTGTGATTTAGATCTTAGTATTTTAATAGCTTCCCGCCAGAATATGGTAGTTATATTACTCATTTATCTCATCAACCTCCCTGTTCTCCTCATAATGGTTAGATTTCTCATCCAGTCATTGCTCTCCTTAATTTCTCTACCAGTATAGAATAAGAATACATCATCTAACGTAGGGCGTTTTAACTCGATGCTGTCAACGGTAATATTCTCCGCGTCTAATGTTTTAATCAGTTTAGGAATTGTTGCGCTGCCTTTACCTATACTTGTAAGTATTAAACCGGTAGAGGTTTCTTTAATCTCCTTTAATAATCCTGTTGTTTTTAACACTTCGACAGCCTTCGCTTTAATCTCAGGCGTAACTTTAAGGAGTATTAAATCTTTGCCGAGCTGCGACTTCAAATTATCAGAGTTATCTATTGCGATTATCTTACCTCTATTCATTATAGCTATTCGATTAGAAAGCATATCCGCTTCATCCATATAGTGAGTTGTCATGAATATGGTTACACCTGAGCGGTTTATCTTTCTAATCTCATCCCATATAGTTATTCTACTCTGAGGGTCCAAGCCGAGTGAGGGTTCATCTAAAAATAATACTCTAGGATTATTCATTAATCCTCTAACTATCTCTAATTTCCTTTTCATACCGCCGCTTAATGTTTTAGTGAGATTTTTCGCTTTATCCTCTAAGCCAACTACAGATAGTAATTCTTTTATTCGCTTATGCCGCTCGGCTTTCGGTATATTATAAAGCCTGCCGTGGAAGTCTAGCGTCTCCCAGACGGTGAGATCTTTATCTAATACAAGTTCTTGAAATGTTACGCCGATCATATGCCTGATTCTATTAGGGTCTTTTACCACGTCAACGCCGTCTATAAATGCTCGTCCAGCGTCTGGTTTAAGAAGAGTTGTTAAAATATTTATAGTGGTGGTTTTACCTGCTCCGTTAGGACCTAATAAACTGAATATTTCCCCTTCCTCTACGCTAAATGAAATCGAGTCTACAGCAGTTAAACCATTGAATTTTTTAACTAAATTTTCAACTTCGATGATACTCCCCATAATATATCGCCGTATAATCTTGAATAGTTTAGAATGATATATTAGGTGATTCCTCACTATTTATATCAAATTCGATATAGAATATAAAATATAATATATAAACTTTATGCAGAGTATCAAATAAGTTTTTAAAGAAAAAAATATTTATTAAACAAGTAATAGCATACAGCTGTGAACTTTTATGAGCGATAAGTTATTCAACACCCCACAGAAAGATGTTTCAATAGTGTTATGCGGGGAGGCGGGGCAAGGCATCCAGACACTAGAGTTTTTCCTGACTAGAATATTTAAAATCTCAGGCTATCATGTTTACGCTACAAAAGAGTATATGTCTCGTATAAGAGGGGGCAGCAATTCAACTCAAATAAGAGTTTCATCAGATTACGTGAGAGCCCCTGTTAGAAGAATAGATATATTTATACCACTTAATACCGAAGCGTTAAAACATTTAGAGCGAAATATAACACCTAATACAGTTATAATAGGAGATAAAGAAATCATAAAATCCGAATATAAAATCTACAACCTGCCTTTAACTAGAATAGCAGCAGCGATAGGTGGAAGAATATACGAGAATATGATAGCGGTAGGAGTTTTATCTAAGCTGTTTAAAGTCAACCTTCAGAACGTAGAAGATTATTTGAAAAATTATTTCGCTGTAAAAGGATCTGATGTAGTAGAGAAAAATATAAGAGCCGTTGAAGAAGGCTACAATGAAGCTGATAGACTTTTCAAAGGCGCTGAAATAAATATAATGAAAAACCCTGAGGTTAGAAATCATATATTACTAAATGGAGCTGAAGCTGTAGCGCTAGGCGCAATAGCCGGCGGCTGCAATTTCATCTCGGCTTATCCTATGTCACCGTCAACAGGTGTCCTCGTATTTTTATCCCAGCATTCAAAAACATTCAACATAATAGCCGAACAGGCAGAAGATGAGATAAGCGCGATTAACATGGCGCTGGGCGCCTGGTATGCTGGAGGCAGAGCACTAGTTTCAACCTCAGGGGGCGGGTTCTCTCTAATGACTGAGGGGTTAAGCTTAGCAGGAATGACTGAGACTCCGCTCGTGATACATTTAGCTCAACGCCCAGGCCCGGCTACAGGGCTACCGACTAGAACAGAACAGGCTGATTTAAACCTCGCTTTACACGCTGGGCACGGTGAATTCCCAAGGGTGATCCTAACCCCAAGCACAATTGAAGACGCGTTTTACTTAACGCAGAAAGCTTTCAACTTAGCTGATAAATTTCAAATACCCGTATTCGTATTAACAGACCAGTATTTAATCGATTCATATTATAATATACCCGAGCTTAAATTAAACCAGCTAGATATCGAAAAATACGTTGTGAAAACAGGTAGAGATTATAAACGATACTTGATAACGGAGAGTGGTGTATCACCGCGTGGAATCCCAGGTTATGGGGAAGGACTCGTAGTAGTTGACAGCGACGAACATGATGAAAACGGGCATATCACTGAAAACTTGGAATTGAGAGTTAAAATGGTTGAGAAACGTCTTAGAAAAATGGAGTTAATAGAAAAAGAGGCGCTGCCGCCTGAAATCCACGGAGAGGAAGACTATAAACATTTACTAGTAGGCTGGGGTTCAACATATCATTGTATAATAGAAGCGCTTAAACACTTGAATAGAAGAGATGTCGCCCTACTATTTTTCAAACAGGTATATCCGATTCATAAATCAGCTTCAAGTTACCTTGAAAAAGCTGAGAAAATAATCTTTATCGAAAATAATGCTACATGCCAGTTCGGGATGCTCATCCAGCAATTCACAGGATTTAAACCTGAAAATCAGATTTTAAGTTATAACGGATTACCTTTCACAGTAGAGGATTTAGTTGAAAAAATTGAGAGGATAATAGGCGGTGTAAATGAAAGCTAACCCCTTCGATATTGAGAATATAGATATAGCCTGGTGTCCTGGTTGTGGAAATTACAGTATACTAAAAATACTTAAAGACGCTTTATTAGAGCTTGAAATAAAACCTGAAAAACTAGTTATTGTTTCAGGTATAGGTCAAGCAGCTAAAACCCCCCATTATCTAAAAGCGAATGTATTCAACGGCTTACATGGGAGAGCTCTACCAGCGGCTACAGCTATAAAAGCCGTAAACCCTAGTCTCACAGTTATAGCGGAGAGCGGGGACGGTGACATGTATGGCGAAGGAGGTAACCATTTCATCCACGCGATTAGAAGAAACCCGGGTATAACAAATATAGTACATAATAATATGGTGTATGGTTTAACTAAAGGGCAGGCTTCTCCAACCAGTCTAATAAATTTTAAAACTCCTGTACAAGTTGAAGGTGTTTTCAACGAGCCATTTAACCCTTTATCAGTAGCTATCGCATTAGACGCGTCTTTCGTAGCGCGAGCTTTCGCAGGAGACTATAAGGAGACAAAAGAGATAATAAAAAAAGCCTTAAAACATAAAGGCTACGCTTTAGTAGATATTTTCCAACCGTGTGTAACATATAATAAAGTAAACACTTATCAATGGTTTAAAGAAAACACCTATTATCTAGATGAAACGCATAACGTATACGATAGATTAGAAGCCTTCAAGAAATCCATTGAAACCGGGAAATATCCGCTTGGAATATTTTACATTAACCCTAACAAGAAAACTTTTGAAGAAAACCTACCGCCTTATAAAAATAACAGTATACCAATCATAGAACAAGAGTTCGACAAAACAAAGCTGATCGAGCTTGTTAACAGTAAAAAGAATAGTTAAAAAGGTAAATTATAATATTTCTTGTAAACCGGTAATCTATATTTAAAGGAGATCATATGAGCGATAACTGGGATAGTGAAATAATCGAAGCGCTGATGAGTCTTGATGAAGATTCTTTAATGAAGAAAGTTGAATCCGCCTTATCCCGTGGTATAAGCCCCCTGGAAATATTAAGGAAAGCGATAACCAAAGGCATGCAAATAGTCGGTGAAAAATACGAGACAGGTGAATTCTTTCTAATGCATTTAATGGTGATAGGAGAGTCTGTTAAAAACGTGATGGATAAGCTTCTTCTACCAGCCTTACAGAAGGAGGGTGTCAAAGAATCTAACAGTGAAGGAACAATAGTTATAGGAACAGTGGAAGGAGACATACATGATATAGGTAAAAATATAGTAGCCTCCATGCTTCTAACAGCCGGGTTCAAAGTCATAGATCTAGGAAAAGACGTTAACTGCGATGTATTTATTCAGAAAGCCCTAGAATACAATGCAGATATTATAGGTGTTTCAGCGCTGCTGAGCACTACTATGATAGGACAGAGAAAATTAATAGAAGAGCTTAAAAAAAGGAATATAAGAGATAAGTTTAAAATCCTAATAGGGGGAGCGCCGACATCACCAGCCTGGGCTGAAGAGATCGGCGCAGACGGCTACGCTAAAGACGCTGTTGAAGCTGTTAAAATAGCTAAGCAGCTTTTAAAAAAACGGTGAAACATTTTGAAAAAAAAGTGTAGCGTAGTAAACTGTGGGAAAGAGGTTTCTGAAGGAGAATATAAGATTATAAACAATAGCGTGTTCTGCATTGAATGCGCTACTCTATTTAATAAAAAAATTTTAACAGAATTATTTAAGAGGGGATAGAGTATTAGCTTCGAGCTTTTATTCACAGGTAACGAGCTTTTAAACGGAAGCGTCCTGAATACAAACAGTCAATGGCTGGCTGAGCGTATTACAAAACTCGGTGGAAGCGTTAAGAGAATATATATTGTCGAAGACGATGTTGAAGAGATCCGCGATATAGTAAAATATATAATAATCCGGAGACCTGACTATCTTATTATCTCCGGGGGACTGGGACCTACATTCGATGACAAAACCTTGCAGGGGTTAGCCGCCGCGTTGAATAGAAGTCTAATTATAAATAAGACTGCTCTTGAAACTATTCAAGAAAAATATAGGAGTCTATACGAAAAAGGAGTTATTAAAACAGCGGAGCTTTTAAACTCTAGAATTAAAATGGCGAAACTGCCTGAAGAAGCTATACCGCTTGAAAACCCTGTTGGCACAGCACCCGGTGTAAAAATAGAATATGAAAATATACAGATATACTGTCTACCAGGAGTCCCGGAGGAATTAAAAGCGATATTCGAAAAACATATCAAACCAGTTTTAAAAAAGGAGTTAACAGGCGTCAACTACTATGAGAGAAGTATTATAGTTGAGGGGGTCGCTGAGTCAGAGATCGCCGGAGAGGTTGAAAGAATAATGACGGAGGCAAAACAAGTTTACATTAAATCACATCCTCAAACATATGAAGGAGTATGTAGATTACGTATATGTTTGACAGCTAGAGGATGTGAAGATACATTAAAACTTTTAAACAAGACGGCTGAAAGACTTGAATATCATATTAAAGCTTTAGGGGGGAGAGTTTTAAAAGGTGAAGATATATGAGAGATGAAGAGTTCACAGCTATATTAAACTTTGAAAGCTCTAAAACTGGTAAAACACTCCAAGAATTCTTAGAGGGAAGGGCGGCTGAGTCCTCTAAATTAAGTGAAGAGCATAAAGAGTTCTACTTGAATCTAGAAGAGTTTATTATGCGAGGGGGTAAAAGGCTAAGACCTATCGCGTTTATAATGGCTTATAAAGGAGTGAACGGCAGCTTAGATGAGAAAATATACTTACCATCCATCTCTATAGAATTACTTCACAACGCAACATTAATCCACGATGATATTATGGATCATGATACTATGAGAAGAGGGGGGCCGACATTCCACACCAAATACGCTCAGCTATACACCGGGATAACCCATGACCCGGCGGACTTCGGCCTCTCAGTTGGAATAATAGGAGGGAATACACTTTTCAATCTAGGTGTTGAAGCAATTCTAAAATCCAGCTTCGAAAACGATAAAAAACTTAAAGCCTTAAAATTCTATACAGAAGGGTTCCGCGAAGTTATAGAGGGAGTATTCTTAGAGAGCATTATGGCAATACGCCGTTTCTCAGATGAAAACGAGTATTTAACGATGATCCGTTTAAAAACATCCTCGCTCTTTGAGAAAGGTATTTTAATGGGAGCTAGCCTAGCAGGCGCTGATAAAAGTGTCCTCGACGCTTTAAGCAAATATGCGATATGCACGGGTCAAGCATTCCAGATTCAAGATGATATTCTAGGAGTCTTCGGAATGGAGGAGGTTACAGGTAAACCGAGTGATTCAGATATAAAAGAGGGTAAAATGACGCTGCTAACAATAAAATTATTAGAGGCTTGCACTCAAGCTGAAAAAGATAAAATTAACAAAATATATGGGAACAGGAAGGCTACTGAAAAGGACATAGAGTATTTAAGGAAGCTTTTAATTGAAAAAAACGTCTTAGAATACTGCAGAAAGCTCTCGTTGAAACTATCAGAGGAAGCGGTGAAACATCTTGAAAGTGTGAAAGACTCGATTACAAGTGATGTTAAAGAGTTTTTCACTAAACTCTCAGAGTTTGTAATAGCGAGGAAAAAATAATGCTGGGAGAGAGATGGGAGTTTTATTTGTTAGAAAACCTGACGGGGAGACTGTGAAACTAGAGTTTAAGCAAGGTGAAACTATACTATCATGTCTTCAAAGAAACGGAGTATACTTAAATGCTGTTTGCAACGGTCAAGGTAAATGCTTAAAATGTAAAGTTAAATTACAAAGCGGGGACCTAGAGGCGCGTGAACGGGGAACGGTATTAGCGTGCCAAACCAGGTTATTAAGAGACACTCAGATCGAAATACCTTTTTCAAGCGTCGTACCTACAATGCGAATGATGATCGGGTATGAGCCTCCTACCATAGTTAACCCGCCTGTTAAAAAAATCAGCTTACAGATATTATTAGATAATTTCAAGAAAAGAAAAAGAAACGAGATAAAAATTTTAGAAGAATTGAATAAGCAGGGTGTAACCGTTACAGAATTTAACCAGAGTATAAGAGATACACTCCTCCCATTATTCGATACATGCAAAGGTTCTATAATCGTAACTGTAAGAGGCGGCCAGATAATACATTTAGAGAAAGGGGGGAAAAGCCTTGAAGCATATGGGGCAGCTGTTGACATAGGAACAACTCAAATCTCGGTGTTTCTAGTAAACTTGCAAACAGGTGATATTGTAGATTTTATAAGCGAGATAAATAGGCAAACCATGTTCGGTGGAGATGTAATCACCAGACTCTCCTATATATTGTCAGCTCCAGGTAATCTAATAAGATTGCAGAAGATAACATTAGAGCAGATTCAAAGCATGTTAAATAAGCTTATAAAAAAGAATTTGATTAGCCCTCAACACTTATATGAAATAGTTATCGTAGGGAATACGCTGATGACGCATATATTTTACGGAGACGACCCGTCAGGGCTGGCTAAATATCCTTATAAACCATTCGATACAGGTTCTAAAGAAGTATACGCTAAACGTTATATTTTAAACATTAACCCTTCAGCGAAAATATACACGCCTCCACATATATCAGGGTATATTGGAGCTGATATAACAGCGGATATTCTAAGCTCCGAACTATATAAATCAGATAAAAACACTCTTCTAATGGATATAGGAACAAACACGGAGATTATCTTAAAATATAATGGAAGACTTTACGGATGCTCTACACCTTCAGGCCCAGCTCTTGAAGGAGGTCATATCAGATATGGGATGAGAGCTGAAGAAGGGGCTATAGAAGCAGTCTACATCGACCCGGATACTTTAAAGATTAATTATAAAATAATCGGGGGCGGTGAGCCGGCCGGTTTATGCGGTTCAGGAATCGTTGACGCGATTGCTGAATTAGTTAAAGTCGGAGCTGTAAGAAATGATGGAAGCATAGATGACAAGCATAAGCTTGCAACTATGTTAAACTCTGAGAAAGTTATTATAATCGCTGATAAGCTTAATGGTGAAAAGATTACTTTAAGCCAACAGGATATAAGAGAGATACAAAAAGCAAAAGCTGCGGTACAAGCCGGTTACACCGCACTGTTAAAATATGTAGATATAAGCGTTGAACAGATTGATGAAGTTATAATCGCCGGCTCATTCGGTTTACATATAAACCAGGATAGTGGAAGGTTTATTGGTATAATACCTCCTGTAGATGATGTGAAACTGAAATTTATGGGGAATCTAGCAGCTTCAGGGGCTCGAATCCTATTAAAAAACATTGAAAGTAGAAAGATATGTGAGAGGTTAGCTGATAGCGTAGAGTATGTGGAGTTAGGTATGCTCAAATACTTTCAAGACGTTTGGTTGAACTCACTATACTTGGTTAAAAATCAGGGGGGATGATGATATTAAAGTTAAACTCTTATTCTTCGCATCTATTAGAGAAATAATAGGTGAAAATGAAGTGGTCGTCAACCTAAAAGGAGACCGCTGTAAACTACAACAACTATTAGAGTTAGTAGCCTCGACGAAATTAAAAGACAGCGGAGCGATATTAGAGCAAATAAATAAAGGGCGTATTAAAATTATAATCAACGGTAAACCTGTAACTGGTGTCCGGTTAAATGAGATTCAGTTAGAAGACGGCGACCAGATTGTATTTCTACCACCTTTCGGCGGAGGGTGAAAACTAATCAAAATCTTTACACATATATGGGCCTAAAAGATTGTAGCCTAATCTTCTATAATAGGCTCTAACACCTAAACCGCTAGTGACGAGTATTCTATCACAATTGAATACTTCTTCAGCTAACAGCTCCGCTTCAGCTATTAACGCTTTACCGTATCCTCTATGCTGCCACTCATCTACAGGCAGTCGGCCGACTTCTAACTCCGGTCCGAATACGTGAAGCTCCCTTATAAGAGCTGTTCTACAACTATTAACTTCTTCTCTATGCGCTTTCGCGGAGGGTATACGCATTCTTAAAAACCCTATTAGAATGTCTTCGACAACATCCTCATAGGATAAGAAAATTTCAAGCCCCTCGGAGGCTTCGTATGATTGAATCTTCAGTTCGATTTGATCTAGTTTAGGCTTCTTACCGTACCGGGCTATCTGGTGGCCGACCTCCCGGTATCTTATCTCCATGGTTTTAATATGTAATTCATCCATTCGATCAAGTAAGAGAGCTCTAAGATCGCTTCGCCTATTCCCTGCTAGTATTAAACCAGCCGGTATGTCTCTCTGGAATCTTTGAACTCTCACCCACGGTGGAATCTTCTCCATTACTTTCAGTAAAAGCTCGATAAGCTCCTCTGTAGTGTAAGGTTGATATTGATTCAGCCTCCACATTTTATAAAGCTCAGTTCCTTCTAAAACAAGACAGGGATAGATTTTAAGCATATCCGGTTTAAAACAGTTATTCTCAAATAATTCACTAAACATTTCCAAATCTCGATCAAAACTCGTTCCAGGTAGACCGGGCATTATATGATAGCATACTTTTAAACCAGCGTCTTTAGCTATTCTAGTAGCATCCACCACATCTCTAACAGTGTGACCTCTCTTTATAATATGGTATACGTCATCGTAAATAGTCTGCACGCCGATTTCCACCCGGGTTCCTCCAAGTTCAAGCATCCTATCCACATGTATGGCTTTACAATAGTCTGGTCTAGTCTCAAACGTTATCCCCACGTTTTTAACCCGCGCCTTCTCTGCATTTAACTTAGCCTCAGTTAAATTATTTGAATTAAACCCGGTTAACGCGTCTAAACACCTTTTTATGAAGTCGCTTTGATAAGAGAAGTCTCTGGCTGGGAAGGTGCCGCCCATAATTATAAGCTCCACTTTATTAACCGGGTGGCCTATCTGTTTCAGCTGATTTAAACGCGCCTGCACCTGCATGTAAGGGTCGAAATTATTTTGAGCACCTCTAAGCGCAGCTGGTTCTCGGCCGGTGTAGCTTTGAGGGGAACCGGAACTAGGACCACCAGGGCAATATATGCAACGGCCGTGAGGGCATTCCGCAGGGGAGGACATAACAGCGATTATTGAAACACCTGAGATAGATCGCGTTGGTTTAATTAGAAGAATCCGCTTAGCCGACTCCTGATGCTCTTCATCTACAAAAGATAATAGCATTGAATTGGAGGGGACCTGTTTTAATCCATACTTCTCACAGACCTCTCTCTTTATTTTCTCAACGCTCCTCTTATCAATGTTTTGAGAATTAAAAATTTTTTCAAGTATCTCTGCGCAAGCAGCTGTTTGAGTATTCAAAACATCCACCGTTCTAAAAAATTATTTTAAAATAAACCGGTTAAAACCGGTTTGAATTCCAAAAATTAGAGTGGCAGTGTAAACACTGATAGAAATTTACACGCGCTGACCTGGTTGAATATTGTTAACTACTCTTTTAATATAGTTTATTCTATTCCTCCGCCTTGGAATAGGAGTAGGCACAACTTTAGCCTGCACCTTCGGAGTCTGAGATCTTACTTTACCCGCCTTAGTTAACGAGCCGTGAGAGCCGGGCATTAAAAATACACCTCCAGTTTACATACTAACCAAAAATAGATTGACTATTTAAACATATATATTTTTCTCCGTGAACTATCAAGGTCTGAAGACGGGCTTCACTCCTCACACATTAAGCCGCTAACAAGTATACTGGGATAGTTTAAGACTGGGACACACCAACCCCCGCTACATATATTCACGCCGCCGATAATTTTCAATGCAATAAGACCGCTGCTTTTAAGCGGTGAATTGCGGTGAAATTTTAACTTTATCGGCGGTAAGCCCGAGAAAGCGAGGGGTGAGACTACTGCTAAATAATCTCTATTTCGATATATACATTGTTAGGAACTCTTATACGCATTATCTGCCTCATAGTTCTCTCATCAGAGTCTATGTCAATAAGTCTTTTATGAATCCTCATCTCCCATGTCTCCCAAGTATGAGAGCCTTGACCGCACGGGGTTTTTCTAACAGGAACCTTTAAACGTTTTGTGGGTAATGGAATAGGGCCTATTATATTAACCCCAGTCCGCTGAGTTATAGCCTTAACCTGCGAGCAAATATTCTCAAGTGCTTTTTGATCCGTGCTACTTAATCTAATGCGAGCTCTCTGCGGCATATTACGATTCTCCTCTAAGTTTAGCAGTAGTGAAATAGAATAACTTACTTTTAAATTTTATGATGTAATTTAAATTCATCTCTTTTAAATATAGCACTCAAATTAGCGTATTTTTTCATATCTAATTTCAGAGAAGAGAGTATTATATCTATAAAAGCGCTTAGATTTGGGAAAGTCTAGAAAACTTTCACTCTACTACTTAAATAAATTAAGGTTACACCAATTATGAAAAGATATATATAAGCCCAGGGGAGTCTAAAACCGTTTATTTCAAAGTAGCCTGTTGGAAATACCGGTTCAACATAGTAGCCGTAGTGAGGGTCGATAAAAGGAATACCTGCTACAGATCCTAGAACACCTTCGGAGAAGTTGAATAAACCCGCGAATGTTATAGCTAGAAAATCCTCTAATATAAATCCGATGATGACGATCCCTCCTATGAGGAGGCTTAGCTTAACAAACCTTTTTTTGAATAACCCTCCATCTCTTTCAAAGTGTTTCGCAGCAGTGTAAACTATTATAGAAACAGCGGTGAAATGTGAGAGGACTAGAAACGTCCAGTATTCGAAGCCGTAAGCCCATTTAACAGAGCTTTCAAACCGCGCGTATAAAACCACCCATAACAGGTAGCTGAAGGTGAATGTGAAAAGAAATCTACGCTCCTTTGAATTAATTGAGTCTGGAAAGTTATCCCGGTTTACCACGGTACTGGTTTTATATATATTAGTGTATTTAAAAGCTTAGGTTTGAATAATAGGAGAGGCGGTTAGTTTGAGAATTGGATTACTTTACGATAATATTGGTGTGGAAGAAGAGCTTTTCTTAAATTTTAATAAAGAAATTGAGAAAATTAATTCAGATAGATTAATTTTAGATTTAAAAAAACGTCTTGAATACGATATTATAATTAACAGAATAGAGTCTAAGCATCGTAGAAGAAGACTTACAAAGGTTATTGAATCTTATGGTTGCAAAGTTATTAACACCTTCAGTGTTGAAGAGGTTTGTAGCAGTAAATTTGAAACTAAAATAGCTTTAACCCTTAAAAACGTCCCAGCTAGTAGAGCTGTTTTTAAACCAGGTTTCCCGTTTAAAAGAAAGGGGGACAGGTATGTTAAACAGTTAACCGAATTAAATAGGTTGAAAGAGATTGTTAAAGAACTTAAACCGTGCATCATCAAACCTGACCTTGGAAGCAGGGGGAGATCGATAATTTTCATAAGAGATGAGAATGATCTTGAAAATAAAATTAAAGCATATGAAGAAACCCAGAATATACCTGATGCCTTCAAACCTACACTTATCTCACTTGACGGTATGCTAATAGAAAGCTACCAGCCGCATGCACTCGATCTAAGAGTTGTAGTATATAAATCTTTTAAAAACCCTGTGAAAGTTTTCGGCACTCTCATCAGAGCAGCGCCTAGTGAAGATATTATCGCTAAAAACACGTCGCTTGGTGGTTTCCCAATAGGTGTGGAGACACCGCAATCTGTAAGAGAAATTGTGGTTAAATGCGTGAACGCGCTTGAAGATTATATTAAAATGATGTACGGTAAACCCCCAGACTATTATATTCTAGGAGTGGATGTTCTACCCTCCAACAGTAGTCCCGGAGAGAGAATTGAAGTATATAATAGTATTATTAAGCTTAAACCGTATTTTGAATCAGTTAATAAAGCTAAAAAAACAGGCGTAATAGTTGAAATCGATAAAGCCTTCAGCGAATATAAGAATAGCCCTGAATACGTAAATGCGCAGGAGAAATGTCTTAAATATCTTGAAAACAGTGAACTTTTCATAACAGAGGTTAACACAACCCCTGACTTCGGAGTGAATACTAGAAATCTTGTAGGCGACTTAACGGTATGCTATAATGAGATAATAAAATCTCTTGTATAAGAAAAATTCTAATAATTTAATAAAAAATAGGAGGGTTTACTTTTTAGGAACAACTTCTTCAACCATGCCAACGGCGACCGTTGTACCCATGTCTCTGACCGCAAACCGACCTAATTGAGGTATGTCTCTGAGGCGTTCGATAACGAACGGTCTGATTGGAACCATTCTAACTATGACACCCTCACCTTTCTTTACGAACTCAGGTTTCTCCTGTATGACCGCGCCTGTCTTAGGGTCGAATTTACTGATAAGCTCCTCAAACTTGCAGGCTACCTGCGCTGTATGAGCGTGTACTACAGGAGTGTAACCGGCTGCGATAGCTGTCGGATGGTTGAGGACGAGGACACGGGCTCTAAACTCTTGAACTACTGTAGGCGGATTATCTAGATGCCCGCAGACGTCTCCGCGTTTAACATCACCTTTACCGATACCTCTAACGTTGAAGCCGATGTTATCACCCGGTTCAGCTTTCTCTAAACGCTCATGATGCATTTCAATCGATTTAACTTCGCCTGTTTTACCGGCTGGCTGGAATATTACTTTATCACCGACTTTTAAAACACCTGTTTCAACTCTACCGCACGGTACTGTCCCAACACCGGTTATTGTGAAAGCGGTCTCTATAGGTATTCTTAAAGGCAGGTTAATAGGCTTCTCTGGAAGCTTCAAAGTGTCGAAGGCTTCTATTAGTGTCGGTCCTTTATACCAAGGCATGTTCGGACTGGGCTTAATTAAGTTGTCACCGGTCCACGCGGAAACTGGCACGAATAAAATTTCTTTATCAGCATTCGGGTAAAGAGGTTTAAGTAAATCTATAACAGCTTGTTTAATCTGGTTGTAACGTTCTTGACTCCAGTTCACTGAAGGATCATCCATTTTATTTACAGCTACGATTAACTGGTTTACTCCGAGAGTCTTAGCTAAATATGCGTGCTCACGGGTTTGACCGCCTAAGCTTATCCCGGCTTCAAACTCACCTTTCCTAGATGATACGACGAGTAACGCCGCGTCGGCTTGGCTGGCTCCGGTAATCATATTCTTAACAAAGTCTCTGTGACCTGGGGCGTCGATTATAGTAAAATCATATTTCGGTGTTGTGAACTTCTGATAGAAGAGATCTATGGTAATTCCACGCTCACGCTCCTCCTTCAGTCTATCCATGATGAAAGCGTATTTGAAGCTGCCTTTCTCCATTTGTTCAGCTAACTGCTCTATTTTGCGCATTTCAGCCTCGCTTATAGAGCCGGTAGCGTATAATATATGACCCATTAGAGTACTTTTCCCCGCGTCTATATGGCCGATAACTACTAAGTTAAGATGGGGTTTCTTTTCAGGCATCGAATAATTTCCCTCCAGCTTATTATCATATTTTAGATATTATCAACTCCACTCTTTCAAGGCAGATAACTGAATGGATATTATAACAGTTACATCCGCGTTTCACTATTAGAGTGGGCGGGTGCTTAAATTGATTCCATCACCCGCTTATAATGTTAGGATACAAGCAGATATATAAATTTATTCGATTCAAGTGCCTGAGAGTTTAAGTTTTTAGTTAGTCTATTCTAAAATTTCGTTAACAGCACAGTGAATTAAACCAGCTTATATTCGCTGCGACTTGAGAATATTTAACGGGTTTAAGAGTTGAACATGGTGTCTGAGTGAAAACGGGAACCGGTTAATGATGGTTTTAAGTAAATTTATAATTTTTATATGCATATAAATTAAATATTTAACTGGTTCGTAAACTGTGGTGGAATTATGTGCGGTATAGTCGGTGTTATCACAGCTGAAGGGGGGGTTGGGGATGTTCTCAGCAAAGCTCTTAAGAGATTAGAGTACAGGGGATATGATTCGGTGGGTGTGGCTACAGTTAACGAGAATAAACTATATATTAAGAAGGATAAAGGGAAGATAGATGAAGTTAATGAGAGACTGAATTTAACTGATGTACCAGGGCGGACCGGTATAGGTCATACTAGATGGGCCACTCACGGCGTCCCTTCTAAGAGAAACTCTCATCCTCACGGTGATTGTAAGAATAGACTAGCTGTGGTTCATAATGGGATAATAGAGAATTACAGTGAGTTAAAGGAGAGGTTAACACGTAACGGCCATATTTTCTTATCCGACACTGACACCGAGGTAATCCCCCATCTTATCGAGGAGAAGCTGAATTCAGGTTTAACCGGTTTCCACGCAGTTCTAGAGGCGGTTAAAGAGTTGAAAGGATCATACGCGATCGCCGTGTTAATAGCAGATCACCCTGATAAAATATACGTAGCCCGTAATGAGAGTCCGCTTGTGATAGGTGTGAAAAATAAAAATTACGTGTTCTGCGCCTCCGATATACCGGCTTTTCTACCTATAACTAATCAGGTGATTTTTCTCTACGACGGGGAGGTTGCAGAGCTTTCCTTAGAAGGTGTTGTAATTAGAAATTTAAACGGTGAAGTCGTTGAACGCGAAGTTTTAGAAGTGGATTTAACACCGGAGATGGCTAAGAAAGGCGGTTTCCCGCATTTCATGCTTAAAGAAATATTTGAACAACCTAAAGCTTTAAAAAACACGCTCCGCATAGATGAGCGGAAGTTAATTGAAGTTTGTAAAATATTAAGTGAAAGTAACAGAATAGTATTCACATCAGCTGGAACCTCATTTTATGCAGGTTTATGCGGTAAATATTTTTTAGCAAATATTTCTAGAACAGGGTCAGAAGCCGTCATATCCTCTGAATTCGATGAAATTATGAAAAATATTATCGATGAAAGAACAACCGTTGTTGCGATAAGCCAGTCAGGGGAAACCTCGGATACAATAAGCGCGGCTAAATATGCTAAACGATTCGGCGCTAAAATTATTTCGATAAGTAACACTGTAGGCAGCTCGCTTACTAGGCTAGCTGATGCTACAGTGTATACTCAAGCAGGCCCTGAGATAGGGGTGGCCGCTACTAAAACTTTTCTAGTTCAACTGGGTGCTTTAAGCCTTATCAGCTCTAAACTAGCCGAGTTTAAGGGGGTTATAACCAGAGACGAGTATAAAACACTATTAAATGATTTGAATACTATACCTGAAATAATCCAATTAATTCTTGATAAAACAGAAGGAGAGGTTAAAGCCTCTACAGAAGCCTATTATAATTCTACAAGCATCTTGTATTTGGGGAGAGGGATTAGCTCAGCTGTAGCTATGGAAGGCGCTCTTAAACTTAAAGAAATATCGTATATTCACGCTGAAGGATACGCTGCCGGTGAATCGAAGCACGGTCCAATCGCGCTTATAAGTACAGGTTTCCCCGTCGTGTTTGTAGCGCCTATGGATTCAACGCATAATAAGATAATAGGGAATATTATGGAGATGAAGTCAAGGGGTGCTAGAATAATATCTGTGATAGAAGAGGGAGATGAAGAGATTAAGAGTATCTCAGATACGGTTTTCCGTGTACCTAAAACCTCCGATAATTTTTTTAAACAAATAGTATATATAGTGCCGCTGCAATTATTCGCATATTACATTGCAGTTAGAAAAGGCTTAGATCCTGATAAGCCTAGAAATCTAGCTAAAGCTGTTACAGTTGCTTAAAGGTGAAATTATGTTTTATACACCTATATCATCTAGGACAAGCCCGCCTTACGCTACACTAGGGATAATCGCTATTAACGTAATTATATTTTTCATTCAAAGCTCTAGTCCAGTCTATTATAATTATTTCCTGTTAAATTTCGGATTGATACCTTATGAAATAGTTTCAGGAGTTAATCTTCAAACGCTAATAACATCTATGTTTCTGCATGGAAGCTTCATCCATATCTTCTTCAACATGTATATACTCTTAATATTCGGG
The DNA here is from genome assembly GCA_029856525.1 of Candidatus Odinarchaeia archaeon. Classification (GTDB taxonomy): domain Archaea; phylum Asgardarchaeota; class Odinarchaeia; order Odinarchaeales; family Odinarchaeaceae; genus Odinarchaeum. Next base: position 26,496 of record JAHQXC010000007.1, read on the forward strand.
CCTGCGGTGGAGAGAAAGTATGGGACAGCTCTTTTTATAATATTCTATATTTTCTGCGGTGTGGCGGCTGGATTAATACACTCCTATATTACATTTATATTTATGCCTGCTGAAGCGTACACGATCACAATAGGCGCGTCTGGGGCTATATTCGGGGTGATGGCGGCGTATGCCGTAAACTATCCGAACCAGTATCTGCTACTATTCTTCTTCACACCTGTGAAAGCGTATATAGCTATTACATTATTCTTTGTTCTTGAAACAGTAATGGGTTTAGCTGGATTATTCGGAGCGGCTTCAAGTATAGCTCATTTCGCTCATGTCGGAGGTTTTATCGCAGGGGTTTTATTCGCGCTTCTCTACCTCCGGTTCAAGGGACGGGGGCCTAAAATAAAAAAGGAGAGAGATATAGAGGTTATCTATCTTTAATAGTGTTCAACTGGCCGGTGACTTTTCTAGCGCCTATAGAGACAGGGATGGCAATAAGTCCGCCGACTGTGAATTGCACGACATTTAACGGGAGCTCGACTGCAGCTGCTGCTATACTAAATAGTAGGGATTCAACCATAAAGTAGCCTGTTATCATCCATGGCCCGGCGACGATGAAACACGCGATTAAATCTAGATAGGTAAACCGATCTCTTCTACTGATAAGACCTGCGAGAAAACCTTCAAGCCCCTTTATTATAAACGTCCAAGGGGAGTAGAAAGCATACCCTGAAATTATATCAGCTAAAGCTGATCCTAGACCGCCAGCCACTCCGCCTACTACTGGTCCGAATAATAGTCCTGAGAGCATAACAGCCGCATCTCCTATGTTAATGTAGCCGCTTGTAGCTGGTACTGGTATTTGAATGATAATGGTCAACGCTATTGTAAGAGCGGAAAACAAACCTGTCAACGCTGCTTGAACTGAAAGAGGGTAGGCCGGTGTTCTTGATTTAAAAAAGTTTTTCATAAAACCACCAGTATTCAAGCAGATACTTGTATACAAGCTTTAACTTGAATATAAACTTTTCTAAAGCAGAAAAGCCAGCTCCTCTAACGCGTTAAGAACTCTAATCCCTCTAGCAGTTATAGAATAATATTTGCGATTATCCCTCTCAGTGGAAGAGATTAAACCACGCTCCTCAAGCTCGTTAAGATGCTGATAAACAGCCTGCAAACTAACAGATTTAGACAGTGAATTCCAGAGAGAATATCCGTACGTTTCACCTAGAGAAATCAATCTTAATATTCTAAGCTTCAAACCGACTTTATCCATTACACTTATATTCTTCGAAAAACCGGATAAAGCCGCAAGTAAAAACTGGTCTTTCAACCCGCTTCCGGTAATAATACACGTAACATTATCATCTTTATTCAAAACCCCGCTTTCACCGAGTTTTTTAACAGCCGCTATAGTAGCACAGCTAGCCGTCTCCGCGTAAACACCCTCCTCTAAAGCTAAAACCCTCTGAGCTTCAGCGATATCCTTATCAGAAACCGATAAAGCCATACCGCCAGATTCTTTAATCGCTGATAAAGCAAGTTCACCGTTTAAAGGCTCTAAAACCAGTATCGCTAAAGCAATAGTCGAGCCGTTGCTAACCCGTTCTACCCTAGTCTTTTTTTCAAAAGCCTGGACGATAGGTGAACATGTTAATGATTGCACCCCGACTAGTTTAGGCAGCTGAAGAGATAAACCGAGATCGTAAAATTCTTTAAATCCCTTCCACAGAGAATATACGCTGCCTCCGTCTCCAACAGGCATTACAACGTAGTCGGGGACACCTATCTGCTCAATAATCTCATATGCGATTGTCTTCTGAGCCTCTATTATAAGCGGGTTGAGACCGGAAGTAGCAGGGTAAACGTTTTCACCTTTAAATCGCTCAATAACAAAGCGTATAGCTTCATCAACAGTCTCACCGTTATAGATAATATTAGCCCCGTACATCTTCATCTGAGCTAGTTTACCTATATCCACCCTTCTAGGAACAACTATCGTACTTTTAATATTCGCGCGCGCGCAATATGCGGCTACAGCTGCGCCTAGATTTCCATTAGATGCGCAAACCATCTCCTTAAAATTTAAGCTTAAAGCATGAGATATTAGCAGACTAGCAGCTCTATCTCTAAAAGAATTAGTGGGATTACGCGACTCATCTTTTAAAAACAAGTTATTTAAACCTAAAATCGCGCTCAGCCTGCTAGCCTTGAATAAAGGAGTCCTCCCCTCTCCTAAAGATACTCTAAACTCCGGGCTAATATAAGGTAGAAGCGAAGCATACCGCCAGAAAGAGTCTACATCTAAGAAAGAAATATTATCTTTGAGTTTAGAGCAATCACAGAAATAGATAAGCGGCGTGGAGCATACCTCGCAAAGTGAAATAACCCTCTCTGTAATATAGACTCTACCACACTTAGGACATTTAAACTCCATAGAACCCATAAATAAATTTATTGG
>JAHQXC010000114.1 GCA_029856525.1 Candidatus Odinarchaeia archaeon
TTCAATATTATCGAAGATGAGTTTATAGCTTACAGGAGAGTTTTTTTCATAGATTATCAGGCTGCCAGGTGTCTTCTCCCAGGCAAGTTTTTTCCCATCAACGTAAACTCCTTCTAGAAGCCATCCGTCGAAGCTTTTCAGCCAGATAAATCTCTCTTTATCTGTTGAAAAAACAGCTCTATTATCTTCGATTGCAACAGTCATCAGAACTCCTCTTATAAAACTCTTAGTATAATTTGATTATATTATTTTTTTAAAAACTTTTAGTTAAAAATCGACTTTCAATCTTTGAAGAACATAGTGGGATTTTATTTTAGAAACACCTTTCATTTTTCTAAGCATGTTTAAAAACTCGGCTCCTTCTGCAGCATTCTTACACTTACTGAAAACCAGTAGATCGTATTCGCCTGTAATATTTAAAACAATACAGATATTATTTTTAGAGCTTAAAGCTTCAGCGAGCTCGTTAAGGTTTTCAGCCTTATCTACAGCGATCTCAACGATTAACTGGCAGGCTTCCTCGGATAGACCTGTATCCACGATCGCTTTAAAACCTTTTATAATATTTTTTTTAATAAGATTTTTAATTCTTAAACTAACAGCTGATATAGATAAGCCTAATTTAGCGGCGATCTCTTTAACAGGTGTCCGCGCATTCTCTTTTAATATTTCCAGGATTCTCTGATCTTTTTCATCAAGCTTCAATCTTCTCAACCATTAAAACTTGTTAAAGACAGTTCACTATATGTTCATATTCGTTTACAATGATGTTAACAAGCTGCTGGTAGGTTATATAATTGAAGCTGGTCATCTTGGTTAGCTCAGCTAAACCTCTGGCTTTAATATCCTCTAATAAAACATAGATTTTCACTGAATCTGATACTTCACTTAGTCTTTCACCTATCACACCGGTTACACCTATAACAGCGTCTTGTAAAAGTACTAGTCCTGTTTTAACCCCGCGGTTAACGTGAGATTTCAACATTTTTAAAACTGTTTCAAACCCTTTCCAAGTGTAAGGGGATTTATTATATAAGTAGAGAATGGACTTCAAGTTTAAACCTCCTAGAAGAATATTGTCGTATCAAAATTATCTTGAATACCAGTTAATTCCTCTACAGTAATTATTTTAGTATTATATTCTTCATCTAGCATTTCCTCTGTTAACCCTCTTTCAGTTAACGCGTCCTTAACCGCGTAGAATTCTACGCCAGCCTCTGCGAGGTATTTTAACGCTAACTTAACAGGGGCGACTCCTATTCCTTCAGGTTCATGCTTCTTCAGCAACGCGGTTACCGCGTCATCTATGAAAGCACAGGCTATACTCTTATCTAAGACGAGCAGGCCTTGAGCTACTCTAGAGCCTTCAATAATGTTAATATGCCCGTATGGGCTTCTCGTGAAAACTATCAAAGCTGAATCCATAATATCACCTATCCTGTAAAAGCTATAATTTTATCACACTCCTCGAATATCTCGGCTAAGCCGCCTAAACCGTCGAATTCAGCGCCTTCTATTAAATCCTCTTCTAGAATACCTCGATAGTTAGCGCATACAGGGCAAACTTTTATAGGCACACCCCTCTCGGATAGTTTACGAAACAGTTGAGGGATATTTCTCTCATCAGGGGATTTAGGATCTATGTTTTTATTAGCATTATACACGCCGTTCACATAAAGATATATTCCAGTTACCTCATGTCCCTCGCTTAAAAAGGCTTCAGCTAATTTCAGAACTGTATCCGAATTTTGAACAGTGTAAGGGCTTGTCATTAAAAGAAAACCGATTCTAGCCATATAATCACCTTTTAAAAAAATTTAATTTAAAGGTTATTATTTAAAACTATTTAAATTTTAGTGAGAAATCTTTAAAAAGTTTACTGACAAATTAAATAATTATAAAAAAATTAAAGGTGGTTAAATGAGCGAACAGAATAAGAAAGCTAGAAATGAGAAAACTAAGAAAATGTGTATAATAGTTCACAGCGGAACCCTAGATAAAGCCTACCCGCCATTCATGCTAGCAGCCGCAGCCGGAGCATCAGATATAGAAACACACTTATTCTTCACATTCTGGGGGTTAAATCTGCTAAAGAAAGGGGGATTTGAATCAGCGAAACTGCCTGGAATAATGAGCATAGGAACAGGTATGATGAAAAATAAAATGAAGAAAGCAGGCTTCCCAGATTTGAAAGAACTAGTTAAACAAACGGTTGAAATGGGAAATACACATATTTACGCGTGCTCGGCTACAATGGAGCTTATGGGCCTTAAAAAAGAAGATTTAATACCTGAAGTGGAGAAAGTTCTAGGAGCAGCCGCGTTCATTGACATGGCGGTTGACGCAGACATCACACTATTCATATAAGCAGGTTATTAGATAATATTCTAGAGGCTTGATTTAAATGAGCGAGACTCCTGTTAAAAAACTAGATTGCAGAGGAGACCAATGCCCTCTACCTATATTGAAAACTAAAAAAGAGATACAGACAATTAAAATCGGCGAGATACTAGAAGTATGGTCCACTGATCCCGGTTCAAAAGAAGACTTCCCCAGATGGGCGGAGAGAACAGGTAACCAGCTTCTTAAAGT
>JAHQXC010000115.1 GCA_029856525.1 Candidatus Odinarchaeia archaeon
TTATAGGCGTTTTATCCTATCTTACAATTGAAAGCGGTTTAGTAAACCTCGGTTTATTCTATTCAAATGTGGTTTCAATCGAGCCTGCGATGAAAATAATTACAGTTATAGCGACATGGCTTGGATTAATATTATTCACTGAAATTATTTCAAGAATAATACTGCGCGTTCATAGAAATCCGAGTTCACTTATAGTAAACACCTCTCTATCAATGACACCTTTCATAGTGTTTTTAACCGTCGCCGTGTTTCTCAATCATTTGACGGTTTTCCCTGACCCGCTTCACAATCCTCTTTCAATGAGCGGTTTAGTACTAGCTCAGATATGGTTTCTATCAACATTCACCCGTGGCATTCAATATGCTAAAAAAATATCGAGGTCATCTGCTGCTATGATCGCATTGATATGCTATTATATCAATGTTATCACGCTGATTTTAATAGTACTATAATTTATGTTGCACTACTACGAAAAATATAAATACAGGTTTAACTCATATAATACATGTAAAACTAGTTTTAGGCCCCGGAAAATAATTCAACTCCCGCCCTACCGGGGCCTATCCCTCCCTTAAAATTAAAATAACAATACAGTTAAATATAAACATGTAATTTTAACTTTACCGTCGGAAAGCCCTGTGAAAGCGAGGGGCGGTCACATATTCTAACTTCATAGATAAAAATATCATCTTACAGAAAAACGGGGAGAAAACCTATAACTCTAATCGTGAAATAAATCATCTAAATTCAGGTTGATTAAAGATGAGAACAGCCGAGCAGGTTAAGAGAGAAATAACAAGAAAATATAATAAGGACCCTGAAGGATGGAAGGCTTGGATTTCAAAAGACGATAAGCATAATATACACTGGATTTTCCAACAAGACCGTAATATCTGGATGATTAAAGAGTATATGGTAAACCCATATAAGAGTATAGGAGTAGGGGGCAGGACGAAAGATAATTCTACGCTTGATCAACCTAGATATTTAAGCTTCGGGCTAAGACCGATACCTGAGTCCGAAGCGCTTGAAATATTTGAAATACCCGACCCTCAGATTAGAATGCTGAAAACCGCTAAAATAATAATGAACACTCCACCGCTACCATTCGACCGTCTTCAAGAAGATTACATCCTCCACGGCCCTGTAATCCTAGCTCCTAGAAGACTAGAAGATCTCTCATATAAGCAGAGAGCACTCCAACGGAAACTTGATGAAGAGTTAACCAAGTTAAAGAATAAGAGCCTCTCACATTTATACGGTATCTTCACCTAACTGTTAAAGATTAAGTGAACTACCGCTAATTTTTACCTTATCTGAAGGCGGCTCGCAGCTAATAGGTTAAATATCGTTTTTAAAATGCTCGTATCCGCCCCCCTTCAACTCAACTCTACCGTTATCACCCTCATAAAAGATACCAGGCCTATCTAGAACGCGCCCTATAACTTTAAGCACGCCACCGGCTTCCTCCACAGCTCTCACAGCATCCTCTAGCTTCTCAGGTTTTAAAGTAATAACCAGCTCATACTCTTCTCCACCCCTAAAAACCAAGTCTTCAAGCTTAAAATTAAACATTTCAGCAAACTCTCTCACATGATCGCAAACAGGCAGCTCTTCAACTATAAACCCTACATTGTTAACTTTCGCAAGCTCTAGCAGGGATTCTAGAAGACCGTCAGATGAATCGATTATAGAGGTTACCGCACCGCACTCCGCTAATGCTAGAGCTTCTTTAACTCTCGCCTCAGGTTTAAATAAAGTATTTTTAAAGAGTTGAAGCTGTTTTTCATCAACTTTAAGACCTCTGATAAATGTTTCAAGCGCAGCCGCTGTTAAACCGAAACACCCGGTTACAGCCAGTAAATCACCGCTTTTAGCCCCTCTGCGCGGCATAAGCCGTCCACTAGGACATGAACCTGCTAGAAAACCTGAAATAACCAGTTCCTTACACTCACCTAAATCTCCTCCTAAAACTTTAACACCATACTTGAAAGCAGCATCCCGTATACCTCTCACAGTCTCCAATACATCTACCAGCTTAAAATCTCTCGGCACGCCCATAGAATATATGAAATATAATGGAATAGCCCCCTTACACGCTAAATCGCTAATATTCATGATAACAGTTTTCCAGCCGGCATCATAGAAGCTCATCATAGGCGGCATATCAGTTGAAGCCGCGAACATATCTGTTTTAAAAACTAGAACCCTCCCGTTTAATTTAACAGCTACAGCATCATCCGGATGAGGTAGGAGATTAACCCCGCTCTCACCTATCAAACCCATTAATAAGTCAACAACCCCGCGCTCGCCTAAGTCACTAACCCTAGTCTCTTCACTAAACCTCATAAAAACACCTTTAAAATTAAACTAAATATTAATAGTAAAAATACCTATAACAAGCTTAATAATAAAATATTTATCATAGAATTAACCTCGAATATTTAAAACATAATTTCACTAAGCCTCGGTAGCTCAGCCCGGTGGAGCGGCAGCCTCGTAAGCTGTTGGATTAAAAGCCCAGCGCTTTTAAGACAAATCGTGGGTTCAAACCCCACCCGAGGCTCCAA
>JAHQXC010000050.1 GCA_029856525.1 Candidatus Odinarchaeia archaeon
TCTAAAAAGTATCGTAAACAATTATATTTAGTTGAAAAAAAGCTTTCCACCGGTTTTGAAGACGGGTCTAAACGCTCATAGAAGGTGTTGGTGATGGAGGGGCGGGAGCGTATTTTAAACTCAAGTTCTTTGAAAGAGGAGCTTCAAACTCATACTAGGAGATTAGTGAGTGAAAGGGAGCTTTTAGCCACTGTAGACGAGGCGACTATGAAAAGAATATACGAGCTTGAAGCTGAATTATACGCTAATCTTGCAACGCTTCAATCTATATCAAAGAGTTTTGAGGAGAGTCATATAGACCCCGCTACTTTTAAACGTCTTCTAAAAGCTCTTATGAAAGCATCTTTTAAAGCTAAACATGAACTTGAGAAACTCGGACTAGATGTTAAAGAGTTTATACGAAACCACGGGTTTCTAGAAGAATTTAACTTAGCGGTTAAAAACTTGGATTGGAATGTGGAAGCGGATAGCTCAATATATGAGATTCTTTTAGAGTCCCCTGGGAGAATAGCGGTTAAAACATCTGAGGTTGTCTCCAACTTTATCACATTATCCGACTTGGTTAAAATCAGAGCTTCCTGCGAGTTTATCTCCACTTTTTTAAACGAGTTATTCATCGCTTTGAGCAAATACCCTGGGTTCAGTTCAACCCACCCGATTTGTAAAAGAATACTTGAATGGCAGAGTAAATTGAAAGATCTGAATCCCTCCGATAAATTAGATGAGAAAACAAGCTTAGAGCTTGATAATGCTATTCAAATCTGGAAAAGTGAATTCGATAGTATTATTAGAAAAGCATGTTTATGAAGAGGTTTTATAGTTGGGTATAAGTGAAATAGAGAGAAGATTAAAAATTAAAAGAGCTTATAATTTAAAGTCTATCGAGTTGAGGCTTATCGAACTTGTTTCAAACCCCTTGTATAAAGAGAATCCTGAGCGGATTATAGAATGTTTATTCAATGAATTCGGCGTCGACGTGTTTGAAGATAAAAATTTAATTGAAGCTTTATCAGCGTCTCTTAGAAGCTTAAATATTAATCCTAATAAAATATTCGGCGGATTATTACCTGATAATACGGTGTTTGAGAAAAATATTTTCGGTAAATTAAAAGTTAACCATAGGAAACTAGGGGAGTTACTTCTCCGCAGAGCCTTTTTATTAAAGAATACTCGGGGCGGATTGTTCACAATCGGAGAGTTACTTGAATGGTTTAATAGTAGTGCAGAATATAAGTTACAGGCTGAGGATATATTGAAAGCTGTGAAAATACTTGAAGAAAATAAATTGATCCCGGGGAGAAAGATTATAGGCGGTAATGTGACGGTTGTTCAATTCCTTCCTTTAGAGTTAACCTTAGACCACCGTTTTATACTAGATCTAGCATGCGCTAAAGGATGGGTTACTGTTGAAGAGGTTAGTAGAAGTTTAAAATGGCCGCTTGAACGGGTAACCATGGTGCTTGATAAACTCGTCGAGTACGGTTTAGCAAGAGTGGATTCAAGTTACTCTCACGGTAAAAAATACTATTTCCCAGCTTTTCTAAACAAGTAGTTTTTTAAAATATTAAATCTATTAGAATAATATTCTTATATGCATGTTTTTCTTACTAATCCACTCCGCGCGCTTATTTTTAACTAGAATGTTAAAAATTTTTTTAAAGTCTTCTTTCGACAGCATGTGGAAGTTATCCGGGCTTTCCTCTAAGTCGATTATCTCAAAAAAAGTCAGCTCTGTTCTACCCTTTTTTAAAGCCCAATTATAGATTACTTCACTCCAATCATTGTAGCTTCTCCAAAAAACCCGGATACTTTTACGCTCTTTATCCGTGTACTCGCAGAATTTCCTGTTAACGAGATTATTTAAGATGAGTGTTAACGCTTTACTCTTGTTTTGCAGATTTGAAAATGGTTTCTCGCTCATAAGCTCAACTAAAGTTATACTATGCAGTTTATTAGTTTTAAACCATTGAAGAGTGAAATCACTCCACTCGTTTAACCAGTCTTCGAAATCTTCAGTTTTAGTTGGAATAGTATACATCCAAGGATATCGTTCACATTGAACTGCCCAATTAAACCCTTCTCCAGGTATTTGACGGCTTTCATGTTTTATTACGCTCTCATTTTGTTGAACTGGAATCTTCTTCTCATTCTCTTCTAGATCATCTTCTATATTTTCCTCTCCGGCTTCTAATTCCTCTTTCAGAATGTTGATCTCCTCTAGCAGCTTATCTCTTCTCCCTCTATTCTTCAACCGCCGCCTGTTAAGCTCCACGCATAAACCCTCATATTAAATATTTCTAACTCTTATATTCTGCAGCCCATTCCTCATATTTTTTAATTTCTTCACGGGTTACTACAGGTTTTATCCTATTCAGTGAAGTTAATAAATCATCCATATTTACAGGTCGAGGTTTACAGTTGAAGTCTTCAAGTAACCCTTGCCGGTCTAGTTCTCTTATAGGGTTCATAATAGATTCACGGCATATTAACGCTATATCAGAGGAAGTGTATCCTTCAGATTTCTCGGCGAGTTCATCGAAGTCAACATCTTCATCCAGCTCTACGCCTTTTAAATGATATTTGAAAACTTCTCTTCTAGCCTCTCTATCAGGTAAAGGAATGTATATTCTTTTTTCGAATCTACGCCTGAAGGCTGGATCTAAATCCCATGGCCGATTTGTAGCACCTAAAACCATAATCTGACCAGCTTTATTCTCTTTTATACCGTCCATTTCAATAAGCATCTGGGTTTTTAATCTTCTCTCACCTCCAACCTCTTCGTTATCTCTCGTAGAGGCTATAGCGTCAATTTCATCGATGAAAATTATCGAAGGCGCATTCTCTCTAGCTGTTTTAAAAAGTGTTTTAATAGTTTTCTCAGATTCGCCAAGCCATTTAGATACGAGTGAAGCTGCATCCGCGCTGAAAAACATAGCTTTAGCCTCGCTAGCCACAGCCTTCGATATAAAAGTTTTACCGCAACCCGGTGGACCGAATAAAAGTATCCCCTTCCAAGGTGTTCTTGAACCTGTGAAGAGATCCGGTCTAAGCATAGGGAGTATTACAGCTTCTCTGAGCGCTTGTTTCGCTTCTTTAAGGTCAGCTACATCACTCCAGCGGACAGACGGTTTCTCTACTAGAATAGTGTTTGAAACATTCTGGGTTATCTCTTTTTCAGAATCTTTTTCATTGAATAACTCATCTGTTTTAATATTAACGGTAGCCGTTCTTCTAAGCTCTTTAGCACGTCTAATATATTGTTCAGCTGTCTTTAAACAAATATTTTTAAGCGTTGAATTATCGGTCACCTTGGAGAGTTTAATAAGGACGTCCGCTGCTTTAAGATAGTGTTGAGAAGCCTGCTGCCATTTATTATTTTTATCCAATCTAACAGCTTCCTTAGCTATTCTAGACGCGGTTTCGAATAATTCACGGCTCATATCCGACACTTAATAATATTCTAACTGAACTTCTTTAAATAAACTATGATCTGATTCAAACATTTACTGGAATAATTTAAATTCTTAAACGACTATTACATTAAATAAGCTGGTTTAAGGTGTTTTCAAATGCCTATTTTAGAGCGGCTTATATCATGGTTGAGAGGCCCTAAATTATCTGACTTGAATAGAAAACTAGAGGTTGTATGCAGGAAACTTGAACTTGAAAGTTTAAGATTGGATAAACAGGCTAAAAGTAATCGAGCTAAAGCTAAAAAAGCACGTTTAGAAGGGGATGAGCAGGCTGCTAAAACATATATAAACCACTATCTTAAATTCAAGAACTCTATTCTTGAAATAGACTCGTATAGGCTTGGAATAGAAGGGCTTTTAACGGATCTTAGAATGAATGAAGCTGTCAGCGATGTTTCAAAAATTCTAGGGAATCTTAAATATGTTATAAACATCGTTAAAAACAGGATTAGAATTCCAGATTTAACTAAAACACTGGAAGAAATAGATAGAAGCATGAAGCATATTAGCGGAGCTAAAGATTTAGCTGAAACCCGGATTCTATCTATGACTAAAGTAAGCCAGATTCAACAAGAGGATGTTCAAAAGGTTTTAAACGAGATAGACCAGGAGATCGCGGTTGAAGCTGAGAAATCCCTGCCTGAACCTTCAGGTAAGATCTCCGAACTGGAAAGGGAGATTGAGAAAATGAAGGAGTCTAATGTTTAATAGCTGTAATTATTGGAGGTTTAATATTGGGTTTTTTAAGAAAACTATTCCCTAGTAGAAAGAAATCTAAGGATGAGATACTCGCCGAACTTAGAGCTACTATAAATAGATTCACTTTAATAAGCAGACAGTATTATAATAGAGCTGTTGATAGCAGGGATAATGCTAAAAAATGTTTAAGACAAGGAGATGTTGAAACCGCTCGCAGTCAGCTTAAACGTTGGAGTAAATATATTGCTCGTTTTAAAAGATACCAGCAACAGGTTGATATATTAGAGGATACTATTGAAAGCATTCACTCCGCTGAGGATGCTGCGACAATGCATAAAGCTCTCGAATCAGCTAATATATTATTGTCTAAGTCAGTTGAATTTTTAACTATGGATAAAGCTATTGAAACTAGAATGGAAACCCAGGATTTAATTAATGAGATAGAGGCTAAGCAAGAGGAGCTTTCACGGGCTCTTGAAATAGGCGTTGAAGATGAATCTTTCATTGACAGGGAGCTTGAAAAATTACAGAACGAGGTGGCTGTTGAAGCAGCCGCCTCTCTGCCTGAGACGCCTAGTGAAACACCTCTAGAGTTATCTGAACGTGACAGAATTAAAAAAGAGGTTGAAGAGTTGAAAAAAGCGCTTTCAGAAGAGAATTTAGAGGAGAAAGAATAGGGGGCCAATTTTTTTAACGTAATGTTTATATGAGTGTATCTTTTAAAATAGGATTGATGCGGGGTTCAAGCGCCCTAAGACTCCTGCTTTATGAAGCTGCCCGGTTAAATCTGGTAGCCTCATTTTAAGCGGGAAGCGTTCAACCGTTGAACGCACACTTGAACTATATAAAAGTGGAATTAAAGTTAATTCCACGTTAAAAATTCGATACGAGTTGAGTATGAATGTCTGATGAAAATGAGAGAACTGGACAGTTTATAACTGTTGAAGAGTTGAAACCTAACTCTAAAAATGTGAATTTAAAAGTGAAAGTAGTATCTAAGACTGAGACTAGGGAGGTTGTATCTAGGATTTCCGGGGAAACGCTTAGAGTTGCTGAAGCTTTAGTGGGTGATGAGACAGCGTCTATTCTATTAACATTGTGGAATGATGATATTGATAATCTTAAAGATGGGAAGATCTATCAGATTAACAACGGTTATGTGACATTGTTTAAAGGCTCTATGAGGCTGAACACAGGGAAATATGGTAGTATTGAGGAGATTGAAGCAGAGGATTTCGGAGAGGTGAACTCTGAGAAGAATTTATCTGATCAGGTTTTCGAACAGCCTAGGTTTAAACGGCCGTTTAACCCTTCTCAGAGAGATTTCAGCCGTAGAGATCAGCGTAGACGTAGTTTTAGAAGAAGATAAAATAATTTTTAACGGCGCCGATTAGAGCGCCGCTTTCTTTTTTATAAGAATGATGTGATAAAGCTGCTATTCTGTTAGTGGATTTTAGCCGCCTTAAATCCTCTTATATAAAGTATTCTTTTAACTGTTTAGCACGCTTGGAGTGAAGTCGCTTTTATTAGATAGTTGTGTGTTTATCTTAGAGACTTCCTCTATTTTCTCGTTTATTATTTTTAAAAGCTCTCTGCGATAGGATGGGTCTATTGCTACGAATCCATATGTTGGCGCGTTTATTATCTCTTCTATTATATTAGGTTTTATAGCTTTTGGGAGATCTTGTTTATTAGCGATTACAATCACTTTCGCGTTAGGGTTCTCTTCTTCTATAAGTTTCATAATTTTTCTTCTAGTTTTTAAGAGATTAATCATGGTGGAGTCGACTACAACTATTATTAGGTCAGATCCTTTTATCAGAATTTTCCATAGGCTTTCGAATCGTTCTTGACCGGCGAAATCCCATACTATAAGTTTCACGCCGGGAAGTTTAACTTCTTTAAAAGGTTTTATGTCCACTGCTATTGTAGGGTTGTGTTTTAAAGGTATCTCCTCGTTTTTTAGAAGTTTCAGGATTGTCGTTTTACCGACTCCTCCGAATCCTATTAAGGAGACTTTAACAGTTCCTGAAATTATATCCTCTAAGTCGTCGTCGAATTTTTTAAAGCTGCTTATATCCCCTGTCCAGTTTTCTAATTCTAGTTTAAACTTATTGTAGAATGCTTCGCTTATTTTCTCCACTTTTTCCTGTAGTTTTTTCTCATCGTCGTCTTTATCAGCTACAACCACGACTATTATATCATGGAGGATATTGTAGATGAATTTAACGTTGCCTGTTTTTATTGTTCTTATCACGTCTCCGCTGCTTACCTCTGAGACAAAGTTTTGGAGTGCGCTTAGGAAGCCGGATATTAGATTATCATCTATGCTGCTCTCCTCATATTTTTTAGTGTATATGTTTTCCCCTGTTTTCCGCATTATGTACACTGAGTGAATCATTATTAAACCTCTTATGTAGCTTAGCTACATAATATTATTCATTCTACAAATATATTAAGAAAAATCTATAATATTAACTTATCCATCTCACTTTAATAAAAAATATAGTCTAGTCGACGCCTATGAAACCTAAAAATTTTTAAACTAGGATCGTTTAAAGCTGAATTCTAACTCTATAACTTAACAATAATGGAGTTAGCGAATATGTCTGAGAATAGGCTTTTTAATAGATGGATTGTAGTTATCGGCGCGGTTGTAATTCAACTAGCTTTAGGTACAATTTACACATGGGGCGTGATGACAATCTTCGTATCACCTTATCTTGGTCTTCCACGGGAGTTAACTGTTTTCGTTTTCGGAGTCGGTTTACTAGCTTTCGGTTTATCAATGATTTTCTCAGGTCAATTCCAGCAGCGGGTGGGTCCGCGTAAAGCGACTATGATCGGAGGTATAATATTAGCAGCCGGTGTCATGTTATCCGCAGCTATGACAACTCTTATCGGCTTGATTATAACCTACGGTCTCCTCTTCGGTATAGGAATCGGTATATGCTATGTATGCCCTATAGCTACAGCTCAGAAATGGTTCCCGGATAAGAAGGGGCTTATAAGCGGTATAGCTGTAGCCGGTTTCGGTGCAGGCGCTTTCATATTCAACTATGTGATTTCAGCATTAGCTGTGATCAGCATTCCATTAATGTTCATAATTCTAGGGGTGATATACGCTGCAATGATTTTAATTGGAGCTTTAACTTTAAAACTACCTCCCGTAGACTACCGTCCTCCAGGCTGGACGCCTCCCCCTCCGACGGCTGGAGTCTCCTCAGGTCTAGATCTAACTAGAAATGAAACAGTTAAAACTAAAGCGTTTTGGACACTTTGGTTGATGTTCACGCTTTCAGCTATATCAGGGCTGCTAGTTATAGGCTCTTTCGCCGCTTTCGCTAAGCTTACAGACTCTTTAGGTAACCCATTATACGCGATATCAGCGACAGACTTTGTTCTATTAGGCGGTATAGCAGCGTTATTTAACGGTTTAGGTCGAATTATATGGGGTAGAATCGCGGATACACTCACCTATAAGAGAACAATGCTAATAATGTTCACCGTTCAAGGTATATTAATGATCGTATACTTCTTCACTAATGTGAGTGTCCCAGCATTTATGGCTTTAACATGCTTAATCTATTTCTGCTTTGGCGGGAACTTCTCACTGTTTCCAACAGCTACAGCAGATTTATTCGGGTTGAAAAACGTTGGCGCTAATTACGGTGTAGTCTTTTCAGCTTACGGTATAGCGGGATTCATAGGCGCTACAATGGTGCCGGCATTCTACGCAGCCTTCGGCAGCTATCTGCTCCTATTTGTTACAATGGGTTTAATGTCTTTCGCAGCCTCAGCGCTTACATTGATTATAAAACCGCCTAAAACTGGATCGACTGCTTAACCCCTTTTTATCTTTTATTTTTTGTTAATTGTTAGAATACGCCTATTAGAAAGGCTAGTAATCCTAGGAAGGCTCCAAGTTTATCGAGGAGACTAGCTTTTCTCTGATTCTTATTGTTTTCAGGATTTAACCTGATTAATATCGTTGACCCGGCTACGCATAACATTCCCGGAACATATAATATTGAAAATAATATTCTCGGAAGAGATGAGACCCCTGTAAGTGATAGTGTTAAAGCTAATGTGAACGCGATCATACCTATTATATTGGATAACTGTGCAATTCGCGCCGCTGTTAGAATACCGTATCGTCTAGCTATTGTCTGAACGCCTCGAATAGCGTCCCCTTCAATATCCTCTATTCCCTTTATTATCTCTCTTCCCTGTAATACCATGAACGCTGTTATGAAATAAAGCCATATTATCGGTGGTATTCCTATTAATCTGAGAAGCTGATAGTAGACGATTAGAGCACCGTATAATAAACCGAAGGAGAAAGAGAATGAAACCATGAAGTTTCCTATTAGCCCCATTATTTTACCTTTAGCCGCGTAGAGTAACCCTACTATGGAGAACGCTATTGCTATAATCCCTCCTAATATATTAGTTAGAAAGGCTAATGTGACCCCTGTTGCCCAGAATATTATAGTTAACGCTTTCGCTTCATTAACTGTAAGCCGACCGCTGGGTAAAGGTCTATCCGGCCGGTTAACTTTATCCACTTCTATATCGAAGATATCGTTAACTATGTTTCCTGCGGTTGCTATACTGAAATAAGTGAAATATGATAAAACTAAAAAAACGGCTAGTAAATGTGTTGGTAAACTAACATCTAAATCAACTCGGAGTAACTCATTAACTGTTAGAACGGAGATGGTTGTTGTTATACTACCGAAAACCACGTTAGACGGTCTCATAATACTTACGATGGCTTTAATTTTTTCTTTTCTCGATGTCATTGTAACCACTGACTTTTAGAAAAGGTTACTTCTTCATATTATACATATTGTTTTAAGTTTTACTCACTTAAATATTAAATCAAACTTTAAATATAGTATTACAACACATTTAAGCTAATCTTTTGTTAACAGTCAGCTATAAGAACCATGGGTGATTAGCGAATTTAGTATAACTTATATATAAATAAGGTGGGTTTATGAAGTTAAAAAATTCAACTGTTTACCTTATTATTACTTTAACGGTTGTGGGCTGTCTTCTATATTTAATTCTTTCTTCACCTGATATAATGTCTTTTTTCGACGGTTTAACTACTGTAATGTATGATTTCGTTATGAATAATCCGGTTTCAGCTTACTTCGGCGCGTTTATTATATCAACATTCGGTAATTTCACGGTTTTTCTCCCTGTTCCATATGCTTTAGCTGTTTTCCTCCTCGGAGCTCAACCATTCATAAACCCGTTGCTTTTAGCTTTAATCTGCGGTTTAGGTTCAGGTATAGGTGAGGTTTCAGCTTATCTTATAGGTGTAGGCGGTAGAAAATTTATAGAAAGAAAATATGAGAAGAATTTAAAGTCTATTAGTGCTTTAATTGAACGTTACGGATTCTGGGCGATTATATTATTCGCAGTTACACCTTTACCTGACGATACTCTTCTAATACCTTTAGGGGTTTTAAGATATAATATGGCTAAAACACTCTTCGCTTGTATTCTAGGTAAGACTCTATTATGTCTTCTACTAGCTTTCGGCGGTCGTTTAGGCTGGGGTTTTGTAGAGTTAATTTTCACAGGCGGAGGGGTTATAGGTACCGTGCTGGCTGTGATCGGGACGATTCTCCTCATATACTTTATGCTAAAAATCGATTGGTCTGTTATATTAAACAAGAAGAGAGTGGCTGAAACAAGTGTGGGAAAAGATTCAGATTCTCGTTGATAAAAGCTTGATAAATAAAATTAAATCTTTAACTTTATTGGCGTGAAGTTCCCTGCGAAAGCCGGGGG
>JAHQXC010000051.1 GCA_029856525.1 Candidatus Odinarchaeia archaeon
AAGGATTTAGCGAATTTCTGGCCGTGATAGTGAACGGTCCCGATTTGAAGCGTCCGACCGTCTGGGAATATTGTGTCAAATGCGATAGAGTACTCAGCTCCAGGGAATTTATCATAATCAGGTCTTTTACTTATAATATACGGGATGCCGAGCATGTCAAAAAGCTTCTTATATATTTCAACCGCTTCATCAATCTGTTTTAAAGCGTCTTCTTTTGTAGCGTGAGCGGTGTGAGCTTCCTTGAAACTTGTGATCTCTCTAACCCTGATTAAAGGTTTAGTGGCCTTAGTTTCATATCTGACAGTGTTAACAAGCTGCCAGACTTTAAGCGGGAGATCTGAATAGCTTCTAATCCATTTCGAAAACATGAGATATATAGGTATCTCGCTGGTCGGTCTGATCGCAAGCTTCACAGCTAAAGGGTTAATACCTCCTTTTGTAACCCAGTAAACTTCCCCTTCGAAACCTTTAGCCGTCTCCTTTTCTAAACCGAATAGACTGTCCGGTATGAGTAGAGGGAAATAGTATTCTTCATGCCCTGTATCAGTTAAAAGTTTTCTCACAATATTGAAAACCATGTTTCTAATCTTCCAACCGTATGAAAGCCAGGTTTGAAAGCCTTTAACAGGATAAGTTGTATCAACTATCTCCGCCATACGGAGAACTTCATTATACCACTCTCCGAAGTCGCTTTTAGGAGGGATCAGCTTAGGTTTTTCGATTTTAGCGGTCATATTAAGCGGTCTCCTGGAATAAGGGTTTAGCCTTACCTTTAAAGATTTTATTAAATAATTTCACTGTAAGCTTAAGAGCCCAAAGCAGGTCGATGCCGGATACACCAGGCACGCCGCAAACAGAAACTAAAATATTTTTCGTATCTGAATCTACTTGAACAGTTTTCGAAACAGCGTACGGATATAGAAAGAATGGTTTACTGTTATCGTAAAAAACTATATCCTTCTCCTCTAAGCTTTTATCCCCTAGCTCTGAAGGGAAAATCTCACCGCTCTCAGCGTATTTTAAAATAATATCTCCTTCTATTTTATCTTTATCGAATATGAAGACGGGTAAACCAACCGCGCCGGTTATATAGTTGACTAAACTAGATGGCAGCTTATCCGCGTTTATTTTAAGACCTGTAAATAAAGCGCTGCCGTAAACCTCGTTCGCCGGTTTAACATCTATAAGGTTAAGTTTCAAAACATCTCTGAAGAAAGTCTGATATCTTATAATATCCTCGGATCTGATTAAAGTGTCAGGATCCTTGAATTTTATTAAAGCAATATTTTTCAGCTTCAACTCGAAATCCTCTAAAATTTTCGCGTCAACAGGTTTAATATTTACAGCTTCTATTATAGCGGAGGCTACAGTTAACCCTTTAACCCGCTCATTTAAAGTTCTATCTACGATTAAACGCATGATGAGATCCCCGTGCGATATCTTCAGAATCGTGTAGTTAAAGCTATATAAAAATTTTATTTAATAGTTAAACTATATTTCAAGGTTATTACGGTAGGAGAATATATATTATAAGTTTAAACTTCATTTATAAATAGAGTCTACAACTTGTAGAAGTGGTTTAAATGACGGATAAGTTTATAAGGGTTAGTATGACACTGCCAAAAGCGCTTTTAGAAGAGTTCGACGAGTTTGTTAAAACTAGAAAATATTTTAAAAGATCTGAAGCGATAAGAGATGCTCTGAGATTTTTCATAACCGAGAATAAATGGAGATATGAGGAGGACAGCCGCTTCATAGGAGCGCTTCTATTAATGTATGATCATGATGTACCAGGAATCTCAGATTATCTAACTCATATTCAACACATCTATCACGAGAATATTAAAACCGCGGTTCACATCCACCTCGACGAGCATAAATGTTTAGAGATACTGGCTGTTGAAGGAAACGGGGGTAGGCTTAGAAATTTAGCTGATGAAATAGGTCACCGTAAAGGTGTTGAAATGAGTAAACTCGTGTTGGTTAAATGAAAGATGATTATTGATTAATCATAAGTTTTGAAAGATTTAAATACAGGTGAATTTATGAGTCTAAAAAACTCGGCGAGGTTACTTCAAAGACTAATTTATTCACGGAGAAGTATACGTGTCTTTCAGAAACGTGAAGTCTCATATAAAAAAATTTTAAAGATACTAGAATACGGGGTTTGGGCTCCATCCGCTCATAATTCTCAGCCCTGGAGGTTTATACTAATATTAAACCAAGATATACGAGGTAAACTCGTAGAGGAGATGAGCCGGTTATATAAAGCGGATATGGAGAGAGACGGTTTACCTTCAGATATGATTGAGAGAAGGCTTTTAAAATCTAAGTTGATGTTAAAAGAATCCCCGGTTTTAATCCTAGTATGCTTGGATAAAACGGTTTTATGGAGTTATAGAGATGAGAACCGGGATGAAAACGAGTTTATCATGGGTGTTCAAAGCGTAGCCGCCTCTATCCAGAATATTCTACTAGGAGCCTCCGCTGAAGGGTTAGGCGCATGCTGGATGTGCGCGCCTTTATTCTGTAAAAAACTTATCCGTGAATTACTCCAGCTGCCCGGAGAATATGAACCTCAAGCTTTCATAGTAGTAGGCTACCCGGCGGAGAAGCCTATTCCACCGCCTAGGAGAAGTGTAAAAGAGGTCACATATATTATAGACGGAGTGTAGCCCGGGGGGGTTTTATTGGAGGTCACCATGTTAAGTGGAGGGGTTGGCGGAGCTAAACTGGTTGAAGGATTCTATAATATTTTAAATAAAACCAGGCTTAACGTGATCTGTAACACTGGAGACGACCTGGAACTCTTCGGATTATATATCAGCCCGGATTTAGATACTGTAATGTATACTCTAGCCGGACTGGTTGACGAAGAGAAAGGGTGGGGTGTTAGAGACGATACCTTCCGTTGTTTAAAAGCACTCAGCGAATTCTATAAAAAAGAGAGCTGGTTTAATATAGGGGACTGTGATTTAGCCACGCATATATTTAGAACCGAGCTTTTAACGAAAGGTTATAGTTTAACTGAAGCAACGAGAATTCTATGCGAAAACCTAGGGCTAGATAGAGTTAACCTTCAGCCGATGAGCGATGACCCTGTTAGAACAATGGTAATGGTGGACTCCGGCGTCTACCTTTCTTTTCAAGAGTATTTTGTGAAGAGAAAATGCCGGGATCCGGTTTTAAACGTGATATATAAGGGTTCAGATGAAGCTAAACCCGGCGGCCATGTTTTAGAAAGCATAGCCAGAGCGGATATAATAATAATATCTCCTAGCAATCCTATAGCTTCGATAGGTCCTATTCTATCAGTTAAAGGTATTCGCGAACAATTAAAGAAAGCGGATTGTATAAGAGTAGCGGTGACGCCGATTATTCAAGGAGCTCCCTTAAAAGGTCCGGCGGATAAATTTATGGCAGGGCTTGGATTCGAGGTTTCCGCTTTAGGTGTAGCTGAGTATTATAAAGGTTTAGCTGATGTTTTCATTCTAGATGAGAGAGACGCTTACTTGAAGAATAAGATAGAAGAGCTCGGCTACAAGGTTCACGTAACTGACACTGTTATGAATAGTTTAAAAGATAAAATAAGGCTAAGCAGGTTTATATTAAAAGCAGTCGGGTTGAAGGAGAGTTAAAAATGGAGGTTAAAGCGAATATAATTATTCCTGTTAAAAACCTCTCTAAAAGTAAAAATAGGCTTTCAAACATGCTTGGAAGTTATCAGAGACAGCTGTTAGTATTAGTTATGTTAGAGGATATTATAAGAGAGTTAAATAATTCTCATTTCATAAATAAAATTTATATTTTAACAGATGACGAGCTTTTGAAGAGAGAGGCTTATTATAGTAACGTTGTTGTCGTGATTCAGAAGCATGGATTAGACGTCAATAACGCGCTTAAAACGTTTTTAAACGAGGCTTTAGATGAGTTAAGCGATCACCCTGTTATAATAATACCTTCAGATATACCTCTCATTAAACATGAGAGTGTGGATGAGATCGTTAAGATGATCTCCCAGCTTAAGAGGAGTGTTATAATATCCCCTGCGCATGATAATGGAACTAATTTAATCGCTTTACCCCCCGGGAAGATTATATGCTTCCATTATGGATTGAATAGTTTCCGTGAGCATGCCACCGAGGTTTTAAACGCGGGTTTAAGCCTGTTAATATATGATTCAGAGGACTTAGAGCTTGATCTGGATACACCTGAAGACGTTTACCAGCTGGTTAACAGCGGAGTCAACCGTAAAACCGCGTTATATCTTGCGAAGATGCTTTAACATTTTATTTTAGAGATAAGATAGTCTATTATCAGCTTAGCTATATCGATTTTTACAACCTCGCTGAGACCGTGCCATGAAGGAGCTGCATTAGCTTCAATCACTTTATAGCCTTCACTAGACTCTATTATATCGATACCTGTGTAATCTAATTCCATGACGCTGGCTGTTTTAACAGCTAACTCTTCAAGCTCAGAGTTTAAAACTAGTTTACAGGGTTTAGCACCAGCTGAAATATTACTCTTCCACTCTCCGGTCTGCGCTACACGATACATTCCCCCGATTACCCGGCCTCCTATAACGAAGACTCGTATATCGCGACCAGGGTTTGGAATATATTCTTGAATGTATAAAACTTGATGTAAACGTTTAAGAGTTTTAATTATTCGATAAGATAAGTCTGGGTTATCTGATTTAATCGGCCCCAATCCCCGAGAACCTATTAAAGGCTTAATCACCACGCTCCCCCATTCCTCAGCGGTTTTATAAGCCTGCTCCGCGTCCTCTGTTACCAGTGTCCTAGGTACAGGGATTCTATTTTTACTCAGTGAAACCAGTGTAGCATACTTATCTTTAGCTCTTCTAAAAGCGTATGGTTTATTGATTAAAATCTTGCCGTCTAAGCTTAAATGCTCTAAAAGAGAGATTCTATAAGTTATTTCATCTGTGCTAGCTGCGCCTAACCCTCTTATTATACCAGCGTCGAAAGATGAAAGCTCTCTGTTAAAATAGAATTCACTCTTTTCACCGGCTAGCAGCGCGCTTACCTGGTCTAGTCTAATTAATAAAGGTTGGTGGCCGGATTGTTCAACAGCTCGTATTAACTGGTTTCCAGGCCAGCCTAACCTGTTATCTCCGCTCAGTATCGCGATTTTCAAGTATTACCCCCCGCATAAATTAAAATAGGGTTCTCATCTTGTCTAAATATTGCGAAACTATTATATACATGTTGTATATTCTAAGGTTAATAATTTAAAGCTTTAATATTACTGTGAGTAATTTAGGAGATGAATATGAAAGAAGTAAGATTCAATACAAAAGTTGTTCATGCAGGTTATAGAGGGGAGCCTACCACACACTCATGCTTCCCCCCGATATATCAGACAGCAGCATATTATTTCGAAAACACTGAGCATGCAGCTAAACTCTTCGCATTAGAAGAACAGGGAAACATATATACTCGGATAGGTAATCCAACTGTCGCGATTCTCGAAGAAAAAATATCCGTTTTAGAAAACTGTGTAGGTGCGCTTGCAACAGCCTCCGGTCAAGCCGCTATAACACTAGCCCTGTTAAATATATGCGAGAACGGTGAAGAGATTGTTTCCTCATCAAACTTATACGGTGGAACATATAATCTATTAGCGGTGACTCTAAGAAAAATGGGTGTGAAAACCCATTTCGTAGATCCGAGCGAACCGGAGAATTTCAATGAAAAAATAAACTCGAACACTAAAGCAGTGTTCGTTGAAACACTGGGGAATCCGAAACTAGACATGATAGATTTAGAGCGTGTTTCCAAAATAGCCCACGACAATAATATTCCACTTATAGTAGATAACACGGTAACCACCCCTTATCTAATACAACCAGTCGAATACGGTGCCGATATAATAGTTCACTCTATGACCAAGTATTTAAGCGGACACGGTAACACAATCGCAGGTATAATAGTTGACTCAGGCCGTTTCGATTGGAGTAGAAAACCCTTCAGAGGAATAACTGAACCGGACCCAAGCTACCATGGAGTAAACTATCTTGAAAGCTTCGGTGAAAAAGCGTATATCACTAAAGCGCGGGTTCAACTTCTAAGAGATTTAGGACCCTCACTAAGCCCGTTTAACGCATACCTTATACTTCAAGGAGTGGAAACCCTACATCTGAGAATGCAACGACAATGCGATAATGCTTTAAAAATAGCTGAATATTTAAGCCAGCATCCTAAAGTAGCATGGGTTAACTATCCAGGGCTTCCAGATCACCCGACTCATAAACTAGCTAAAAAATATTTACGCAACGGCTATGGGGCGATTATAGGATTCGGGATCAAAGGCGGTTTAAAAGCGGGTAGAAAATTCATAGACTCACTTAAAGTTTTCTCACATGTAGCGAATATAGGAGACGTTAAATCATTAGCCATACATCCGGCTAGTACAACTCATCAACAGTTAACTGAGAAAGAAAGACTTGCTGCAGGTGTAACAGATGATTTTATAAGGCTTTCAATAGGAGTTGAGGATGTAAACGATTTAATAGAAGATTTAGATAACGCTATTAAAGCGAGTGGTTGAAATGTCAGATTACGAGGAGGATACGGTTGGACTGGTTGAAACACAGTATATTACTTTCGAAGAGGGAGTCCAGCTTACAAGCGGTTTTATTTTAAAACCCATTACAATCGCGTATGAAACATACGGGGAGCTGAATAAAGATAAAAGTAATGCGATTCTAGTCGAGCCGACTCTCACCGCCGACGCCCACGTCGCTGGGATCAATAAAGAAGGACAGGTCGGATGGTGGGATATGCTAATCGGGCCGAATAAAGCCATCGACACATACCAGTATTTTGTAATATGCACAAATGTTCTAGGAGGCTGTAAAGGAACAACAGGACCATCCTCCATTAATCCTAAAACTAAAAAACCATATGGCTTAGACTTCCCAGTGATTACAATAGAAGACATGGTTAAAGTTCAGAAAATGTTAATAGATTATCTCGGAATAAGAAAACTATACGCTGTGATAGGCGGCTCTATGGGTGGAATGCAAGCCCTTCAATGGCTAGTAGACTACCCTGAATATGTGAGGAAAGCGATAATAATAGCAACATCTGCAAGAAGCTCACCTATGTGCATAGCATTCAACCAGGTGGGGAGAGTCGCCATAATGTCGGATCCTAACTGGAATGGAGGAGACTACTATGATAAGGAGCCGCCGCGGGCGGGATTAGCTTTAGCTCGAATGATAGGCCATATAACATATTTAAGCGATAGTTCCATGCGTGAAAAATTCGGTAGAAAACTGCAGGGAAAAGAAAGCTACGGCTATGATTTCAACATAGAATTCCAGGTTGAAAGCTACCTGCAATATAAAGGAGCGCATTTCGTTAAAAGATTCGACGCGAACTCCTATCTATATTTAACAAGAGCAGTCGACTATTTTGATCTCACAAATAACGGGAAAAGATCTTTAGCGGAAGCCTTCAAAAATGTGAAAAGCAAGGTTCTGGTCATAGGCATAACCTCGGACTGGTTATATCCAACATACCAGCAGAAAGAAATCGTTTTAGCGTTATCCGCTAATAACGTAGATGTCACATACCAGGAGCTGGAATCAGACTACGGCCACGACGCTTTCCTAGTTGAGAAAGGCCAGATGAATTATATAGTAAAAAACTTTCTTTCAAAGAACAAGGTACGCGACATCATGATGAAGGGAATAAAGGTTTTGAAACCTGAGGATAACATTGAGAAAGCCGCTCAGATAATGCTTAACGAATCAGTCACCCACCTACCGGTAGTAGACGATGACAACCAGCTCATAGGCATAGTCACCTCCTGGGATTTATGTAAAGCAATAACAGGCCACTACTCGAAAATCGAGGAGATCATGACTAGAAACGTTATCACAGTGAATCTGGAAGACGATATCCATGTAGCCGCTAATAAAATGAAAAAATACGATTTCTCAGCGCTACCGGTTTTAGATAATAATAATAAACTTGTGGGTATGATAAACGTTGAGGCGATAACAACCGTCCTAGGGAAAAGCTACTTCCCGTGAAAAGAAAAATTTATAGCATAAACCAGTATTTATAAGTAAAACCATAAAGGTGTTCATATATGAATTACGTGATAGACGTTATGAGGCAGCCTAAAACATGTCCACCTGAGATGAAAGTAAGTGAAGCAGCCCGGATAATGAGAAAAGAGAGAATAGGCAGTCTAATAGTTGTTGATGAAAACCAGAGGGTTCAAGGTTTAGTAACTGAAAGAGACCTAGTATACAGGATTTTAGCAGAGGATAAAAACCCCGGGGATTACACTGTTAAAGATATTATGACAAAGGATCCGGTTACAATTAAACCTTATAACACTATATTCGAAGCTATAAAAATTATGAGAGAGAAGCATGTTAGACGGCTGCCGGTTTTAAAAGAAGATAAACTGATCGGAATAATAACTGAACGAGAAATATTAACGTATATTCTAAAAGCTACTGAAGCCGTCGATAAAACAGCTATATTCAAAGAAATATTCCTATAAACTGATAGAAGAGATGATTATGCTTCCAGATCTAGTTACCGTTTTAAACACAGCACCAGACTTAAAAGACCGTGTTAAAAAAACACCTGAAGGAGTAGTGAAACTAAACCAGGCTAGGGATCGAATCCGAGAGGAGCTGGAAAATTATAAAGCTAAATCGATACTTTACTGGAAGCGTCAGACAGGTGTTCGAATATTCGCTCGCGGGGAGAACATAGAAGCCGGTCATCTAGAAATAGACGTGAACAGGTACGGTGACGAATATTTCATAACTGTTAACAATATCCCGGCGAGTGAAGAAAACATAATAGATAAAGGTTCACTAGGCGACATGTTTAAACTATACGTTTTACAGGATAAAATAGTATTTGTAAACGATAAAAGTGAGAGATTAGAGCTGCCAGCTGACACATATAAACTCATAGAAACAGATTTCTTCAAAGACTTGTATTTAGACGGTTCCAGTGACTGCTGTCAACTTACATGGCGTACAACGATGAGAGTTATAGAGGAATTAGAGAAAAACAATTATCCGGTTGAGCATATTAAAAGCATCAGAGAATTCTATGAGAGAGAAATATCTTCATGGCCATACCAGTTAATCTTCGATAGAAACAGGCTCACAGTTACTAATAGAAAAGTGAAGTTTGAAATGGATATCCCCCCGCAGGGAATCCCTTTAAAACACGACAGCTTAGTTGAATTCATGGGATTCCTCACAGGGTTAACAGGGACAGCTCACTCCGATAGTAAACAATTAGAGAACCTCAACAAGTTAAATGATATAACACCAGATAAAATCATAGAATACCTTGAAGAAGCTAAAGAGCAGGCTCTGCTTCACACCGATCCGAAGTACGCTAAAGACTTATACGATAAACTAACAACTATAAAGTTTATTGAAGACCCTGAAAGCGGGGATATACTAGTAGCTGTCCCTTTAAGTGAAGAAGAACTACTAAAAGTTAAAAAAGAAATAGTGAAAATGTTAAAAGAAGGTGTTCCTAAGGAGAATCTGCCTGCGATAATGGATGAAAACCGGAGAAAACTAGGAATATCCAACTGCTTTGTACCAATTCAGGTAACACCTATCTGGTGTGGGATGACAATATACGTAACACCAGAAAAAGAGTATAACCCGATCTTGACAACGAGGCTTTTAAACCAGCTTAAAACTGTACTTAAACGGTTAAGAGTATACTTCGAAGAAACAGAGATATCTGAAGAGGAAGCTATCGAGTAAACTGATCATTGAAATAATATCTAAAAATTTTTTT
>JAHQXC010000116.1 GCA_029856525.1 Candidatus Odinarchaeia archaeon
CCCAAAAGCTTACCTTCTTCTCAGGTACCTCATTGTACCCATACTGTGCGAGTCTCCTCTGCACTTCCTGGGTTTCTAACCCATTCTCCAAGTTTGTTTCTTGCAAGCCTTTTTTAATGCTTGAATTATTCAAAGGGATACACACTCCCACAATTCGTCTTCGCATGAAGGTTACAGTTGATCATTATAGACTTTGTTGCCGGGCAAGCAAGGCACTTTCCTTGTTCATATCTTATAAATTTGCCACAGTTTATTACACACGGTGCATCGTCGCCTTCTTTAGCTGCAACGATTTTGATTGACAAATATTTTATAATTGTTGATGCTTCAACTATTGGTGACAGAGATGCTCGGCCGCCCTCTTATAGGATGAATATAATTTTTTATCAAGTTCATTCATAGCCTTCTATTTGTTACGGATTGTAACAAAAGAATATATACGCTTTTTCTATTTGTAACTAGATATCTGAGAAATCCTATAATGAAGGAAGTAACGGTAGAAGTCATTAGCGTAGACCCTCCGTGGCAAAGATGTCAAGCAACTTACAAAAGCATTGAAGAAGCAGCTTTAATCTTAAAGCGCGCGAGCGTGGATAACATTATTTGAGAAAATTTTGTTTCGAATAGACGGTTCCGATCACTCAATAAGAGAGTTGAAAGCAGCGGTTAACACGTTTTAACACAGTCATCTAATAAATTACTCTGAGCGTATAATAGTATTCTTCCACCAGTGTTTTTTAGATCTTAATTTTTCTAAAAATTAGGGTGACGTCTAGGCGTCAAATTCTTTATTATCTAATTAATCTATTAAAGATCTTGAAATTAATTATAAATTAGTTTTTAACACGTAATATATTAGATAATTTAACAGTGGGGTGGCTTTAATATTTATTAAACCTTTAGCTTTCGAAAGTTTAGGTACCCGTTCTATGTGCTGTTTTGTCGAAACCCGGGATGCTCGTATTTTAATTGATCCTGGTGTTTCGCTTGCTCCTTACAGGTTCGGTTTACCCCCTCACCCTGTTGAGCTTGAAGCTTTATCAGAGTCGTGGCGGCGGATATTAGACTACGCTGAGAGAGCTGATGTTCTTTTAATAACTCACTATCATTTCGACCATTTCAACCCGTTTGAGGATACTTACATATATGAGGGTAAAACTGTTCTCGTTAAGCATCCTAAGAATAATATTAATTTCAGCCAGGTTAAGCGTTCTAAATTCTTCTTGGATAAGATTGAAGGGCTGCCTTGTAGATTAGAGTTCGCTGATAACAGTGTTTTTAGATTCGGTGAAACATTGGTGAAGTTTTCACCTCCAGTCTGCCATGGAGCTGACCCTAGGCTCGGCTATGTTTTAGAGGTTTTAATCGACGACGGTTACAGGCTGCTCTACTCTTCGGATGTGGAGGGTCCTGTTTTAGACGATCAATTAAATTATATTCTAGAGTGTAAGCCGAATATGCTGATATTAGACGGCGCTATGACTTATATGCTAGGTTACAAGTATAGCTTCGAGTCTTTTAATAAATCTTTAAGTAATATTTTAATGATTCTCGATAAATGTCCTTTGGAGAAGCTTATCTTAGACCATCATGCTTTACGCGACGTTGACTGGCGTGAACGGTTTAAACCTGTTTTTGAAGCGGGTGAAGTTAAAGGTGTACAAGTTTTCTCCGCGGCTGAATACGCTGGGCTTCCGGTTAATCTTTTAGAAGCTCGCCGCCGTGAATTATATGAGCAGCAGCCTGTTAGATAATATCGCATCGAAATATTTAAATATGTTAATATATTAACTGCTGTAGCGGTGACATCTATGAGTGAAAAGAAACTGCCCAGATTTATAATGTGCTTTTGCACCGGGGAGTGCCCCGGCTTCTCTAAGTTGAATTTATGGAAGTTAATCAACTATGTTCGAAACGAACTGGACGTTGAATATGCGATTGTACACCCGCAGCTCTGTGTAACAGACGGAGACAAATTTCTCAGAGACTACCTGCGAGAAGGAGATAAAGATACAGTGTATATTATAGGAGCCTGCGATCCGAGAATGCAGAGGAAAATGTTCAAGGATGTATTCAGTGAGAAAGGCTTAGACTTCGATAAACAGGTTGTCTCCTTGGATCTAAGGAACATGGATACGGAGGAGGCTATGAAGAAGGTGGCTGAAGCTGTGAATAAACTGGTCGGTGCGTGAGAAATGGAGAAGAAAAGATACTTGGAAGAGGAGAGATACTACGGGGAGAAGCTTTACGCCTCCCCTAATCCTTACGGTCTGCCTAGAAGAGAAATAGACTGGTATCCTAGAATAGATTACTCGAAGTGTGATCCATCTAAATGCGATTACTTCTGCGTCGACTACTGTCATATGAAGGTTTTCAAGCGTGTAGGGGATAAAGTTGTTGTAGACGATCCCTATAACTGTAATGTTCCCAGTCAATCATGCGCTCCACGCTGCCCTACAGGCGCGATCAGTTTTCCGTCTAAAGAAGAGCTTAAACGACAGCTTCGAGCTTTAC
>JAHQXC010000117.1 GCA_029856525.1 Candidatus Odinarchaeia archaeon
TTTTCGATAAGATGTCTTATAGCTTCAACAAGCATCCATTACACCTAAAAACAACTAGTTTTATATTTTATCTAGATAGAACTTATTAATAAGAATATAGAGAGTTAACTGAAACTAATATTTCATAAGAGATATCTTACAAGATTATAGATATATATGATTATAAATATATAAAGGGAGGTTAATGATAAGTTTCAAATTATATAAGGAACCATATCCTAGTGAAGGTAAATCTGCTTACGTTCAGAAAGGGTTAATACCTGTTATAAATGGTTTAAACATTGATTTATGTGAGGAGGGTCTAGGATTTGGAGCCCCAATCCTACAGTATAAGAGAGATTTTTATTTTCCTGGAGAAGGTAAAATATTATCGGAGAATAATTTAAAATTAATGTGTAAAAAATTCGTTTTTAATTTAATAGAAAGAAATCAAAAAGAAACTAATAATATCGAATATTTCTCATGGGTTCCCTCTCGATTAGTAAACAGCATATATAAATCAAATCTAGGTTACTTCTATCTTTATCTATGGGAGAAACTGAGAAGAAGAATTCACATCGAAGATAAAATTTCTTCAACATGCTTTATTAAAGTTGAAAGTAAAGGTTCCGCTGAAGCCAAGTTTAGTTATGAGCAGGAAAATGGTAGAATTAAAATTGAAGTTCTCTTTGAGAACGTTGATACAAAGAATCTCCAGCAAATATATATTTGCAATGAGCTTGGGGGAGGCTTTTTCACAGAGTATTTCGATGGTTCCGGGCTTAAACTTAAGAGTGCTCAGATAAGGGGCTGGCAAACTATTAAATCTGATTATGCAGTATTCTACTCTCCTAATCTAAAAATAGGGTTTAAAGTGATTATACCCATCGGTTTGAAAGGATTTATGGGTAGAGAGGTTTTCTCCCCCAGACATAGTTGGAGTGGTATAATATTGTCATCGCCACCTGTTAAAAAAATTTCATATATAGTAAAAATCGGTAGCTTCGAAAACATCAGGTGTGTTAATGAGGACTGATATTGTATTGGTCTATCCATATATAAACGTTGAATATGATAGATCTATTTTCAGATATCCGCCTTTAGGTTTAGGCTACATAGCTTCAAGCATATTAAATAAAAAAAAGGATTTAACTGTCAAAATAGTAGACTGCACATTTAAAACACTTGAAAAAAGTATTAGCGAAATATCTATGTTAAATCCAAGAATATTAGGAATATATTCAATGGTTACTATAAATCACAACGCTATTAAAATAGCCAAAGCCCTACGTGAAAATGTGGAGTTGATGATAGCAGGCGGCCCTCACCCGACGCTAACACCTGATTATTACTTAAACGACTTTGATATAGTTATACTAGGAGAGGGGGAGGAGACTATAATCGATATAATAAATGAATACGAGTCAAAAAAAGAGTTTGGAAGAATTAAGGGTTTAGCTTACAAAGACGGTAATAAAATTAAGATAACAGGTAGAAGAAGTTTAATCAGAAACTTAGATAGCATCCCCTTTCCAGCAAGGGAGTTATTCCCAAATAAGGAGTATAAATGGTATTGGAGAAAATTTCACGGATATACTTCTACGAGTATTATTTCAACAAGAGGCTGCCCGTATTCATGTGATTTTTGCAGCAACCCTGTTTTCGGAGCAAGCTACAGGGAGAGGAGTCCAAGAAACGTTATTGAAGAAATGATAAAAATAAAAGAATTAGGCTATGAAAGAATATTTTTCACAGACGATTGTTTTACTCAAAATCCAAGAAGAGTCGCTGAAATATGTAAGATAATTATTAGTGAAAAAATAGATTTAGAATGGGAGTGTCTAAGCAGAGCTGATATACTTACACTAAAAATGTCGGAATTAATGGCTAAAGCCGGTTGCAGACGCATATTCTTCGGTATAGAATCAGGCAATAATAGAGTTCTAAAAATAATGGGCAAAAAAATTACAAAGAAAGACGCTGAGCACGCTGTTAAAGTAGCTCATAAAGCGGGAATAAAAACAGGAGGGTTCTTTATTTTAGGGTATCCGGGGGATACGACAAATACGATAATAGAAACTGTTAATTTTTCATCCACCCTCCCCTTAGACTATCTCTCATATTCATTTCCGTATCCGATACCAGGAACAGGATTATATGAAAAAGTTAAAGATAGAATAACTCACCGCGAATGGTATAAGAAAAAAGGTTCCCCCACCAGACACGACCTATTGTATAAAAGCGGGTTTACAGAGTTCAAGCTTCGAGTTGCCATGTATAAAGGATTACTTCAACATAAATTAATGAAAAAAGGGCTATTTAGTAAAAAGTTTAACTTGGTTTTTAGAAAACTAACTGATTTACTTCTAAAAATTATAAAATAATAATTAAAAATCTCAGCTCTCTCAGCGTCCTAGAAAGAGGAGAGTGATATTTATAGATAGCGTCTATCAGGTATAGAGGAAACAGGTTTCCTAGTATTATAGAATTCTTTAGAAAGATATAAACCGCAGTAACAGTGACCGTATTGTT
>JAHQXC010000118.1 GCA_029856525.1 Candidatus Odinarchaeia archaeon
GGCGTGAACAACCATACTTTAAAACCCTCTTTCAACAACACCTCCCTCGCTATAATTTCGCCAATGTTGCCCAAATACCTTCGGAACCTTCCTCTATCAAATTGCACATTCTCCAGTTTCAGCATAATTTTCTCACACATATCCTCCGCCATATCTATAATCTTGTCTTTATTAATGTTAAATTCTAGAGAAAACTGCTTATGTTATGAAGAAATTTACAATCAAGCGGAATCACAGAGCCACCGCTTACATTCCAGATCAAATGGCAGAACAACCAAAGAGGTTGCGAATGATCATGAATTCAAGAGAAAGGGCTCTAACCGGTAGCGCTTTTCTTTTGGATACGCCGTATCCAGGTAGCGGGGGTCATTTGAAGACCCAACAGTGAGTAAGCAAGACTCCGGTTTAGCCGGTAGCTCAACAACGGGCTACAAGCTAACCGGTTTGTCGGGACCTGAGTCTCTCAGGATAAACCTAGGAGTCTAGGTCACAGGTTCCCGGTCGGCCGGGGATAATGGGCGGGTATACTCAATGACTGTTTAACCGGTCATTTTGAAAACTCAATTTTTTACAGACCGGTCTACCGGGGAGGAGACTTAGGGACCCCACAAGCCTCTAGAATAAATAATTCTACGCTGTAGTAACTTTGAGGGATTTCATAGGTCAAAAGTACTACGGTGTAATACTTTGAGGGGCGCTCTAATCCCCCTCGTGATAAAGCTTTCCTTCTCTATTGAGGGCACGGCTCCCCGGTTGCCGGAGGACCGGTTTACGAGGCCGGGTTTATCTCTAGATACAACGTTATGCTGAGGTTCACCTGCTGGGCTGGAGGAAAGGGGGAGAAAGGGGCTATATCGTCTCAATAAGGGACTTTTCGGAGAATGGGTGTGAGACTCGGGAGCGTGTTGAATGTGGCTTCGAAGAGGTAGCTAGGCTATTTGCGGTATATGCGAACATGAAGACCGCTAAGATAATCGAAAGCGTTGAGAAAAGGATAGGTAACTACCTAAATGCCATTGGATATATGGGGGTTTGCTAAAAATGCCGAAAAAGGTAAAGGAGAAGCCCGCTAAAATGTGTCCTAGGTGTGGAGTTAAATATAGCTATGTCGAGCGTAGAAAAATAGGCGGAAACGCACCTGAATATAAACCTTTCAGCCTGAAAGCCTCCTAGCTTCGGAATACTGTTTTCGTTTTTCTCTCTTTTTTCTCTATGCACAATAATTTTATGGTGTTTTCATTTTCAGGAGGGAGGAGGCGGCGGAGGCGGCGGGGGAGCGCTTTTTCTTCTTGCTCTCACGACAAGGACAGCGCCTATTACGATTAGAACAAGCCCCAAAAGCATTCCGAAGAATAAATACTCAGGTGCCATCTCGACTACCCGAATGGCTCGGTAGGCTGTTTCGCTTGCATAGTATATGCTTCTCATGTTTGAAGCCGCGCTTCCGATCTGCCTTAAAGCCCAAGCCAAGCCTGACAAGCCTGGTATCCCGCTTATAATGTCGGCTATTCGGTTGGCGTAGGGCGAAAGCGTTTCCATCGCGCCCATGGCGCCCTCATAAGCGGCTGAATGCGTTATGTAATATATCTGTTCAACCACACCTTTCAACCCCATGATTTGACCGTAGAACTGGGCCAAAACACTAAAGACTACAAGGCTTACCAGTAGAAGGCACGCGCCAAAGCCTATTAAGAAACCGCCACCAGTCGAGCCCAAAATTCCACCTCCATAATAGCTTAAAATTTACGAAAAGTAATATTTAAAGTGTGCGCGCGCAAAAGCCTGGATAATCAACTGCAATATCAACGTTTTTAGAGCAGCTATATTGCCTATCGTTTTGATCGTTGTAATAGGGGGATGCACTCCCTCCTCTGAATAGGATTAGTTTTAGTATAAATGTTTCTAGCTTTTAATTGATAAGTTAGGAATGGGGGAGAAAGGGGGAGGGAGAAAGAAGGCGAGAAAACAGGGGAAACAGGGGAGGAAAAACCTGTTTTCTTTAGGTAAATCCCTAGATTATCAGAAGAATATGGTTGAAAAACTCATAAACGAGGCGTTAAAACAGCCCTTTAACGCTGGATTCTTTAGCAAAAGATTTCCCGTTTGAGAGGTTTTTAAGCTCTTACGTTTCTGAAGTGTTGGACCTATTGCCAACCCAAGAGCAGGTCATAGAGTTCTTCAGGGCAGAGACGAAAGAGCAACCCTAGAGTAAGCTTTTATTCCCCTCTTTTTTTCTCTTTTTATTTCCGTTATCTTACCTTTTCTTTTAGCTTATTATCTATAGTCATCCCGGTCGGCTAGGTCCAGGAAAGGTGGCAACCGGTTTTAGAAAACTGGATCTTTGGGTTGAAGAATATAAGAAATTCTTTACTATGGAACATTTTCCTTTCTAGATTTAGGAGTCTTATCTAAGTTCTGAAGATACTTAATGAAAACTGCTTTAATTACATCCTCTTTCATATTTTCACCTTAATTCATACTCAATTACTATTTAAT
>JAHQXC010000052.1 GCA_029856525.1 Candidatus Odinarchaeia archaeon
GTTCTAGAAAAGTCTTTTAGCATGCGCTTCTTCCACTGTGAAAATTTAAAATTAATACCTGGTTTTAGGCATATTACGTTTTAAAATGGTTACCTTAACTGGCTTAAACCTAAATTCAGGAGTTTCCTTAAGGTGATGTTATGGCCTCTCTAGAAATCGTTTTAGGGTCTATTAGACTAGCTAACCCGGTTATAATAGCATCTGGGATTTTAGGAACTACAGCTGAAGGGATTAAACTATTATACGATATGGGGGCTGGAGCGGTGGTTACTAAAACCACTACTTTAAAGAGTAAACCTGGAAACCCTAATCCGACAGTTGTATCAACACCGTCCGGTCTCCTAAACTCTATGGGTCTGCCAAACCCTGGAATTGAAGAAATGAGCAGGGAGGTCGCTGCCGCCTGCAGCGAAGGTGTCCCTGTGATAGGAAGCGTAGCCGGCTCTTCAATAAACGAGTTTATTGAAGTAGCTAAAAGATTTGAAGAAACAGGGGTAGTCGGCGTTGAGTTAAACATCTCATGTCCTCATGAAAAAGTCGGGTTGATAGGGCAGGACTGCAGGTTAACATATCAAGTTGTTAAATCGGTTAAAGACTCTATTAAAACACCGGTTATAGTGAAACTGACTCCAAACGTTACAGATATAGTGGAAATCGCTTTAGAAGCGGAGAAAGCCGGCGCTGACGCTCTAACAGCGATTAACACAGTTAAAGGAATGGCGATTGACGTTAACACAGGATACCCTATTCTCGGTAATAGGTTCGGGGGATTATCTGGACCTGCTATAAAACCAATAGCGGTAAGATGCGTCTATGAGATATATGAAAGCGGGGTGAAAATACCGATTATAGGTGTCGGCGGTATTTCAAATTGGAGGGATGCTCTAGAATTCTTCATGGCCGGCGCCTCTGCTATTCAAATAGGCACCGCACTTATGAAAGGATACCAGGTTATAGAAAAAATAAAGAGGGGGTTAATCCGTTACATGAAGAAGAATAAGCTTGAAAACCTAAATCAGATAATAGGTTTATCTCATAAGAGGTGTTAGATTGCACACGCCTAGAGTGTGTAAAATTTTAAAAATTGAGAGTGAAGCTGAGAACATTAAGACAATCTATTTTAAAGATAGGAGGATATCTAGGAGGATAGTCCCAGGGCAATTTATAATGGTATGGATTCCAGGAGTGGATGAAATACCTATGGGCGTCTCCCATATTGGGTTAAACAGTGAATTAGCTATCACGGTGGAAGCTGTAGGTGAAGCTACTGAGAGGCTCTGCTCTCTTAAAGAAGGGGATGTTATAGGGGTGAGGGGGCCTTATGGCCGGGGGTTTTCAAATCCAGGCTTGAATAATCTAGTGATAGGCGGGGGAACAGGGATGGCGCCGTTAATACCCCTTATTGAATTATGTGTCAGAGAAGGGGTGAAAGTAAATGTTCTATTAGGCGGTAGAAGTTTAAATAGAACACCTTTTATAGAAAAATTAAGCAGTATTTTTAAATCAACTCCTAGCAGTTTTAGAGTAACTACAGAAGACGGCTCCTACGGGTACAGAGGGCTTGTAACAGATTTATTAGAGGAGATTGTTTTAAAAAATAATTTTGAGAGAGTCTACGCCTGCGGCCCAGAGTTAATGTTGAGAAAAATATACGAGTATTCTATTGAAAGAAAACTACCACTAGAGGTGAGCTTAGAACGATATATTAAATGCGGTGTAGGCGTCTGCGGTAGCTGTTATATAGGACCGTATAGAGTATGTGTGGAGGGCCCTGTTTTTAAAATAAATGAATTAGAAAAAATTAGAGATGTATTCGGGGAATGGACGCGGGATGCTGCTGGCAGGTTAATTTCATTAAAATAGTTTACAGGAAGTTTTCAGATACTAGATAGCCTAGAATCTCTCTTAGATCGTTACCAGACCAGTACCTTATATGCGACTTAATATTCTCTTTCGGCTTGAAACCGAGTGGTAAAGCTACTTTCCTGAGAAGACTTACATCGTTAGCGCCATCGCAGACCGCTGCAGTCTTAGACATGGGGATATTAAACAAGTAAACAAGGTAAGCTAAAAGCTCGCCTTTAGATTCAGGCGTCAAGCAAAGCCCTGAAACCTCACCTGTTAACTCCCCGTTCTCTGCGTGTAATCTATTGGCAAGTATTAAGGGAATCCCTATTCTACGATTCGCTTCAAATATAACCTCAAAGAATCCTCCGGAAATAATCACAGGCAGTATTCTATTGCGTTGAAGATAATCAACGGTCTCCTTAGCTCCAGGGGTTATAGGTATCCTTTCACCGAGCTGCTTTAGAACACTGACTTTCAAGCCTTTTATTAAGCTAACCCGCTTTAGAAGAGAGGATTTATAGTCTAATTCCCCGCTCATCGCTTTAGACGTGATTTCGCAAACCTCTTTTTCAACGCCAGCGATCCTAGCCAGCTCATCTATGATTTCTACAGGAGTTAACACAGAGTCGAAGTCGAAGCAGACTAGCCCCCTAGGGGCGTATTCGATTGGCGAAACCACCAATCTTTAAGAAAATCAGCGTCAAATTTTTCAATCAGCATTCGAAGACACCTCTACTAAAACAATCACATACATGTTAACTAATAATATTTAACTTTATCGGTTTTATGATAATTCTTATAAATTCTCAGCGAGTTAAACATTCTATTATAAAAAACTTTCCAGAACCTCACTGAGATAAATTGATTTAACGAGTTATAAAGATGTGAGCGGTATTGGTTGAAAAATTTGATGTAATCGTAATAGGCGGCGGATCCGGTTTAAATATCGTGGAAAGAGCTTTAAACGATAATTTGAAGGTTGCTTTAATAGAGATGGGGCCTTTAGGGGGAACATGCCTTAATAGAGGGTGCATACCTACTAAAATGTTAATCTACCCCGCGGATTTGATAAGACTTATTGAGAAAGGTAAAGAACTCGGAGTTTACGCGAGAATAGAGAAAATTGACTATCAGAAAATATTTAATAGAATGCGTAAAGTTGTATCAGAGAGCGCTGAAAAATCAGCTAAAGCAGCTGAAAAAGTTAAAGCACTTAAATGGTTTAAAGAAGTCGGCGAGTTCGTAGACGATTATAAGCTTAAAGTAGGTGGCGAAATCATAACCGGGGATAGAATTTTCATAGTCTCAGGGAGCAGGCCTGATATACCGCCTATAGAAGGATTAGATAAAATTAACTACTATACTAGCGATACGATACTTCATATTAATAGAATACCTTCAACTCTTATTATCATCGGCGGCGGTTATGTAGCGGCTGAATACGGGCATTTCTTTTCATCTATGGGATGTAAAGTAACCATTATTCATAATAAACCTAAAATACTACATTATCTTGACCCGGATATAGTAGATGTCTTCACTCAAGAATTCTCTAAATACGTTAACTTGTTAACTTCTAGAACCGCTGTGAAAGTTTCAATTGAAGGAGCGCTGAAAAAAGTAACCTGCATTAATAATAACACAAATAAAGAGGAGTCTTTCACCGCAGAGGAGATTCTAATAGCTACAGGTAGACGCTCAAACGCGGATCTCCTTAAACCTGAGCGGACAGGGGTTAAATTAACCAGCGAAGGCTATATTCAAGTTAACGAATACTTGGAGACCAGTAAGGAGAATATATGGGCTGCTGGTGATGCGATAGGAAAATATATGTTTAAACATGTAGCCAACTATGAGGTGGAAGTAGCCTGGCATAATTCAAAGAATCATGAGAAAATTAAAATGGATTACACCGCTATACCAGCTGCTGTTTTTTCAAATCCACAGATAGCTCAAGTCGGCTTAACTGCTAGTGAAGCTGCAGCTCAAGGATTTAACGTGTTAATAGGGTATTATAGGTTTAAAGATGTGGCTATGGGGGAGGCTATGGGTTCACCTAACGGTCTAGTTAAAATAGTTGTGAATAAAGATGATGGGAGGATACTTGGAGCTCAAATAGTGGGACCTGAGGCCTCCATACTTATACAAGAAATCATCAATGTAATGAATTGCCGTCACAGTAGTGTATACAATATTCTCAGAGCATTACATATCCACCCGGCATTGCCGGAAGTTGTTCAAAGAGCATGCGCTAACCTCCATGAAATGCGCGTATAAGCTAAACAGTTATTGCAAGACTCCTGGTGATCGAGTTAAAAATTCATTTCAGTTTAAAAAATCCGATGAGAAACAAATAAATACGAAGATAGCTTAATTCTTACAAGGTGAGTTAATGAGCGGTGAGAATATTCTATCCCTTATCGATTTACATGTTAGCGCTGATAGTACCCCTATTTTAAAAGGGGTTTCAATAAATTTTGAAAAAAATAAGGTTCACGCGATAGTGGGTCCTAACGGTTCAGGTAAATCCACTATAGCTAAGGCGATAATGGGGTTCCCGGACTATAAAGTTACACGCGGGGATATATTATATAAAGGGGAATCTATACTCGACAAGACTATTACAGAGAGGGCTAGAATGGGCATCGCCTTAGCTTTTCAAAACCCTCCTGTGATAAAAGGAGTTAAACTAGATAAATTTATTTGTAAAATATGCAGGGATTGCCAGCGGGCTTCTGATAATAGAAGTGGAAGACATCTCGGGGAAGCTGATAAGTGTACCCCTGATTTAACTGATGGCTTCAGAAAACTTTTAATCGAGAATTTGAAGGATCGTGATATTAACGATGGGTTCTCAGGCGGTGAAATAAGGAGAAGTGAGCTCTTCCAGGTAATAAGTTTGAAACCTGAGGTGATGATACTCGACGAACCTGACTCTGGATTAGATTATGATTCACTTAAACTCGTAGGTAGGACGCTTAAAGAAATCAGGGATGCAGGTAAAACCACTATGATTATAATCACTCATTCAAGATATATTTTAGAGTACCTTGAAGCGGATAAAGTGTTCATAATCGATAAAGGTAGGAAAGTATTTGACGGAGATAAAAGTATTCTCCCACAACTTGAAGAATTCGGGTATAAAGAGTTTTTAAACAGGAATAAACTTAGGTGACATGGTTTGGCTGATAAAAAAGAACTTGCTTTTAAAGCTAAAGATAAGAAATCGCCTATAGGGGCTGACATAGACTTAAATGTATTTAAAAGTGAAATCAGAGAAACTTCAAGTGAGAGTGATATAAAGCAGATAGCTGTTGAAGAACGAAGGATAATGGAGAATGTAGGAGTTAACCCTGAGGAGAAAAAAACAGCGGGGATATATGTTCAAATAGATCAGAATAGAGTCTTCTATAATAGTTTAACTCAAAAAGCTGAGATACTTCCAATTAAAGAAGCGATTGAAAAATATGAATGGTTGAAAGACTATTATTGGAATGCGGTTAACGTTGACGCTGACAAGTATACTTCAGCCGTGGAACTGGAGCTTCACAACGGGTACTTTATAAGAGCTAGAAGAGGTCAGAGAATAAGGGAGCCTGTTCAAGCGTGTTTAATGCTTAAAACTGGGAATATTAAACAAAACATCCATAATATTATCATAGTTGAAGAGAATGCTGAACTCCACTTAGTAACCGGTTGCGTATCACCTAATATACTTGAACCAGCGTTGCATCTTGGAATAACCGAGTTTTACGTTAAAAAAAATGCTAAGCTAACATTCACTATGATCCATAGATGGGGGAAACGGACATTAGTGAGACCCCGCTCAGCGGCTATAGTTGAGGAAGGAGGGGTTTTCATAAACAATTATATTATATTAAGCGACGTAGGGGATCTCCAAACATATCCAACAGTTTATCTTAAAGGTGAAAACTCTAAAGCAGAGTTATACTCGGTTATTTACGGGACAGGTAAATCAATATACGATGTCGGAGGTCGGATAATACTGGAAGCTGAAGGGGCTAAAGGGAAGATTGTTTCGAGAACCATTGGAGCAGATGAATCCATCATATACGCTAGAGGCCATCTTATAGGTAAACGTAGCGGTTGCAGAGCTCATCTTGAATGTAATGGTTTACTTTTAAGCGATAAATCACGGTTAACCGCTATACCTGAGCTTGAAGCTGAAACCACAGGTGTGGAGCTAAGCCATGAAGCGACTATTGGTAAAATAGAGCAGGAGCAATTAACATATCTTATGAGCAGAGGCCTTTCCGAAGAGGAGGCGAATTCCCTGATAGTGAGAGGGTTTATGACAATTAATGTACCGGATTTACCGCCTACATTACAGAAAACAGTAGATGATGCGATCCGGTTGACTAAACTCAGCGGTTTCTAAAATATTGAAACACTTTAAGAAGCGATTAGATTATATAAGCCTATCACTAACACGATGACTCCGATGAAAGCTAAAAATAAAAGTTCGAAGAACAATCCTATAAGAAACACTGAAAGACCTGAAATTGCATAAATTAGGTTGCGAATTGAAAAACGGGGTTTAATATTCAAACAATCCTTGCAGACGTATAAGTTAGTTTTAACACCGGTTGATTTCAACAATCCATTAACTCTCTTATAATTTGATAGGTGCGCTCTCTCACCGAATAAATATTTATCGTCAACTCTCACACCGCAAACCCGGCATACAGGTCTTTTACACCTATAACAGTAACCTATGATCAGGTTACTTGGATGATACGGGCAGACTGTTTCATTTAACATTGAAAACATCTCTTCTTTTAAACTATTTTTCCATGGAGGGTTCTATGTGAACAGTTACATCTTTTATGAAAGGAAACACTTGTTTCAAAGCGTTTTCGACTTCAACTGAAATATCATGACCGGCTTCTACAGAGATAGATCTGTCAACTATTACGTGAAGGTCGACAAAGCATTCCGTTACAGAGCCTCTGCTTCTAATTTTATGAATACCTTTAACACCTTTAATATTAGAGACAATTTTCTTTATTAAATCGGTACTAATAACCAGTGAATCGGTTAATTCCCCGGATATTTTCTTAATTATCGAAACACCTGTATAGAATATTACTATAGAGATTAAAACAGATATCACAGGGTCGAATATCGGATAACCGAAATGCACTAATATAAAGCTTGCAATAACGCTTAAAGACACATATATATCAGTGTTTGTGTGAGCTGAGTCGGCTATAAGTATACTACTATTATATTTAACTCCCTCGCGTTTCTCGAAACGTGAGATAAAAATATTCACGCCTAAAGTTGATAACATCACTATCCAGTTTATTACCGTTATTTCAGGGGTTGTAGGTGTGATAAATCTGGTTATAGCACCCTGAAAAACTTCGAATGCTGTTATAACAAGTAGAACAGCTATTAACAATGTGGCTAAAGATGTATACTTGGCGTGACCGTAAGGGTGATCTTCATCCGGTTTTTTTCTAGCGATTCGAATCCCAATTAACCCTATTATATTAGAAGAAGCATCTAATAGGGAGTGTAATGAATCGGAGATCATGCTCAGCGAGTTAGATATGAATCCGACTGCCATTTTACTGAAAACCACGAGCAGGTTTAACAATAATACGTAGATTAGAACGAGACGAACACGGTTATAGCTTTCACTCAAAACCGTCACCCGTGGAAATGAATTATAAATGCTAAACTATTTAATAAGTTTAAAGAACCCGTAGAGCATAAATATATTCTCTTTAACACGATCAGTTACTTCCTCAACATACTTAGAGATTTTTTTATATCTTTCAGGGTCGATTTTTGGTGGGCTCTCATCTAATAATCTAACAGGCGCATTTTCATCATCAAAATATTCAACATATTTAGAACGCCACTCGACAGGTATTTCATCTTTAAGCTCCACTCCTGAAATTTTTGAAACTATAAGCGACCACATTCTCGGAGTCGCATTTAAGCTATAACCGCCTCCACCTAATATAAGACATTTACCGTTACAGTACTTATGGCTTAAAGAATGAATAATCTCCGCTATTCTAATATAAGTTGTACTTGTAAGCTGTAAATGTGAGAGAGGATCCAGGAAATGGGCGTCGGCGCCTGCTGTTAGTATGATGAACTGAGGGTTGTAAAATTCTGCGATTAAAGGTAGAAGCTGGTAGACTACATGAATGTAAGCTTCATCAAATGTTCCTATGGGTAGGGGAATATTAATATTATAGCCTTTACCGTCTCCTATCCCTATCTCATCTTCGAACCCTGAGTGAGGGTACAGGGTTTCCCCGCTTTCATGCAGCGATATTTTAAAAACACGGCTGTCATCGTAGAAGATATCTTGGACACCGTTACCGTGATGCGCGTCTATATCTAGATATAGGATTCTTTGCAGCTTATATTTCTCTATTAAACGTTTTACCGCTATCGCTATATCATTGAATATGCAGAATCCGCCGCCTGAATCACGTTTAGCATGATGGAAACCACCACCGGGATTCCAAGCATGTGTTATTTTACCATTCATAACTTCATCTACAGCGGTTATCGTCCCGCCTACAGCGGTCTTAGTTATCTCAAACATGTTTTTAAAAGCAGGAGTATCTTTATCGTCGACTGAGCCAACTCCGCTTTCACTTAACTCTCTTATAAAATCTATATAGCCGGGTGTATGAACTGTTAGAAGATCTTCGTCGCTGCATGGTTTAGCTGTAATCAACTGTACATCAGGGTTGTTAAAGAAAGAGTTTAACTCCAGTAATTCTTTATGCATTTGAATTCTTATAGAGTTTAAAGGGTGTCCTCTACCGAAATTATATTTTAAAAAGTCCTCGTGATATATGAAACCGAATTTCATTGTCATTTCAATATCCTCAAATTTATTAAACCTGAAAAATAATATTAACTTACTTAATAGGATTCCGTAATTAATACGTTATTTTTATTCAAACTTATAAAGCTAACATTTTAAGTTAAACGGTGAATGTTGTGGATTATTTTAAACCTCGGAAAATTGTTTTAAAAAACGGGCTTGAAATATTAATAAGACCTTTAAAATACACGGATAAAAAAGAGCTGTTAAAGTTTTACAGTGAATTATCTGATGATAGCAGAGTGAAGTTATTTCAAAACTATAGATCCCTGGAAGCATGGAGAACCATGAGAATAAAGAAAGCTGAGGTTTATACAGACGGTTTAATCGTGGATTTTAAAAAATCATATTCACTATTAGCCCTGGTAGGGGATAAAAAAAATTTTAAAATAATAGGGGATGGAAGATTCTTTTTAGATAAAAATAATATGAAAGCGGAGTTATACCTAGTGGTTCACGAGAATTATA
This sequence comes from Candidatus Odinarchaeia archaeon, assembly GCA_029856525.1. Classification (GTDB taxonomy): domain Archaea; phylum Asgardarchaeota; class Odinarchaeia; order Odinarchaeales; family Odinarchaeaceae; genus Odinarchaeum. The sequence continues at coordinate 9,197 of JAHQXC010000052.1, forward strand.
GGCATATAGGGGTTGGAGGAACTCTATTAGAGGCGATGCTGGAGATTTTAAAAAAACTTAAAGTAGAGGAGGTTTACTGCTATATAAGTAAAGATAATGAAGCTATGCTTAAACTGATTGAAAAGCATGGTTTTAACAGAGAGGATCTTGAAGAAGTCTACTTATTTTGGAGGAGAATATAGTAAAAAAAATATTTTATACTTTTTCTAGTAAACGGTAGTTTATAAGTCTCTGAGTGTCTTTATCTTTTAAAAACTCCTCATCCACTTCTTTAACCTCACCCGGCTCTATGGTTACAATCTGTTTTTTCCACGTTATTTTCAATGTTTTAGCCGTAGTATTTTTTAATTTAACAGTTCCCATTTAACGGCTCATCTCCTACTAAGTTGTTAATTAATATTTTAATTGTATTTTTAATATATTTTAAGAGATATTTATATTTAGTGTAAAACAAGGAGTAAAATACTTTACTATAATACCAGTCTATGC
>JAHQXC010000008.1 GCA_029856525.1 Candidatus Odinarchaeia archaeon
CTTCAGCGAGTTTTAACAGAACAAGGAACCTGGTTAGTGAAAATAGAAAAATAAGAAGGGGAGTTGAAGCATACAGGTGTTAGAATTACTAGAATCCACGGTGGTTTAGGAGGCGTTAAAGGCAAGGCCGCCGGTGCATGTTTACGGCTGAAAAATTTATAAGCAGACGCCGAGCTCATTAACCAGTAGAGCATATTATAAAATATAGGCTAGGCGAGTTAAAATATTAATATATAAAGGTGAATCAAATATCTGGAGCTCACGTAGGAGACTTTAACATAAGGACGGTGTCTAAAGTGGAGCAATCCTGGTCATCTATAGAGGAGAAATGGCAGTCTAAGTGGCGTGAAGCAAAAATTTTCGAAGCCGATCCTTCAGATAAACCTAAAGTTTTTGTAACCTTCCCATATGCTTATTTAAATGGCCCGCTTCACTTAGGTCACGCTTATACATGTCTGAGAGTGGACATCTACGCACGTTTTAAAAGAATGCAGGGATATAATGTTTTATTCCCGTTCGCGTTTCACGCTACCGGGGAGCCTATAGCAGGTGTGGCTGAACGGGTTAGAAAAAATGATGAGAAACAGATTAAAATATTAATAGATAGCGGGGTTCGACCTGAAGATATAAAAAAATTCAGCGACCCTGAATACATAGTAGAATACTATCGCTTGGATGGAATAAAAGCATTTAATAGAATAGGCTTCTCTATAGATTGGAGGAGGCAGTTTACTACTATAACTAAAGAGTATAATAAGTTTATAGAATGGCAGTATTATACGCTTAAAGATAAAGGTTACGTTCAAAAAGGAACCCATCCTGTTGTATGGTGTCCTTCATGTCAAAGCCCGACAGGAGATCATGATAGACTTATCGGAGAAGGCGTATCCCCTATAGAGTATATTATATTAAAATTTAGATTCGAAGACTCTTGGCTTGTTATGGCTACTCTAAGACCGGAAACAATTTTCGGCGTTGTAAACGTATGGGTTAACCCGGATGCGGATTATGTGAAAGCTGAGGTTAACGGCGAAAAATGGGTGATTAGTAAAGACGCGGTTATAAAATTTATAGAACAGAAAAAGAAGGTTAAAGTGATTGAAGAGTTTAAAGGTGAAAAAATTCTAGGGAAATATTGCGAGGTCCCGTTAGCTAATAGAATGGTCCCCATCCTACCAGCGTATTTCGTTGATCCTAGTAACGCTACAGGGATAGTTATGAGTGTACCAAGCCACGCCCCCTATGATTGGCTTGGTTTAATCGATTTGAAAAATAATCCTGGGATTCTTGAAAAATATGGTTTAGATACTAAAATACTAGATGATATTAAACCAATCTCATTGATTAAAACACCGGGTTTAGGTGAGCATCCGGCAATAGATATTGTAAATGAAATGAAGATTAAAGATCAAAAGGATCCTAGAGCAGAGGATGCTACGAAAATAATTTATAAAAAAGAGTTTCACCAAGGGGTTTTGAAGGAGAATACAGGGAAGTATAGTGGTATACCTGTAAGAGAGATTAAAGAGAAGCTGGCAGCGGATCTAATCGAGAAGAATATAGCTGATATAATGTGGGAGACCGCTGACAGAGTTATTTGCCGGTGTAACACACCTTGCATTGTGAAAATATTAGAAGATCAATGGTTTTTAACTTATTCAAACCCTGAATGGAAGAAAATAGCTCATGAAGTATTAGATAATGCGATTGTCCTCCCACCTGAAGCTAAAACCGCGTTCGAATATACTATCGACTGGTTGACGGATAAAGCGTGTGCTAGGCGAACAGGTTTAGGAACAAGGCTGCCTTGGGATAAAGAGTGGATTGTGGAAACATTATCTGATTCCACAATTTATATGGCGTTCTACACGATAGCTAAATATATTAACGACGGACGGCTTAAAGCAGAGCATTTAACCAGAGAGTTCTTCGACTATGTTTTCTTAAGTAAAGGAGACCTAGATGAACTCGCTGAAAAACTAAAATTGGAAAGAGGATTCATAGAAGAAGTGAAAAAAGAGTTTGAATACTGGTATCCTGTAGATTTACGTAATTCCGCTAAAGAGCTGGTTTACAATCATTTCACATTCTTTCTATTCCACCACGGAGCTATTTTCCCTAGAAAATACTGGCCTAGGATACTCGGAGTTAACGGTATGATCAATATTGAAGGACAGAAAATGTCTAAATCTAAAGGTATATTCATATCGATAAATGAGGCGGTTGATCGATTCGGAGCGGATGCAACTCGACTTGAACTAGCCTACGCTTCCGAAGGGCTAGCTGACGCGGATTGGAGGACAGCCGACGTTATAGGTCTTCGAAATAAAATAATAACTGTATTTAATATGTTGAAGAATATAGGGGAGAATTTAGATGATAAAATAGAGTTGGTTGATAAATGGTTAGAGAGCAGAGTTAACTTAGCTATTAAGAAAGCTACAGAGCATTATGAGAGATTGGAGAATAGATCGGCGATACAAGAGGCTTTCTTCAATTTACAAAATGATTTAAAATGGTATCTTAGAAGAAAAATTAAACCTTCAAATATTTTCAGAAAAGCCGCGGAGGTTATGGTTAAACTCGTAGCTCCTGTACTCCCTCACTTCGCAGAAGAATTATGGTCGTGTTGGGGTAAAACCGGGTTTATCTCCCTGGAGAAATGGCCTGAATATGAAGAAAATAAAATAAATAAGGAGTATGACCTCTGGGAGGAGTATCTGCAAACACTTTTAACAGATATTAGAGAGATAATTAAAGTGAATAAAATCAGTGAACCTTCTAAAATAAGTATTTTCATAGCCCCTGAATGGAAGTATGAAGTGTACCGGGAGGCTCAGAAAAAACCAGTTAACTTATTTGAAACAGTGATGAAACAGGAGAAGTTTAAAAAATATGGGAAAGAAGTTTTAAACTACTTGAAAAAATTGCAGAAAACAAGTGTTGTAGAATTTCAAATAGATCGGGGTAAGGAGATAAAACTTTTAAATGACTCCGCTTGGTTTATTAAAAAAGAACTCGGCGTTGAACAAGTTGAGATAGTTGACTCTGAGGCTTCAGAGCATCCGAAGAGTAAAATAGCTGATCCTTTAAAACCTGGGATACTCATAGAGTAATTTTAAATTACTAATTATGCGAGCTACCCTCCCTACCGGAAGAGTTTACCGCTTCAGAAAAATCCACAGACACCTCTTTTTTAAAACACGTGTTTACCATACTCTGCTACTTGAACTGCGTTGATATCGTAGAGCGTAAACTGTACGAGTACTCCTGTGAAGCGTATATTTCACAGTCGCTAAGTTTCCTCGGAAACTATAGAACACCTTCAGCTTTCACAGAGTGCGCCAGCCGATAAAAGTTAAATGAATTTCAGACCGATAGTAGGCTTCTTATACTTTCTCCCTATATTTATAGCGAGAGATGTAAGATACTCTAAGGTTTCAGCGTTTTTAAGAGAACCGCCGTCTAAAGGTCTGAGGTTAGGGATCTGTGATATAAGCCGCATTATCGTCTTTTTAGCCTGCACATCGTTTCCAGCTACAACAACATCGAAGTTAAGCGGGAATTCTATTCTAGAAAGATTAGCTGCTGGAATTGTGTGAAAGGCCGCTACTGTCTCAGGGCCTAATGCCTTAGTCATTAAATAAACTTTCTCCGCTGCTGAAATCCTGTGCCTGTCTATGCCTATCTCACCGCTATCACGCGTCTTCAATGGCACTATAGGGCTTACAATGATTTGACCTTCATGTAAACCGTCTTTAATTGATAGAATAAGTTCTTCAATAGATTGATAGGGGATGGTTAAAACAATTATTTCAGCGTCATTAACAATCTGATTATTCAAACCCGCTTCAACTTTAGGTTCAACGCCTATAGAAGTCAGATTCGCTCTAATCTGGTCAGCTATTTTCTCAGCGTTTTCAAGGCTTCTGGAGCCTATCATAATATTATGGCCAACTTTACCCCACCTTAAAGCTAGACCCCTACCCTGCTTACCTGTCCCTCCGATAATCGCAATCTTATATGGTTTACCAATAGTACAGCTTGTTTTATTATTTATGACGCATTCATCGCATTCAACAATAACTTTAGCGGAGATTAAGCCGACTACCCTCTGATCTTTATCGACTACAACCACATTCTTAATCCTGTTATTCATCATCAAACTTATACTTTCCTCAATCGGACTGTCTTCCTGAATTGTAATAACAGGGAAAGACATTACCTCTTCTACTGGAGTGGTGTCAAAAGGATAACATAGCGACTTAGCTTTCATAAGATCCCATATAGTTATCACGCCAACACAGCGGCCCTTCTTATCTAATACTATTGTAGTATCTATGTTAGAGGCCTTCATCTTCTCATAAGCGGCTGCTATACTATCCCCTAAAGTTACTTCATTAAAGTTTTTAATCATTATATCTCTGACCTTCTTCATTCAACCACTCCGCCTGCTAAAAAAACTTAGCATTAAATTAATAATCATGCTTATAGATTTTTTGTTTAGTTTAACGCTTCATTATTTTTTATAAAAAAATATTTATATTCATTAAACTATATTTTCATTAACATAAACCTAAACCTAATAAAAATAATTAACGTGGTAAAATATGTCAACTCAATTAAAATGTAAGAAATGCGGTAGCACAAATGTAGCTCAGGAAGCTAATAAAAGCAAAGTTTTAGATTACACATCCCACACTCCTATTTACGCTAAAAAGTATATATGTAATAATTGCGGAGCTGAATGGGAGTAATATTTTTAAAATTTTATTTTCGTGAAGGTAATGAGGCTGGTTAATTGCCTGGTAGACTTTTCGGAACCACAGGGGTTAGAGGGGTTTTCAACAAAAACTTTGACGCTTACACAGCTTTAAAACTCGGTTTTTCACTAGCTACACAACTTAAAAATGGAAGAGTACTCGTAGGAAAAGATACCAGGACGTCGGCTAATATAATCGAGGCGGCTTTACTAGCAGGCTTAACAAGCTGTGGATGTGATGTATACAGGCTGGGGGTTGTCACCACTCCTACACTAGCTTATCTTACAAAAAAGTTTGAGTGTAAAGCCGGTGTAATGGTAACCGCCTCCCATAATCCCCCCGAATATATAGGAGTTAAATTCTGGAAGAACACGTCGCAAGGTTATACTAGAACTGAAGAAGAGGAGATTGAAAAAATATACATTGAGGGAGTATTTAACAAAGTTGAGTGGAATAAAGTTGGAAAAATATATGAGTTCAGTGAAGCTGAAAAATACCATGTTCAAGATATTATCAGCTTAATCGATTACCAAACAATAAGGGATAGAGAGTTCAAGATTGTTTTGGATATAGGGAATGGGGCGGCTTACTCGATAGCGCCTCTTTTAACAAAAGAATTAAACTGTACTACTATAACTTTAAACAGTCAGCCTGACGGTTTCTTTCCAGGTAGACCTTCAGCCCCCACTAAAAAGAGTTTAACCGCATTGATGAAAATTATGAGTAAAGAGGAATATGATCTAGCAGCAGCCTTTGACGGAGATGCGGATCGCATAGTCTTCATAGATAATGAAGGGTCCTTCATACCGGGGGATGTACTTATAATCGCTTTAAGCAGATATCTATTAAAGAATAAAAAAGGTAAGATTGTAACTACAGTTGAAAGCAGCATCGCAGTTGAAGAGTATGTTAAAGCTGCTGGTGGAGAGGTTATCTGGACTCCTGTAGGAGATATTAATATAAGCGTAGCGGTTGAGGAGAATAAAGCTCTTTTAGGCGGAGAGGAGTGCGGTGTTTTTATCTGGCCGGAGTTTCATCTAGGTCCGGATAGCTTTCTAACGTTAGCGCGTGTTCTAGAAATTTTAGCTAAAGAAAAAATTACAATGAAGAAGTTCATTAACGGTGTTCAAACATACCCTGTTATTAGAGAAAGCGTGGAGTGCCCGGATGAGAGAAAAGAACAGGTTATGAGAAGTCTTGAGAAAGCTGTTTTAAATATCAATGGAGTTCTAGATGTTAATAGAATCGACGGTTTAAATATCAAGGGGGAATGGGGTAGAGTCTTAATAAGACCTTCAGGAACCGAGCCTCTTATAAGAATAACAGCTGAAGGTAAAGATATCGTTAAATGCGAGGAGACTGTTTTAAAAATTAAGGATTTAATTAGAAATAGTTAATCGCTTAAAGGGAATAGATCAGCTATTTTCCTAGAGTAGATTCTGAAAACTGATACAGTTGTAGTTAATGTTTTTAAACTTGAACCGGCTCCGATTAAAACAAGTTTACCCGCCCCTGATAAAACTATATACCCTTCCTCCCCTGTGATTATAACCTCCCAAAGCTCTTTTAACCCCATTTTCTCAACAGCACTCTCCCCTACATGCAACATAGCCGCGGAGATAGCTGACATTAAATCAGGGTCAACCTGCTTAGATCCGACGACCTTAAAAGCTAGTCGAACACCCTCCCTTGTAACAACAGCTAATGCTTCAAGATCGGTTTTCATAGCGATTTCGCTTAAATTTTTAGCTAAAGCCGTAGCTTTATCTTTACTAACCTTACTAGCCATATTTAACCCTCGTTATTCTCGTCGGATCCCTCACCTTGGATCTCGATTTTAAAGAAGTCCACTAAGTCGCTTAAATTATATTTTAATTCGTCTCGTATAGAAGAAACCTCCTCGGTGGGTATTTCAACTGATTCAACTTTCTTCAAGAACTCTACAGCCATCACGGAACCGTTATTAACGATTACTCGGGGAATATAATCCTCAGCTAGGAAGACACCTTCCGGAACTGTTCCGAGTGGTGCTCTTTCAAGCTTCTTCTTAATCTGTTTTTTGCCGAGAAAGTGAATCGTATGCTCGGTGACGGTGTAAACGTTATTCCCCACGATAACAAGCTCCCTCTCAAATCCTCTAGGTAACGGTATACTCTCTAGTTTTTCAAGTATACCAGAATTTTCAACACTCTCAGAGACCGTTTTAATAGTTGTAGACCGCGGGGACTCAACGCGAGTTTTCACTTCTCTGCTTTCTATAAGCGGTTCAACGCTTTTTTTAACGGTTTCAATTTCAGGTTTAACAGGTGCTTGAAGTTTTTCAGCAGGTTTCTCCTCCGTTATAGAAGGTTTCTTAACCTCAACATGTTTAGGAGATTCACCTATAGATTTAAGAAAACTATCCGATTCCTCGCCTTCATCTTCACTAGAAACTTTGTAATTTAAACCGCGCTCCTCTCGAATCTGAGAGGCGGCTCTAGCGCTTATAAATTTCTTTCGCACAGGGGCTTCAGAGCCCTTCCATATCCATATCCTTTTCTTATCATCGTCGACTATTATAAAAACCGAGTTACTTTTAAGATGATCTCTTATAGGACGGCTCCCAGTAATCTCGATTACATCCCCGTTATCTTGAACATCAAACAATTGCATTTTATATCACTCTAATTTTAAAGCGTTTATTATTTTTTATTTATTATTAATATTAAAGGTTTCAGTTTTTCTAGATTTAAGCACCTCGTAAACTTTTTTATCAGGTTGAGAGATACTTAAAGTGTTTTCGAAGGCTAAAGCCTCATCTAAAGCTGCGGGGATGTAATCTATTAGCTCAGATGATGTGAAGTGGTAGCCTTTCTTATCAGCTATGAGATTACCTGATAAACCGGTTATGAATACAGCCGCACAGGCTGCTTTGAAAGGTTCAACCCCCTGGGATAGGAAACAGCCTAATATGCCTGTTAGAACATCCCCGATACCGCCCACAGTCATTCCCGGATTTCCTAGAAGGTCAAGCTTAAACATGTTTCTGTAAGCTACTAAGTCGACGGCTCCTTTAACAGTGAATGTTATATCAAACATGCTAATCTTAGCAAGTATCTCGTTAATATTAGTTAATATATCCTCGCTTGTTTTAATCTCTAAACCTGTTAACAGTTTAAATTCGCCTCTGTGAGGAGTGGCTACAGTTAGAGACCCGGCTAGCGCATTCGGATGCTCGGCTAAAACTTTCAGAGCGTCAGCGTCAATTACTAAAGGTTTATTAGCTTCTTTTATTAGAGTGAACAGTTTATAAACAGCTTCTTTTGTCTCAGCTTCAACACCCAGACCCGGGCCTAAAACTATGGCGTCAGCCCAGTTGATTAAAGTAGAAATATATTTTACAGATTCAGGTGTAAGATATCTGCCAGGGTAATCTCTAACAATAAAGTTCGGGGTGTACGCTCTTATAGTATTAGCTATCAGTTCAGGCGCGGAGATTATTACAAGGTCAACTCCAGCTCGAATAGCAGACATAGCTGATAGCACTGGAGCACCGTGATATCTTTCACTGCCGCCGATTATCAGCAGTTTTCCGAAGTCCCCTTTCCTGTTCTCGAAAAACCTTCTCTTTAGCGCTGTTATAACATCGCCCGGCCCTATTATGTATTCAACCTCTTCCGGTATGCTTATCGAAGTGACTACTAGCTCACCTAAATCCTTCTCCCGTCCTATAAACCCTTTCTTAGCTTTATGAAAGGTGATAGTTAGATCCGGTTTCACAGAAATATCCGCTGTCACACCTGTTTCAGGATCCATACCGGATGGAATGTCTATTGATATTTTCTTAGCTTTAGCTTCATTTATCATTTTTATAGCTGTCTTCAAAGGCTCCCTGATCAGGCCTCTAACACCTGTTCCTAGGATAGCGTCTACTATTATATCAGCGCTATCCACAATCGGCTTGATTTCACGTAAATCATCTGTAGATGAGATTACATGAGTTTTAACTCGCTGATAGATTTTTTCAAGAATCTCCCAGTTTATTCTAGCTTCCTTTCTAGATATTTTATCAGGTGAACCTAAAAGCACCACGTGAACTATAGTATGAGCTGAGAGTTGCCGCGCTATCACGAACCCGTCGCCGCCGTTATTACCTGTCCCACAGAATACGATGATACGGCTATTATTAACGTTGAACCTTCTCTTAATCTCTTCGTAAGCCCCTCGACCAGCATTCTCCATTAATATAACAGGAGGTAAGCCTATAAATGCGCTGTTCAACTCTAATTCTCTCATTTTAACTGGTGTTACAGTTTCCATAGCCATCACGCCGGTTATTCTAAGCTTGATAAATCAACTACTGTTCCGGATAGAATTTTAGCCGGTAATAAGAGATCGCTGAAAACCTGGCTGCGGCTTGTAAACGGTATTTTACTGAAACCTAGTAGAATAAGCGGTTTAGATAGGGATGAAACCTCTGAAATGGAGCTATAAGGTTCCTCATAGGTTATTTTAACAAGCCGTTCAAGATTATAGTAGATTATATCTCTTAAAACCAGCAGTAAAGGAGCCTCATTAGTTATTAATGGTGATAGTTTTTCAACGTTTTCATTTATTTCCACGTTAATCATACCATCTTCGAGAGCGATTACCCGTTTAATCTCCTGTAAAAGTTGTTTAATTCTATCAGGGTTTTCAACATAATTCAAGGAGAAATCTAATGTTATAGAAGATAAGGAGGCTTCAGGGTTAAAGCCGTTTATACCGCTAATATTAATTTTTGAATTAGCTAAATCAATCTCCTCTAAAGGTTCTCCAGTCTCTTTGAAAAGTTTAGCAGTGTATTTTAAGAGAGCGTTGTTTAAAACATCCGGTTTTAAATGTTTTTTATCAGCGGTGAAGCTTATAGTATAAGAGATGGTCCGCTTAGGAATGATCCCTATAGAGTCGAATTCCCTGTCGACAAGCATGATCGTGTAGTCTGATTTCTTAGTGAGTTCAACGAGATAGTTCGCTTTCTCTTTCAGGTTATCACTGAATATTATATAGAAGTTAATTTTACCGGTTAGATTATATCTTTTTAAAGCTATAGCGGTCAGCGCTATGCTGATCAAGCATTTTTTAAAATACTCGATGCCATTAAGATTTAAATCTAGTATGATATTCAGTACAGGTTTTTGAGAGTCGTCGAATATTTTTAAACAGGTGTTACCGGCCTCTAAAGAATAGTCTAACCCATTCTCTTTGAGTAATCTGAAAAGAGATCCCTCCATCCTAGGGAATTGCTCTAGTTCTCTAACTATATCGATAGCTAACAAGTCCTCGGCAATAGAGTTAAGCGTAGGCGTGTTTTTATCAAACCACTGGTAGAAGTTATAGACTTTGCTTGAAAGAGATTTAGGTGATTCAAACACTTTAGGAACGGTTAGAACGGGTTTACTTATAGTTGAAGGCTGTTTAATAGTAGGCTCAGGGATGTGAACGCCTCGCGTTAACTCTTTAGCTGAAGAAACAGCGTTTGAAGCTATTCTCATGAAAGCGTCAGCTACATTCTGATCTAGTTTAGCGCTTGTCTCAATATATTCTACTGAAAGACGCTCGCATAGTTTTTTAGCCTCCTCGTATGAAACCTCTCTAGGTAAATCGATTTTATTCCCTACAACGATTACAGGTATTTTTTTAAGAGCTGAGATTATGTCGGCGTGCCAGGCGGGAACGCTTTCAAATGAACGCCTATTAGTTACATCATATACTATTAGAGCAGCTTTAGCGCCAGGGTAAAATGCTCTTCGAAGATCGCGGAAAAGTTCCTGGCCGCCTAAATCCCAGATTTGAAGTTTAACCTCCTCTCCGTTAACAATCACGTTTTTAACAGCGAAGTCTGTTCCTAAAGTCTTCTTATACTCGGCGCTGAACCTGTTCTCAGTAAATCTTAAGAGAAGCGAGGTTTTACCTACACGGCCATCTCCTACTAGAATTACTTTAAAAACATATTTTGAAGGCGGCATCCAGTCCCCCGCTTTTATTTTATATCTAATTTAAAGCTTAATCTCTAAATAAATACTATCTTCTAAGAATTGCAAGCTCTAGAATATCGTTTAAAACAGAGCTGGCTGTTTCCACTCCGCCTGCGCCTCTTCCAATCAGAGTTAAATCTTTAGCGAGATCTGTTTGAAGCTTAACCACGTTCAGTGAGCCGCTGACAGCGAAAGATGAACCGACTTCTACAAGTCTAGGAGCTACTTCTAAAACCCCGTCCTCGCTTATAGCTAAATGTTTAATTAGAAAACCGTCTTTTCGAGCCAGTTCAATAGCTTCAGGGGTTATATCCCTTATACCCTGCCTGTTAACGTCTTTAAATCGACATTCCTTTCTTAACAAAGCGTTAGATAATATTACCAGTTTAGCAGCTGCATCAATACCGTCAACGTCATAGGAGGGGTCGGCTTCAGCGAAACCTAGCCTCTGAGCCTCTTTTAAAACGGTTTTAAAAGGCAGCTTCTCGCTTGTCATCCTAGAGAGAATATAATTGGTGGTGCCGTTTAAAATACCTTTAACTGAGATTATTCTATTAGCGCGTAAAGTGTTTCTTACAAGATTGAAGAGGGGGATAGCTCCGGCTACAGTGGCTTCGAATAATATTCTCCTTTTCACCTGCCTCGCTAACTCCATTAATTCAGGATAGTATAATGCCAACGGACCTTTATTAGCGGTAACAACATCCATTCCATACCCTAAAGCTGTTTTTATATGTGATAGTCCTGGTTCACTCGTCTCAACATTTGTAGGTGTTAATTCTACTGCACAGTCACAGTTTAACTCTCCGGCTATTTTATTAAAATTAGCTGCTTCAACCCACTCCTCTTCGCTTCTATAATTCTGCGAGTTAATAATTTTTTCTAAATCTAAACCGTTAGTATTTATGAACGCGCCGTCTTTCTTAAACACGCCTACGGTTTTTATTTCAACACCGTACTCGTCTAAAATCAGCTTGGATTTCTCAGCTAAAACTTTTAAAAGAGACTTTGCTACTGTACCGAAGCCTATAACAGCGATTCTCATTCTCTAACACTCCTTATTAAATACAGATTTTTCTTTTTACAGATCTGTTTTAAAAGTTCAATACCTTTACTAAGCTTCTCCTCGGAATTACTCTGTAAAACCATTTTCACAGATGAAACCTCTTCTATTAAAGTTATACGCGCATCTACGCTAGCAACCTGTATACCGCTGTTAGCTATCTGTATTATAGTATCCGTGATATCTGTGGTGAAAACATGACCGATCAAGATAACAGTCTCCCTGAAGGTTTGAATATTAGGACTGTAACTTATTATTACAATCCCCTCTCTCCTCAGCGATTCAACAACAGTGTCAACGTTTACTCTATCATCAGCTTCAAACGAGATCTCAACTCTAGCTGTATCCTCTCTATCAAGCTCTCTAACATGGTGTATGTTTAAAATATTACATCCACACTCAGCTAAAGGTGTGATTATACGAGCCAGCTGGCCGGGTCTATCCGATAACTCGACTACTATCATCCCTCTCAATTAAAACACCAGTCTTATAGTAATTGTGCATGTCTTAAATAACTTTACGGAATATAATTAAATCTAATAATTCAGTTATTATACTTTTAAAACAATGAGTGTAAAAAATGCTAAAGGTAATGTTCTATGAATAAGCTTAAGCTTTACATCACAAGAGAGATTATTAACCCTATGTACGAGCAATTAGCGGAATACTATGAAATAGAGGTGAACAAATCTAATAAACCTTTAAGCGTGGATGAGTTGAAAGATAAAATTAAAGATAAAGACGCGCTTATATCGATGCTTTCAGATCCGTTAGGGAGAGAAGTTTTATCAGCTGCTAAAAAGTTAAGGATAATCTCACAGTATGCGGTGGGCTATGATAACATAGATTTAGAATATGCTAATAAGCGAGGTATCACCGTCACGAACACACCTGACGTTCTCACAGAGACTACAGCGGATATTACATGGGCGCTTATCCTATCCGTGTCTAGGAGGATATGCGAAGCGGATCGCTATGTTAAAAACGGCTTATGGACTGAGGGATGGGGGCCTAAACTATTACTGGGAAGAGATGTATACGGTAAAATTTTAGGTATAATCGGATTCGGTAGGATAGGGCAAGCTGTCGCCCGTAGAGCTGTAGGCTTCAATATGAGAATTCTATATTATAGTCGTAATAGGAGAATAGACTTAGAGAATGAGTTGAAAGCGGAATATGTTGACCTGGACACGCTTTTAAAAGAGTCTGATTATATCACAATACATACTCCGTTAACCGGGCAAACATATCATTTACTAGGTGAAAGAGAGTTTAAGATGATGAAGAAAACCGCTTATTTAATAAACACTTCTAGAGGTAAAGTTATCGATGAAAAGGCTTTGATTAAAGCCTTAAACGAGGGTTGGATAAGCGGCGCCGGATTAGATGTCTTCCATAATGAGCCTATTGAAATAGATAACCCTCTTCTAAAAATGGATAATGTGGTTTTAACACCTCACATAGGGAGTGCAAGTATTGAAACTCGCACTCGTATGGCGGAGGTTGTTGCACAAAATCTGATAGCGTTCGCTAAAGGTTTAAATCCGCCTAACATGGTTAACGTAAAGAGGGAACTAGATGAAAATAAAAAATAAAGATGAAATAATCGGCAACACTCTCACCGATAAGCGTAGAGCAGCTAGAAGCATGATGTTAGAGCTTGTTGAACAAGCCTTAAACTCTGTGCACCCTCGAAACCTCCTTACAGATAAAATACTTGTTGAAAAAGATTATATTAGAATAGCCGGTGTTAAAATAGATATAAACAAGGTTAAAGCGATACATGTAGTAGGCGGGGGAAAGGGAAGCGGGTATCTTGCAGAAGTATTAGAAGAAAAACTAGGTGATTATATAGTCGACGGGGTTGTCTCAGTTTTAACTGGAACAGCTAAATATTTTAACACTAATAAGATTAAAATCGTAGAAGCCTCTCACCCCATCCCTGATGAAAGCTGTATTAAAGCAGCGGAGAGCGTTCTTAACATAGTGAAGGAGGCTGGGGAAAGAGACTTAATTCTCTGCCTTTTAACCGGAGGAGCTTCAGCCCTGTTAACATACCCTGTTAAAGAGATACCTTTAAAAGACATTCAGGAAACTCATAGAGTTCTACTAGCCTCAGGCGCTAATATTGTTGAGATGAACGCTATAAAAAAACATTTATCGCTTTTAGCGGGGGGAAGGTTAGCTCAACAAGCTTATCCTAGAAAAGTTGTAAGCTTAATTATATCAGATGTTGTAGGCGATAGAGTAGATACTATAAGCGCTGGTCCAACAGCCCCTGATCAAACAACATTCAAAGATTGCATAAATATAATCGAGAAATACCAGATGAGAGATAAATTACCTGTATCAGTTTTAGATTATCTGAATAAAGGCGCTAACGGCTTATTAGCTGAAACCCCTAAAGAAACTGATCCTGTGTTTAAAAATGTTAGAAATATAATTATAGGCAGTAATAGAATCGCGTTAAACACTATAATTACGCAGGCTAGAAAAACAGGGTTAAAACCTTTATTACTAACTTCAAGAGTTGAAGGTGAAGCTGAGGAGTTGGGAGTATTTCTAATGGCTATAGCTAAAGAGATAGCGGAGACGAATAAACCGGTTAGAAAACCGGCTTTAATAATATGCGGCGGCGAGAGCACTGTAACTTTAAAAGGTAAACCTGGATTCGGTGGACGGAATCAAACTGTTAGTTTAAGCGCGCTTACAAAAATTAACGGTTTAGAGAACATCACTATTTGCTGTATAGGAACCGATGGTATTGACGGTAACAGTAAAGCTGCAGGCGCTATAGCAGACGCGGATACTTTGAAAAAAGCTTTAGAAAAAGGTTTAGACCCGTTAAGATATCTTTCAAATTTCGACTCCAACACTTTTTTCTCAAAAGTGGGAGGTGAAATAGTCACAGGACCTACAGGCACTAATGTAAACGATATATATATGATTATGATTTCATAGCTTGTAGATTGAACCGTTATCAAATTGTTACCAGCCGCCTAATAAATTAGAAACCTGCGGCGAGTATTCTCTATAGGATATTTGAAGCTGCTAAAATTTAATTTAATGTATGTTTAATTATATATAGCCAGTGTTAAAAACTTGATAAGAGAAGGTGAGTTCATGAATGAGCCTAAAAGTGTAGATGTCGAAAAATACCCGTTCGATACAGTTGTAAATTTACAAGGTCACTTACTCGACTCAAATATTTTCGCACAGGTTTTAGGAACAATATATGATTTAGACGGTGAAATTGAGATTATAGATTTGAAGGTTGGTAGAACTAAAGAGGATATATCATATGCTTCGATAAGAGTTTTCGCTAAGAGCAACGAAGAACTGCAACACATATTAGAGGTTATTCAAAAATATGGAGCCAGGTCCCCTGACTACGAAGATGTTGAATTAGCCCCTGCACCGGCGGATGGTGTTTTCCCGGATGGCTTCTACTCAACTACACATCACAAGACTTATGTTCGATATAAAGGGGAGTGGCTTGAAGTTAAAAACATGGAGATGGATAAGGGGATAATGATTAAAAACGGGGAGGCGCGCTGTATACCGCTAGCAAAGGTCAAGAAAGGAGACTTATTCGTAGTTGGGACTAAAGGTATTAGAGTGAAGCCTCCTGAAAGACCTAGGCGGAGGGGACTGTTCGAGTTTATGACTTCAAGTGTTTCAAGCGAGAGACCTGTGAAAGTCTACGCTGAAGCGATTAGTGAAGAAATGTATAAGGTGAAAGTGAAGGGGGGTCGAATAGTCATAGTAGCTGGACCCGCGGTCATACACTCCGGTGGGAGGGAGTACCTAGCAGAGTTGATTAAAATGGGTTACGTGGATGCTCTTTTAGCCGGTAACGCTTTAGCCGTCCATGATTTAGAAGCAAGCCTCTTCGGTACATCTCTTGGAATAAACTTGAAAACAGTTCAACCCATGGAGGGAGGGCACAGGAATCACCTAGTTACGATAAATGAGATTAGAAAAATAGGATCTATTAGAAAAGCTGTAGAGAATGGGATTATAAAAGACGGTATAATGTACGAGCTTATAACTAAAGGTATCCCGTTTATTCTAGCAGGTTCGATAAGAGATGACGGTCCTCTACCGGAGGTTATAACAAACACTATTGAAGCTCAGGATAAAATGAGGGAGGCTTTAAAAAACGTTGATTTAGTGATAATGCTCGCTTCAACACTACACTCGATAGCGGTTGGAAACATGCTGCCTTCATGGGTTAAAACTATATGCGTCGACGTGAACCCTGCTGTCGTATCTAAGCTTATGGATCGTGGAACACAGCAAGCGATAGGAGTGGTAAGCGATGTAGGAGCCTTCCTACCTTTACTTGTTCAAAACCTTAAAAAACATGAGCCTTTAAAACCAGTGTTTAATAATAAGCCTGAATAGGGATTCAACTATAAAACCTAGTATGAGTTGAACGCTAACTCGTCGAATTTAGGTAGCTCCCTTAGTTTACCTAGATACATGCCATCTAATAAATGGATCTCCGCGTTCTCCACGTCTATAAATTGAGGTTTTAAAACCGGTCCTAGAAATGGATTCACCTTATTCACGTTCACAGGGGATCCTGTTATCAAAGGGTTAAAAGCGGGTATTATAATTACTTTAGTTGTTTCACGGTCATATGTAAATTCTCTCCCCTTTAATAGATTCTTTAAATTTTTTGGATTAAGCTTAGTTGTAATCCAAGCAGGCTCCGTAAACTTCTTATACAGTTGATCTACTAGCCTGACAGCTGGGTGAGTGTGAGCTACTAGCAGAATATCCGTGTTTAATACTTGAGCTGAGGGTCTGGTATGACCGTGAATGAATCCTATTCTAGTTTTTTTGAAATCTACTACCATACCGGTTGAATGCTCTAAGCGGATATAACCGGGTATTATTTTTTTTAAACCTGTATCATGATTTCCAGGTATCACCGTGATTTTAAGTTTCTTAGATAATTCTTTTAAGAATTCAGGAACGTGCACAGCTTCTAGTAGAGTGCTGAAAGGGATATTATGTTTAAGATCGCCGAGTATGAATAGCTCGGTTGCGTTAAAATTTAAAGCTATATTTAAGATAGCATCTGCAAGCCGGGTGCTTTGAGGAGTGATATTAATACCTTTCTCTCTGAACGAGTCTTCTACTCCAAGATGAAGATCAGCGATGCAGAGTATTCTCCGATCATCCCCGGCTATTAGAAGAGCTGGTTC
The DNA here is from genome assembly GCA_029856525.1 of Candidatus Odinarchaeia archaeon. GTDB lineage: Archaea > Asgardarchaeota > Odinarchaeia > Odinarchaeales > Odinarchaeaceae > Odinarchaeum. Next base: position 17,039 of record JAHQXC010000008.1, read on the forward strand.
ACCGGGGATCGGTTTTAAAACAATATTCTTCATAAAAACCTTTTATTGACAGTATTTTACACTCTGCGACCGCGGCGACCGCCTTTAACACGTGTGCCATCATGTGGAATAGGAGTGTTTTCCTCGATTCTACCGATTCTTAAACCGGCTCTAGCTAGAGCTCTTATAGCCGCTTGAGCTCCAGGACCAGGTGTAACCGCGCTTCGGCCTCCAGGCGCTCTCACCTTAATATGAATGCCAACTACTCCTTTATCTTTAGCAGCTTGAGCGGCTTTGAAAGCAGCCTGCATAGCAGCGTACGGGCTTGACTCCTCCCTGTCAGCTTTAACTATCATTCCACCGCTGTAACGGGCTATAGTCTCAGCTCCGCTTATATCAGTGATATGGACAATAGTATCGTTGAAGCTGCTGTATATGTGAGCTACACCCCAAAGCTGTTTTTCTTTAGATGTCTTAGATGGCATATCGCTTGATTTAGCTGCGGCTTGTTGAACTTGACTTTTCTCCTCTGTTTTAGAGGTTGTTTTCTTAGTTTTAACGGTCTCAGCTTTATTTTCTTTATTCTCACTCATTCTCAAACACCTTGATAATTATTCAGGCGGATACGCTAATATTGCTTTTAGCTTTAAAGGGACTGTTTAAAGCGTAATCCACTGTAGGCTCCTCGCTTAATAATACTAAATAACCTGGATTCTTCACAACTTTACCGTTAACAGCGATGTGACCGTGCGTTATAAGCTGCCTCGCCTGGTAGATTGTGCTAGCTAAGCCTTTCTTGTACACGATTGTTTGGAGACGTCTATTCAAGATATCTTCTACCGTTAAGCCTAGAATATCGTCTAAACTAGCTGTTTCAGAGATAAGGCCTAGACTACTCAATTTCCTAATTAAAATTGTTTCAGCTTCAACAGTTTTCTCTGTTTTAACACCTAGCAGTTTACGCGCTAACTGTCTGAATCTGGATATCTGAGTCCTATGCTTCCATAACTCTCTTTTATTACGTAAACCGTACTTTCCAATATAAGGAAGCTCTTCCTGTAATCTCTCTTTCTGCCATGGGTGTCCAGGTTTAGAATATTTTTTGTGAAGTCTTCTCGGATCTCCCAATCACATCACCTTAACTTCCAGATTTCACCTTCTTTCTGCTAACGCCTACCGTGGCCCCGCCTCTAGTAGTTGTTCTAGTATGCTGACCTCTCACCTTAAGGTTTAAAGCGTGGCGTATACCCTTCCAAGACTTTATCTTTCTCATATTATCAATGTCTTCTTTAAACTTTAAGAATAAATCTGAACCGTATATATGGAGATTTTGACCGGTCTGCGGGTCTTTAACTCTATTAACCATCCAGTAAGGTATACCATATTTTACAGGGTCTTGGAGTATTTCTTCAATTTTTTTAAGCTGAGAGTCATCTAACTCTCCTAGTCTTAAATTCGGGTTAATCTGAGCGGTTTTCAGTAGAGCTTGAGCGAATCTTATATTTATACCAGGGACTTTAAGTAAAGCGAAAGCTGCTTTTTTAGTCCCGTCCAGATCTGTTTTAGCAAGCCGAACTACATGTTTAATCTCTTTTGGTAGCGAGAGTTCGACTTCAACATTCTTATTACTCGACATAATTCTACCCCGAGATATTTTGAGACACGCATTCAAAAAAGTACACTGAACTATATTTAAACATTATTAATTAAAGAACCATTCTAGCCTCCGCAATGTGTCTCCCACTTCAGTAGTGGTTTCCTCTTCACAGGCTTCTTAGATAAGCCCTAGCAACGGATATTTAACCTATTCTACTTATATAAAGCTCTTGTATGAGAGAACGGTGTGTTAACTCTTCCAGCGCTCTTTTCACCTAAGCGTTGAATATATTAAAGAGATTCCTCCCAGTAAATATAAGTGTCAATAAAATTTTGTTAACTTTCACTCTACGTTATGTTAAGGAGATCTCCCGGCGATGAAGTTAAACATGGGATGGGAGGGTTAAGAATACTACTAGAAAGGTTGCCGCGACTAGAAGCGCGGATGCTATTAGAGTAGTATTATAACCGAAAAAATCGAATAATAATCCTCCTATAAAAGGAGCTGGAAAAGCTGAAACCCCTCTTATAGCAGTTGACCATCCTATTATTTCCGCCTTTCTTTTATTAGGTGCGCAATCCATTATAAACGGGTAAAAGCTTACTATATACGTGGCTCCTACAGCGGCCATGGGAAGCTGTAAGATTAAGATACTGAGATAGTTAGTTGAGAGTAAGAAACCTATTATAGTGAAGAAGCCTATTCCCTCGGAGAGGGCGAAAATTTTTTTACGCCCGTATTTATCAGATAGAAAACCACAGACTGGGAGAAGAAACATCATAGCTAATAGTTGCAGGCTATTAGCTAAACCTATTTGAAGAAGGTTGAGTTGAAGGTGTAAGTTTAGCATACCTGTGAAAATAGGGTAGAAAATAGACCAGGAGAATGCGTCCATAGCCCCTGTCAGATAAACTCTACGTCTCAGCTGTTTCATATCTTTAGAGTCTGATTGAATGCTGCAAATAGGATGAACTAAGCTTGATGTATTATTATTTACTGGTTTAAATGTGAGTATAACTATTAGTAGTAGAGTTGAAACACCGGCGATTGTGATGAAAAGCGGAGGGTAACCTAAACTTAAACCAATGAATCCTGCTAGTATCCCAGCTACCACTCCGCCTCCGACTCTCATAGAAAAGTTTAATCCGAATCCGCTTCCACGATTCTCAGTTAAAACGCTGTCATCGACTGAAGCGTAAAACCCTGGGTCGAAGATAGCTGCCCCTATTCTGAATATTATAATAGCGGGTATTAAAATTATTAGATTAAAGAATAAGGCTAGTAGAGATGACCCTAAAATAAAAAATATTGCGCTTAATAATAGGATGATTCTACGCCCTTTCATATCTGAAAGTTTACCGGTTAGCGGATGGATTAAACTGTAACCTAGTTCACCTAAACTTGTTATTATACCTAGAAGAGACATTGATACACCGAATGATGCTATAGCGAATAGCTCCCAGGAAACGTACTGCATGTTTACTATCACGCCGCCTATGAAGCTTATAAGCATCATTATGCTAGACAACGGTGTGAGGATTCTACGGTTTAATTTCATAACGGTCTTGGAAAATTATTTTATTCTCTCTAATATTATAGTTGGACAGACTTTAATAACTCCGCTTAAATTTTCGATTCTTCTAAGAAAAGCGGCTAGTTTCTCAGAGTCTTCGAATAGGCATCTTGCGAGAATCATGTGATCGCCTGTCGACGTGTACAAGGCTTCGATTTCATCGAATTTTTTAAGTGTTTCAATATTACTTATATATGATTGAGGTGTGGTGTCTATTCCTATAATAGCCTCCACGTTTAAACCAAGCTTTTTATAATCGACTTCTACGGTGAATTTTCTAATAACCCCCGTGGAGACTAGTTTTTTAACTGCTTTTCTAACAGCGGCTTCGCTTTTCCCTAATTCACTCGCTATCTTAACGAAGGTTGTTCGCGAATTATTTTTAAGTATTTTTAGAATAGAGTTCAGGTTCGATATTCGTAACATAATACTTAAATATCGTCTTAAATTTATAACATTAACGGAAATACTTTAATGAGGGACACGTATGAGTGAAACATTAAAGAATATAGCTAAATCTTTTATAGGTGAAAGCATAGCTGCTGTTAAATATTCTCTGTTCGCGGAGATAGCTGAAAAAGAAGGGTTAATAGAAGCTAAAAATCTTTTCATTAAAACAGCGGAGCAAGAAAAAAATCACGCGAAGATACAATTCAAATTTTTATCAGAATTATGCGGTAAAAAAGACTTGGAAACATTGAAAGTTGAAGTCAACATCCCTGTCCAGTTAGGTGATACAATTCAGAATATAAATGCAGCTATAAACGGCGAGATTTACGAGTTTAAAAACATGTACCCGGATTTCGCTGTGAAAGCTGAAAAAGAAGGTTACAGTGATATAGCGGCAAAGTTTCAAGCTTTAGCTAGAGCTGAGGAAGGCCACGCTGAAAAATACAGTTTATTAATGAAGAAGATAAAAAATAGATAGCTAGTAAACTGGAGGGTGTTAGATTCATGGCTGTTAAAGAATTAAAACCGGAGGTTTATTCTGTAGGCGCCTTACACCCGGATAGAAGACTCTTCGATGAGATAATCCCCCTACCAGATGGAACATCCTATAATTCCTATCTTATCATAGGTAAAAATAAAACAGCGCTTATAGACGCCGTAGACCCTGCTAAACAAGATGTTTTAATAGGTAATCTTCGAAGTATGGGAATAAAAGAAATACATTACGTTATCTCAAATCACGCTGAACAGGATCACTCAGGTGGAATACCTTTAGTTCTCGAAGAATACCCTGAAGCGAAGGTTGTTACAAATATCAAGTGTAAGGAGATGCTTAAAGACTTACTGCTAATCCCGGAGGAGAGGTTTAAAGTTATAGGAGACGGGGATACACTCAGCTTAGGCGGTAAAAACCTAAAATTTATTATAGCCCCCTGGGTTCACTGGCCTGAAACAATGTTAACATATCTTATAGAGGACTCTATTTTATTCTCATGCGACCTATTCGGGTCTCATCTAGCTTCAGATGAGTACTCTACAAGCGTCGATGAGAATAAGCTTTTGAAAGCGGCTAAAAGATACTATGCTGAAATTATGATGCCCTTCAGAGAGCATATTAAAAGGCACATGGAGGTTCTTCAAAAAATTAAAATAGAGATGATAGCACCCAGCCATGGACCGATATATGATAATCCGAATCTAATATTCAACGCATATAAAGATTGGATTTCAGACGACGTTAAGAATATAGTCGTTTTACCCTATGTGTCAATGCATGGAAGCACCTTAAAAATGGTTGAATATTTGGTTAAAGCTCTTGAAGAGAAGGGTATAGTTGTTAAACCTTATAATTTAACGAAAACAGATATAGGGGAGCTGGCTATGGACCTTGTGGATGCGGCTACAGTGGTTTTAGGAACACCTACAATGCTAATCGGCCCTCATCCCTCTGCATTCTATGCCGCTTACTTAGTAAACATTCTGAGGCCTAAAACAAAGTATATATCTATTATCGGCTCATACGGTTGGGGTGGTAGAATGCTCGAGTATATTAAAGGGTTGCTCACATCTATAAAACCTGAATTAATCGAACCGGTAGTCGTTAAAGGTTATCCTAAACAAGGCGACTTTGAAAAAATAGATCAGCTAGCGGATCGAATAGCAACCAAGCATAGAGAGTTGAAGCTGCTTTAAAATATAATATACCGAAGTAAATTACAACTCTTCTCCAGAGTGTAAACCAACCGTTGAGATTATTTCACAACATTTTTTTATATTAAGTTTGAGGGAGTATTTTATTTAAAATATGAAATGCCAGTATACAATGTTAATAATGGATGTATTAACATGGATTATAAACCGCTTATAAGTGAAATCGAAAGACTAAAGAATAGCGATGTAAAAAATAAGGTTGCTGAGCGTATTTTAGAGTTTAAAAAAACGGGTGGAAGCGGCTGCGAGGAAATATATAAAGAGTTATGTTACTGTATTTTAACCGCTAATTTCAGCGCTGAAAGAGCTATAAGAATACATCAGAGAATATGCGACCGGCTCTCAGATATAAGCGAAGATGAATTAGAGAGAATATTAAAGGAGAACGGTTACCGCTTCCCTTTCAGAGCAGGTTACATAGTTGCGGCGAGAAAATATAAGGAGAATATAAGAGAACTTCTGGATAAAAATGTAAGCGAGGAAGAGCTGAGAGAATGGCTTACAAGAAATGTTAAAGGCTTAGGTTACAAGGAGGCTTCTCATTTTATGCGAAATATAGGTTACTCTAATATAGCGATAATAGACCGGCATATACTAAGTATACTACGTAGATTTAAAATTTTAAACCCGCCTAAAACATTAACAAAGAGGAAATATATTGAAATCGAAAAAATTCTCCGAGAGATAGCCTGTCAAACCAATATAACTTTAGGTGAACTTGACTTATATCTCTGGTATATGGAGACAGGTCGAGTGTTAAAATAGAATTAGCTGAAATATTTCAACAATATTTTGAAGCCGTAACCTAGAAATAGAAGAGTATTTTATATAATATTCAACCATATAATCTCGATATAAGTAGGCTCAGTTAAGCCTACAAGTTTATGAAAAAGTGGCTTTACACCAATAATCTTTTAAATTATATGTGTTTTTTAGTACCGGGTTGAAGCCTCCCGTTCAGGAAGGGTGAAACATTAGAGGCGACTCTAATGCTGACTGCGAAAAAGAGGAGGGTTGTAGATGGCGATTTTAGAAGCTGGTAGAGTCTGCGTTAAATTATATGGTAGAGAAGCTGGTCGAAAGTGTGTTATAGTCGACGTGATCGATAAAAACTTCGTTCTAGTAACAGGGCCGAAAGAGCTTACAGGAGTCCGGCGAAGGCGAACGAATATCAAACACATCGAGTTGACGCCTATAAAAATCGATATTAGAAAAGGCGCTGACGACAAAGAGGTTTTAGAGGCTATTCAAAAAGCGAATCAGACAGAGTATCTTAAAAAACCAGTTAAATAATTAAACATATGATAGGAGAAAACTAAAGTAGATGAAATTTAGAGGCGGTTAATTGGAAGGCTACCGTTTACCTGTAGACAGAGAGAGGAAGCTTCTGGTTAAGTCAGAGGATACAACAGACCCTAACCACGGTACACCGCCGAATATGAGACCTGTGAGAGAGTATATAGATAAAGGTTTCATAAACCTTGATAAACCTGCAGGGCCAACTTCTCATGAAGTTGTAGCCTGGGTTAAGCGGATCCTTAAAATAAGGAAAGCCGGGCACAGCGGAACTTTAGACCCTCAGGTTACAGGGGTACTACCTGTTTTACTTAATAGGGGAACTAAGCTAATTCAAGCATTATTGAATACAGGTAAAGAGTACATTGTTTTAATGAGGCTTCACAGCCAGGTTCCAGAGAGTAAGCTTAGAGAGGCTATTAGCTTATTTAAAGGTAGAATATATCAGAGACCGCCTGTAAGATCATCTGTTAAAAGAGAGCTTCGCATTAGAAACATTTACTATATTGATTTACTAGAGGTTTCAGGACGCGACGCTTTAATAATAGTCGGCTGTGAAGCTGGCACATACGCTCGTAAACTAGTCTATGATATTGGAGAGGTTTTAGGATGCGGCGCTCATATGCAGGAGCTTAGACGGACAAGAAGCGGGCCTCATAAAGAAGATGAGACGCTTAAAACTTTACATGAATTATTAGACGCCTATAAATTCTATGAAGAAGAAGGGGATGAGAAAACTATTAAAAATGTGATACAACCTATGGAGAACGCTATCCCTCATATTCCAAAAATTATAGTAAGAGACACCGCTGTTGACGCTATATGCCATGGAGCGGCTTTAGCAGCGCCCGGTGTTTTAAAAGTAGAGTCTGATATTCAACCAAACGATTTAGTTGCATTCTTCACTTTGAAAGGGGAGGTTATAGCTTTAGGGAGAGCTTTAGCCACCACTAAACAGATTTTAGAGATGAATCACGGTTTAGTTGCTTTAACAGATAGTGTTTTAATGGATACTGGAATATATCCTCCAGCGTGGAAACCTTAAATTATAATTGTGTAAAACTATAATTAAAGTATTCAAGCGGGGGTAGCCAAGCGGACTACGGCGCAAGCCTGGAGATATTAAACTTGGAAGCTTGTGATCCATTGGATCGCGCGGGTTCGAATCCCGCCCCCCGCGCCATTTTCAACGCGTTAAACGCTTATTCATATTTGAAATATACTCGTCTATAGCTGTTAAAAGTATTTTTGTAACGCTTTCTATCGGATATATATCCGTGTTTAAAATAATATCGTAGATGCTGAGATCTGAGATATCTATACCATATATTTTCTTATATCTTATCCGCTCACTCTCCTCTCGTGCAAGCGTCTCCCTTCTAGCCTCTTCAAGGCTTTTCCCATCTCTCTCCGCAACCCTTCTTATCTCGGTTTCTAACGGACATTTCAAATAGATTCTAAACGCTTCAATATCTTTAGTCATCCACGCTGTAAGCCTGCCCTCTAATACTATATTCCCTTCTTCAGCCAGTCTCCTAGTTCTTTTATCTATTTCAAGATCTATGCTTTTATCGTCTACAACATGTGCGGAAAGCTGTTCTAAGCTTAAACCTCTCTCCTTCGCTATATCTCTGAAAATACTGCCCGCTGACGCGTATTTTAAACCGTATTTTTTAGCTATTATAGTAGCCTGTGTAGTTTTACCTGTGCCGGCTGAACCGCTTATACATATAACAAGCTTCATACCGCCGCCTCTCTGCGCACGCCGGCTTTGATTATTTCAGCTACACAGTTATGGCAGAGGTTACCTGAAAATATTCTAGACACGTTTTTCATAGACTTACTCATTTTAGATAATTCGACTATACTCTTTTTAGGGATGCCGTTAAGCCGCTTACCGCATTTAGAGCATTTAGCCACTAACACCACCCCCTCACTCTCCTGTGGTGCCTAAAGCTCTTGATATTATAGTAGCTAACGCAAAGTTGCAGATCATATACCAGAAGACAAAGTACAGGCCGTAACCGATAGAGTCAACCGCGCCTAGTAAGTTTCCTAGAAAAGGCACATTGTTAAGTCTGAAAGGCGTGTAAGCGACTAGTATAGGCGAGCCGCCTGAGCTGAAAAAACCGTTGAGAACGAAGAATAAGATAATTAACGGGACGAATGTGAATATTAAAGGCTTCAATCTCTCCTTCGCTATTTTACCCGTAATTTTTTGAATATACTTGTTTTTTCTCTGAAGTTGAATAATTTTCTTCGTATCCCCCTCCATTTCAGCTTTCTTTAAAGCTTCTTTATGAAGTCTAATCTGTTTATTATATCTTCTAAGCTGGTCGGTGTCGGTTATTAAACGGGTTATGAGATTTGATATAAGGGATGTGGCTATAGCGATCCCTATAACTAAAAGCGCTGAGCCTGGAGGGTATTGTACAACTTCAAATATAGCTGGGGTTAAAGCGTAAGCTAACATTTTTTTAAACCTCTCCTATTAGCAGTTTAGCTATTTTCTCAGCTGCTTTATCAGGTTTTCCCTGCGTGTTATAAACTATGTTTAAAACAGAGCCGATTAACACCGCGCAGGATATTGCGGTTGAACGGGCTAGATCCTGGTGTAGTTGAAGGGAGCTAGTCTCCTCTATATCCCTGTTTCTCGTCTCATCTTCAAGTCTGCGAATAAATATGTCTTCAGGGTCAGCTTCAACTAGAATAATCTGATCTGGTCTAAGCTCCTCGGCAACCCAGGATGGTAAGCCTACCAGATATCCGCCTGGTGTGCTGATAAGCATATGAGTGTCGACTATTAATGTTACACCGGAAGCAGCTTTCTCTCTTATCTTCTTAGCCGCGATCTTCTGAAGCTTTATCTGGATTTCCGGTGGAAGCTTCCTCATCTGATCTCTTTCCTCAACAAGACCCTCAGCTTTAGCTGCTTCAAACATAGCTGTCCCATAATTCGCTATTTCAATATTAGTGTAACCTTTCTCCGCTGCTTTTTGAACAGCTAAATTCACAACAGTTGTTTTACCAACCCCGGGGGCGCCGGCTATTACAATAACTTTACCGAACGGCATATTTCAACGCCTCCTCATCATGAAAGCTGCTAGCTCACCCTGCTGCTCTTCGGCGATTGTTCTAAGATATTGGAAGACTATACCTACAAGGAGGAGTACTCCCATACCCGTGCCGAACGCTCCTAGAAAATCAGCGAAAACTGTGAGTAAACCTACGAATAAACCGCCTAAGACTGTTACCGTTGGAATATACCTGTTTAAAATTGTTTCATAAACGGTTAGAGATTGACGGAAACCTGGTATTTGCATAGGAGAGGATAGAAGTTGATGCGCAATATCGCGTGAAGATATTCCTGAAACTTCAACCCATACTTTAGCTAGAGCACCGCATAAAACTGTGAAAATTAAAAGGTATATTAGCGCTCTTAAAGGATCGGCTGCTATACTCCCCTCGCCGACTATTCCTCTAGGCGGTGTTAGGAAGTAGACTAAGCCGCCGATAGGTTCAAGCTGCCCGCTGCTACCTGTTTTAAACATAGCTAGAAGATTAAGTAGGAGATTATCGTTTAATCTGTTAAATGTATTCCAGACCCCTTGACTTACTAAGAGAATGTTAGCGTATATCGCTTGAACTAGTATAACAGGTATATTAGATACATATAAGAATCTTATAGGATACCGGCCTGTGTAACCTCTATATTTAGCCATTTTAAGAGGTATCTCGACGCGTACAGATTCGAAGTATACGACTAATATTACAACGGCTATTGTAGCTAAAAACCCTATAAGACTAGGATTCGGATATCTTGTGAAACTTAAATATATTAAATCAGGAGGGTTACCGTTAATAGTTCCGCCTGTGACGGCTGCTATCACTCCTTGAAAGAATGCTAGTATACCCCCTCTGAAATATCCGTCACCTGCTGGTGCTGGTGAAAACATATTCCAGAAAATAGAGCCGGTTACGTTAGCTGCGATAAACAAGCTTACACCGCTGCCTATACCCCACCCTTTCTGAATCATCTCATCCATTAGAATTATGA
>JAHQXC010000119.1 GCA_029856525.1 Candidatus Odinarchaeia archaeon
GGCTTAACCCGTGGGGTTTCATAATGAAACTGTTAAAACAAGAAGAAAACATAACATACGCAGGATGCGGAGCATACTTCGAACCTTTCCGCAGATTAAGCTACTACGATGACATTGAAACCGTACTCTCCAAAACCAAATCAACGCACACAAATACAATAGACTTTATCTTCTAATTTATTTTTTACTAAGATATCAGGCTACAATTATCAGTGTTTTGTCTCCTTTAAAAAATTATTTTTAAACAAAGATTTACAGTGTTCCTTAAAAGCTTGTAACAATTATATGTTGCTTCTATAAATTTAATATCTGGAGAACCGAGTGAAGTTTACCCTCATCGCATTCAGGTGTTCCTTTAATGTTTTTCTTTATTATCGCTTTACTAATGATAATCCCCTTTTTATTTCTTATTAAATACTCTATTTCATTTAATATACGCTGTCTCTCACATCTAGGGTCTTTTTTTAATTTTTTTAATTTATAAACTTCTTCTGCGTTAATTTTTACAATCGCTTTTTCTAAACCATATTTTTTAAGACATTCCACATGTTCTGATTTAAAACCAATCCATTTTAGGGAAGGAATAACTAAGTCTTTAGAATAATCAAATAAGCGGTTTTCCTTATTAGAAAAATAATCAGCTTCCCCCTGAGCTAAATCTAACAACAGCTCTATTCCATCAGGTGTGAAATCGGAAATCAAATAAACTGGTTTTCCAAATTTATTTGCTGCGAAATTAATAAATCGCCTAATACCTCTTGAAGGACTAGGATTTGGGTCTATATCCCTATTCACGTTTCTTCTAACAGGCATAGCTACTAGAAGATTTCTAGCCGCCTCATTATGATAGACAGATATAAAACAATTAAAAAGCAGGCCATTCTGGATTAGAACTATTTTTTCGCCTTCAATATCTTTGATATTATCTAAGTTTTCAGTTGGATCGGGACCAATACTAAAAAGAATAAAATTACCTCTAGTAGAGACGTTTAATGATTTTTTTATTTTCTGTTTAAAAATTATCTTACCGTCAACAATATTGTCATTATTAATACGAATATTAAATTTTTCTCTAGGTTCTTTTAAAAGATATTCTATAATTTTAAGAATTTTCTCTATAACAGGCCATCCAATATTTTCATCATATCTCCAGCGATGTGCATATTTGAAATAATCTTCTAAGTGGGAATTAAACCATTTAATAAAATCATAGGCTTCAATGACTTTTTGATTCTTTATAATTAATTTTTTAATGGCGAGTAAGGTCCTTAAAACATGAAATACTATTTCATCTAAACAATAATACTTATAGTTAAATTCGTTAAAGTTTATCTCTTGGAAAATTTTATGAACATAATTTGTTAGATCAGTGTCTAACCAAACATCCTCTTTGAAATCAATTTCCTCTATAAAAAATAGGTTATCATATAGAGGCATATTTTTAAAAAATACAAGCCCATTCTCTGGTTGGTTAACAAAATCCATACTTACCACTCGGTTTATACTATCTAAGAGAGTATTTAGCAAATCATCTGCCGTATTTCCAACATTAAAAAACGGCGGCCGATCTTCCTTAGCAGCAATTAAATTACTCTTAAATATTAACAAGTAATCGGATAATAATTGGTTAAGACTATAAATTTTATACTGCAAATTAGATTGGCTACTATTATCTTCCTTAGCTATCTGCATAAACTTTTCTCGCATTACTTTCTCAAATTTCTCTAGTTTATTTTCCCATTTTCTCTCAAATTTAGACCACAAATACTTCCCTCGACGTCCTACCACTAAATTATCATTTAATAATTTCTTCGTCTCCTCCATAAAACCTGATAGAAACCCTGTTAAATCATCCCAGCCTTTAGTTAACATATCTCGGTGGAATAAAAGCCGCTCATATATTTCCCTGTTTATTCTAAAAATTAAATCATCAACCTTACCTAAAACATCATCACTCAAATCTAAACACCAAATCCACTTCTTCATAATTTAGTAGTGTTCATTAATATGTGTAATATACATATCTGAAATATATCAAATAAAATTATATTAAATTTACTAAAAGAATCCCGACCAATATTGACATAAGATTAGAACTATTAAAACGGCAACTACGCGTGGATACAACACTACATTTACCATCTTTCCCCAACAGGTAAAGCCGGGTTCGTTATGGCTAACGGTGCTCTCTCAGGAGGCAACGTGGAAGGCGAAATACGGAGGAAAATAATCGAAGACGACCTAGTGTGGGGTATAGTCGCCTGCCCCGCGAAACTATTCTACAACGTCAGTCTCCCCGTTTCATTATGGTTTCTGAAAGCTAAAGGAAGCAAACCAGAACATATGAAAAACAAAATACTATTCATATACGCTAAGAAAATGTTTAAACCCATCTCAAGAAGACAAGTTGTCTTC
>JAHQXC010000009.1 GCA_029856525.1 Candidatus Odinarchaeia archaeon
TTTACATTTCTTCTTTTTTACTCTTCCAATTTTTAACTTTACCGTTGGAAAGCCCCCTCGAAAACTGTTGATTAAATGCGAAAAGATATTTATAGTTTCAAAATCGTCAAAAAGGATACAGATGCTGGGCTGGCTGGTCCTGTGAGGCTCGCTGAGACGGCTCCTCTACTGTTAGAGATGACAGCAAGCTCCTTCCGATAAGGAGGAGTAGTTCACGTTCTCTACGCGTGTAGATTACAGCTTATATTTTTAAGTATTCTCCGGAAGAGCGTGTAAGAGCTTAATTAGATTTTTTAAAAATAGTTTTAATATTATATATTTTTTATAATTTATTGTTGAATATTTTCAGCGAGTGGTTAAATTGGTTGATGAAATAGAATTAACTTCAGAACAGCGGGAGAGGCTTAATCGTCTAATCCGAGAGAAATGTGTGAATATGGATTTATCTTCATACCTGCTTTTACTTAAAAATATTAGAGATAAATTTAACAGTAACTGTGTTAAGAATATTAATAATTTTTTGAAAGCTGTAAGTAATATTAACAGGTTGAAAATAATATTATTACTTTTTGAAAGAGATTTATGCGGGTGTGAAATTAATGTTCTACTAGGCTTATCCCAGCCGACCACCTCTCATCATCTGAAAATATTAGAGAAATCCGGTCTGATTTCTTCTAGAATAGAGTGGAAGTGGAAATATTACACGCTTTCAAATAATGGTAGGAGATTCTTGAAATTCTTGTTAGACATCTGTTAACCGGTGTTTTGATTCTTATAAAATTCTTCCTATACTTGTATCTTCTCCTCTCCGCTTCTTCTTCTAAGACTGATTTTAACTAAGGCTAGCATTACAGGTATCTCTATTAGAGGACCTATCACAGTTGAAACTGCAACTAGAGGTGTGGAAGCGAAAGCTGTTATCGCTATAGCTATCGCTAATTCGAAATTTCTGCCTGTACAGTGGAATCCTATAGTTGTTGAATCACAGTAATTGTATCCTATTCGCTTTGCTAGATAATACGCTGAGTTATATAACAGGAATATGAAGAGAATTAGAGGCGGAACCATGAATAATATCAGCTGAGGGTTATCTAATATCACATAACCTTGAAGTGAAAACATCACAACCAGAGTGAATAGAAGAGACAGGAGTTGAAGACTTCCAAATTGTGGGATCAATTTATTAGTGAACCATACTGCGCCTTTACGTTTTAAAACAATTTTACGCGTTAAAGCACCGGCTAAAAGAGGCAATCCGAGATATAGGAGTATGCTCTCCCCTAAAGATAAAATGTTAACAGAAACATATGTTCCCACTAATAAGGCGATATATAGGGGGGTTGTTATAATCTGGATTATGGAATTCCACGCCATTAAAACTATACCTAGAGGTCCGTTGCCTTGAGCTAAATCAGTCCAGACCAGAACCATAGCTATACACGGGGCTACTCCTAAAAGTATCAGCCCGGTCCATAGGGCGTTAGCTGTAACCGTGTTTAATAAGCCTAAGCCGGGAAAAATTAGGTTGAAGAATATGAAGCCGATAAAGTAAACTAGAAAAGGGTTAACTGCATAATTTAAAAATGCGACTAAGCCGACTTCTCTCCTGCTTTTTAAAGCTTTTTTTAAATCGTTTAAATCTATTTTAACCATAGCCGGATAGATCATGAAGAATAATCCTATCGGTATACCGTACTGTAGGTATATGTTAAGCCATGGTGCTGTCTTGCCGAGGACTAATCCTATTATAATACCTACGGCTATCCAGAGGCTTAGCAGTCTATCAATTATACTGAGGCCGCCGACTTTGCATGTGCTCATATTGATCCAGTTTTGTTAAAGAAGTATCATATTTAAATTTTTCTATATGATTCACTAAATTTAAGAAGGCTATGATTTCTAGTTTCTTGATCGAAAATGCAGATTGAAAAATTATTAAACTCGTTAGCGGAGAATTTAACCCCTGAGCTTATAAAATTCATCACACCGCCTGAAGGCGCTGTTAAGACGCCTACAACCATATATAGAGGTGTTCTTTTAATCGAACCTGCTTTAACAAAAACAGCGTTGAAATTTCAAGCAGACGAGGAGTTTAAAAAACATATATCCACTAATTTAGTTTTAGGTTACACTCAAGCTGATGCAACAGATCAAACTTTAATTCTCCGTAGACTTGTAGGCTTCTTATGTTTCCCCAGTCCTTTAGAAAGCTATGCTCGTAGAAAAACTTTAGATGAGTTGAATCAAGTGAAATCGGATTGGATTCTTGGCTTAAACGCTCAAGCAAATCATAAAATATTCTTTTATCTTAACTTCACAATCCCTAGGGTTAAAGCTATTTATAGAGCTGAATTACCGTTAAACTATACTCCGGGAGATAACACCACTTACACTTCTAAAAGATTTATCGAATCGTTTAAACACTTCCTCCAGTATTTTAAAACGCTCTCAGAGACACCTGGCTTAGATTGGGTTAAATTAACTCAGACGAGTGTAGGCTACCTTGTTGTTTTAACTTCGAAAGCAGGAGAGGTGTCCGAACAGGTTTTTGAATTATAACTCTGAGATAATCTTCTTAACCACTCTCATATTATCTAAGTCGCTTCTCCGCTCGTCTACAGGTGTCTCCATTATTAAGGGTCGCTCTCCTAAGCAGCTTTTAAGGAAGTTTTTAAATCCGTCAACGCCTATCGAACCTAAACCTATATGCTCATGTCTATCAATATGGGATCCTAATCCCCCAACCGAATCGTTTAAATGAATTAAATAGACTTTTTCAACACCTATGTTTTCATCTATTTCTTCAACAGTTTCATTCACGCCGCTGACAGTTTTAATATCATAGCCTGCAGCCCAGCCGTGACATGTATCAAAGCAAAACCCGATGTCACCGCTATTCCTAACACCGTCGATTATATCCTTGATGTGCTCGAATCTTGAGCCTATACTATTAGGCGACCCGGCTGTATTCTCTAATAGAATTTTAACCCTCCCCTTACATAGGCTGCTCGCCAGGTTAAGCGCGTCTACGATTCTTCTAACACCGTTACGATAACCTTCCCCTAGATGTGAACCTAAATGAACTACTGTGAACGGTATGCGCAGTCTTATACATCTTGAAACCTCGTTTAAAAGTGTTTCAACAGACCTACTGTACACGTCTATTTTAGGTGAAGCGAGATTCGGTAGATAAGGCATATGCGAGAAGACTATTTTGAAACCTTTTTCAATTCTCTTCTCAATGAATCTTTCAACCTCTAAATCGTTTAGGATTCTAGGCCTCCAACCGCGGGGGTTTGTAGTGAAGATTTGAAATGCAGTGCAACCTAATCTATAAGCTCTCTCAACCGATAAATCTATTGAACCTTGAATTGAAACATGAAAGCCGATTAAAGACCCTTTATAAGCGTTCTGAATATTCATATTCAATCTAAAACCACCGGTAGTATCGCGCTCTATTGAGATGATAACTTAACTTAAAGCTTAATTTAAAATATTATTTAACCTCATAGGCGGGAAACCTCTTTCGATAGGGAGGGTGAGAGCTGATAATCTTATAAAAGAGATAGTTACATTATAATAAATAAGGATGCGAGGTTCGACGGGTCTAAGCTGCCTGCTTAGGGTGGGGCGTCACTTCACATCTCTGCGAACCGATAATTGGTGGGGCCTGCTCAAGGAGGCATAAACCACTGTGAAAGCTAGGAGTGGTTTTACATCCAAAAGTTTATTAAACAAGTCGTATTAAACGTTTAATACGGTTTAAATTTTTTGGAGGATTGTGTTTTGGAAAGGCAGCCGCTTAAACTTCTCTCGAAAGCGCTTAACAACCTAGTACTAGTCAAGTTGAAAAATAAGAAGGAATATGTTGGTCGTCTAACAGAAATGGATGTTTACATGAACATTGTCTTAGCTGAAGCTGAAGAAATAGAGGATGATAAACCTATAGCAAGATACGGTGAAATATTCATACGAGGAAATAATATTCTTTATATTAAACCTGATGTTACATTAGACTGGTTGAAACGTAGAACATCTCAGAGTTGAGAATTAAACTGAGCTGTTTTACTGCTCCTATACTCGTTGATTATCTCTACAAGTTTTTCAACGGTGAGATTCGCCTTCCTTCTGCGAATATCCTCTAGAAATCTATTGTATACTTTATTGAATTTCTCGTTGTCAACAGCGTAAAATTCACTGTATTTAGTTAAGTCAACAGCCTCTGCAGGTATAACGGGTATCTCAGCTGCTATAAGCTTCTCCATTGCTAGATGTGACATATCATTTCTTGTAATTACGGCTTTAACCCCTCTCTCTATAAGTATTTCCGCTGTCCCTGAACCACCGCCTGTTGCATCCTCTAAAAATATGATATCGTTTTTCAATATACCGTATTGCTGATCTAGTTCATTTAAAGATTCTTTAGAGAAGGAGCGCGCTATTTTAACAGGTTTAACTTTACCTTGAGCTTCAAGTGTTTTAATACTCTTCAAATTATATATCTCGCTTTGAAGCGTCGATATAGTATTTTTAAGCCTGTTAACCTGTTCTCTTAACTTAAGGATCTCCCCTTCTTTTATCTTATAAACTCTCTCACGTCTCAGCTTCAACGCTTCTTCGCTTAACATTGTTTTGAAGCGTATCTCTAACTCTTTTATTTTAGCCTTAAGCTTATTATTCTCATCTTTCAATTGTTCATTGAATAATGTGAGGTTTGAAATCTCTCTTTTAAGTTCTTTAATAATAGAACTTTCTTCAGATACCGTTTTAGGTTGGACTGGTTTTTCAACGCTAACCCGCTCCGACTTTATCTTAGGTGAAAGATCGCTGATAGCCTGGGAAATAGGTTTCTCATGGATTATAACCTCCGCTTTAACATCGTTAGCAGGTATAAAGAACGGTGTCCTAGAGAGTTTCGCTTCGATTTTATTGAAAACAGGCTTATAATACTGGTATGCTTTAATAGCTGCAGCTAAAGCGTCCCTTTTATGCGAGTTAGTTATTTTCACACCCCCCTCTTTAATGAAATTATATACTAGCTCCTGCTTCTCAGAGATGCTCATAATTCTTCTAGGTGAAAAAATTTTCGAATCAGTTGCGTTAGCTAGTTTAACTATAAACTCAGGGATATGTGGAGTGTCACAGGCGTAAATAAGAGGTAAACCGTAGCTTCTAATATAATTAAGGATTTCACTTTTAGAAAACATTTTAGAACTTTTTAAATCTAGAATATTTCCATCTAAATCAATAATCGCTAATCCTGTCGTGATCCCTGGATCGACGCCTATAATAAGCCTCCTATCAGAGCTGTAAACTCTCACTTCCCCGGATAATGGAATATAGGAGAGGGTTTTCCGTTTAATCGGTTTAATGGTAACTTTTATGTCAGGGCCTTTTATCTGAGGTATAATCTTTTTTAAATCACTTTGAGAAGCGGTTACAATAAATCGGCTGCTATCAAATCCGAAATCAGATTCCTTCGCAATAAGCTCATATTCAAACCCAGATTCTTTAAGCTTGCTTTCAATCTCTCTTGTCGTGTTGAGAATGAAACTGTGAAGTCTCCTCCTTAACCTGGCTTGGCTGGAACCACCGGGCCCAAGGTTACGGCTTCTCGAAACAATTATCATTGTTTCATCTTCAAAGGCTTTAATTTCGAACCCTATGTTTCTGGAAGCTAAAATAGCGAGTGTTTTAGCGTTCTCCATCGGGTTAAGATGTTTTTTAACGTCTAATCCCTGTTCGCTGGCTATAACATTCACCGGCTTCATTAAATATCCTGGGGCTCCAGTTACTTGAACAAGTCTAATTCTATCAGGTAGCTTTAAAAGAAATTTATATACGTCTTTACCGGTGGGTATGATTTCAAAAATATTATCTACGGCTAAAATATCAGCGTTATATTTTCTCGCATAATATATTATGTCAGAGAGAGACACCTTATCTTTTACTTCTCTAAACGTATTGCTCTGTAACACCGCCATAGCATATTTAGGGCGACTACTACCTTGAACTGAGAAACCGGGTAAAATATCTATACCTATAATAACACTACTGCTCGTAGTATTATTATTTTCATTGTTTGGCGCCAAACCGATCTTACCGTGAATTTTTAAAAAATATAAGATAGAGAACCAGAAATTTACCGCATATTATTATCGATAACTATACTAAAATATTAAATTTATTATTGTTTAATAGACTTCATTCACCTCTATATGTTTTAGAGTAGTCGAACCATTGGATAATCGGGTAGAGTTTAGTTCGAAACTGGACGCCGAAACTTGTTAACGCGTAGACTGCTAAAGGCGGTTTATCCCCCATTATCTTTCTTTCAATTAAACCTGCATGTAGAAGTTTTTTTAAAGTTTCAGATAAAGCTCTAGAAGTTATACGCCCCCCTCTGCTTAGAAGCTTCTGTAAAGCGTTGAAATTAAGTTTACCGTAGTTTGCTAAAAGCTCTATCACCGCAAACGTCCATTTTGTGCAGATATTTTTGAAAGGACAGTAGTGTTCTATTTCAACGTCATCGTGTTTCTTCGACATAGCCGATATAATTTAGTATACCATATATATAAAATTATACCATCATATTTATATCCGCCATTATAATAGGCTGAAAACGCTTATAAAATTTTTTAAAGGTGTCGCTTATGAGGATTATAATAGTAGGCTTCAACGCAGCTGGTTTAAGCGCTGCTATAAACGCGCGTAAAACAAATCTGGAAGCTGAGATAGTAGTCTACGAGAAAGAGAAATACCTCCCATACTCTAGATGTGGGATACCTTTTGTCATAAGCGGGGATGTTAAAAGCTTCCAAGACTTAATAGAGTATCCTAAAGAGTTCTATGAAAAAAATAATATTGAAGTTCACCTTAACAGCGAGGTTCTCTCCATAGATCCGGCTGCTAAAAAGATTCACGGGGTGAGAGAGGGGGTTCCCTTTACAGATCGATATGATAGATTAATACTAGCATTAGGAGGCTCGCCGAGAATACCCCCCATTAAAGGCGTGGATAAGGAAAACGTTTTTTATGTTAGAACTCTCACAGACGGGGAGCGCATATTAAAAGCGGCGAAAACATTTGAGAAGTGTGCTATAATAGGAGGGGGGATGGTCGGTCTTGAAATGGCTGACGCCTTATCTAAGATAGGTGTTAAAGTAACTATTATAGATCGGAAGACTCAGATTCTACCCAATCTGCTAGATGAAGATATGACTAAGCGCATACTCCCGGAGTTCAGTAAACGCGGTATACGGCTTATACTTAACGGGCGCTGCTCAGAGATAATAGGAGATGGAAGAGTTCAAGCAGTTAAAGTGAACGATGAAGTTATACCCGTAGACTTTGTGGTTATATCAACAGCTGTTGATCCTAACGTTTTACTTGCTGTGAAAGCAGGTATCGAATTAGGTGAATTAGGGGCTATCAAAGTTAACATGAGAATGGAGACAAGTATCAGAGACATATACGCTTGCGGTGATTGCGTGGAGCTGCCGGATCTTATAACAGGCAGGTCAAGTTGCTTCCAAGTTAGAACTGGAGCTGATTCAATGGGCGCCGTGGCGGGTGTTAACGCTGCAGGCGGCTACTCTGTTCTCCCAGCTATATTAATAGTCGGTATGCTCCAATTATTCAACCTTCAAATCGCGCATGTAGGTTACACTGAGAGGCAGGCTAGGCAACGCGGAATTATCCCTATAGTTTCAATAGTGGAGGGTAAAACTAAAGCAGACTATTACCCTGGGGCTAAATGGATACAGGTGAAGCTTATATTTGAATTAGAGTCTACAACACTGATAGGCGCTCAACTAGTCGGAGAGGAAGGTGTAGCGATGAGAGCTATATTTTTATCAGCCGCTATGACGAATAAGATGACAGCTTCAGAGTTAGCGAAGCTTCATATAGGTTACACTCCGCCTTTAAACAATCATATTGAACCTATATGCAGGGCAGCTGAAGCCGCCTTCGATAATATAAAAATCTGTTTATTTAAAGTACCAGAGTGATTTCAGCTATCGGAGTAGATGAAATTGTATAAGAAGCTTTTAAAAGATGATTTAGAGAACTTCATATTTATTCTCAAAAAATTCGGGGTTGTTCACGCTCCTGTTAGAGAAGCAGGGAGGGTATACGAGTTCACAGAGTTAACGGATTCTAAAATCCTGCAGTTAAATTATACTCGAACCATGATACCTCCTAAAAAATTCTTTTTAAAACCGAAAGAGCAGTTATATATTTTAAACAGGCGGGAAGGTTTTAAAGAGATCGTTGACGATTCGAAAATAGTTTTACTAGGAGTTCACGCATGCGATATAAACGCGTTAAACCTATTAGACCGTATTTACATCGATCAATTCCCGGATAGATATTATAAAACACGGCGTGAGAATACTATTATAATCGGTGTTAGCTGTAAACCTGACGAGTATTGTTTCTGCACTTCTACAAATTCAAGTTACGCTCTCGAAGGCTTCGACTTATTCATGCATGAAATTGACGACAGTTATATTATTCGCATAGGGTCTTTGAAAGGCTTTCAGATAGTATGTGAAAGTGAAAATCTACTCGCAGAAGCTTCTTCAAATGATATAAAAGAATTTAAGAGAGCTGAAGCTGAACGGCTTAAAGAATTCACGCTTCATCTTAACGTTAACGGTATCCAGGATATACTAGACGCTTCATATGATCACCCTGTCTGGCAGGAGAACGCGGATATATGCTTCGGCTGCGGTTCATGTAACCTCGTATGCCCTACATGTAGATGCTATGATACAGCTGACTTCTTAAATCTCGATTTAAAAACCGGTGTCAGGGTTAGAAGATGGGATAGCTGTATGCTTAAACAGCATGGTTTAGTTGCCGGCGGCCTTAACTTCAGGCCTACGAGAGTTGAACGCTTATACAATAGATTCAACTGTAAGATGAGCTTAAGCGAAGATTCTTTAAATTGCGTCGGTTGCGGAAGATGCACCGTGTACTGTCCAGCTGACATAAACTTTGTTGAAGTATTAAAACAGGTGGGTGAGGATTGACTGTTAAAAACCCTTTAACACCAATGGAAGCGGAGATCATTAGAGTAGAAGAGATGACTAGCATAGAGAAACTATTCTATTTAAAATTAACAGACCCACAGATAATCGGGGAATTCCACTATAACCCCGGGCAATTCTTAGAAGTAAGTGTTCCAGGCGTCGGAGAGGCCCCGATCTCTATATGCGATGCTCAAAGAGAGCCTGGCCAGCTTCAATTATGTATAAGAAAGGTCGGCCGGGTTACAAACGCTATTCACAGGCTTAAAGAAGGCGATCGATTATGGATAAGAGGACCCTACGGAAACGGGTTTCCGATGAAGCTTATGGAGAATCATAATCTACTATTAATAGCAGGCGGATTAGGTATAGCACCGCTGAGAAGCGTGCTTCAACACGCTCTTCTATATCGAACTAACTATGGGTTAATCACAGTCATGTACGGTGTAAGATGCTATTCGATGATGCTTTTCAGAGAAGAGTTCATTAGGCTTTTCCGCGAAGGCGATAAATTAAACGTTAAATTCCTATTAGCTTACGAGGATGAAAGCGACACGAAATGTTATCAACTAGCATGCGAGCGAAGTGATCGATGTATGCGCGGACTTGTCACAAGATTAATCGAAGCGGCTACTATAACACCTGATAACACCTACGCGGTGATATGCGGACCCCCTGTCATGTACAAGTTTGTGGTTAGAGAGTTAACTCAGAGAGGCTTCACACCAACCCAAATATATATGACTATGGAGCGTCGGATGAAATGCGGCGTCGGTAAATGCGGTCACTGTATAACAGGATCAAGTAACTCAATAAAATATGTGTGCAAAGACGGCCCGGTATTCACATACTGGGATGCTTTAAAAACAAAAGGGTTGATGTAAAATGAAGGAACCCGCGAGCGAGAATAAACCGAAAATAGGCGTATTCAGCCTCACAGGCTGCGCTGGAGACCAGTTGATGATACTAAACTTAGAGGATACATTAATAGAGTTACTGTCGAAATTCGAGATAAAATCATTTCAAGAAGCGAGCAGCTACAGTGAAAATATAAGACTTGATATAGCCTTCGTGGAAGGCTCGGTGAGCACGGAACATGATCTAGAAAAATTAAAAGAGATAAGAGATAAATCCTCGCTGCTTGTCGCTATAGGAGACTGCGCTGTCAACGGGTGCGTTCAAGCTATGAGGAACAGTCAAACAAGCATAGCTGAGAGAATGTTAGATGTTTACGGAGTTGAAGATAACATTTACAGAGCTCTTGAACCTAAAGGTATAGGAGAATATGTGAGAGTCGACTTCGAAATCCCCGGTTGCCCTGTTGAGAAGGAAGAAGTGTTTAACACACTTATATCTCTTCTAAACGGGGATCCCCCACTGATCCCAGATTACCCTGTATGCGTAGAATGCAAGCTTAACGGTTACCCTTGTGTAATCATAGAGGAAGGTAAACCGTGTCTAGGACCAATTATAACAGCAGGATGCGATGCCCGCTGTCCTAGTCTAGGCTTAGACTGCGTAGGCTGCCGTGGACCTATAAAAGGGGAGACGAACGCTAAAGCCGAGCTTGAAGCGCTTCGAAAAAGAGGCTACCCTGATAAATATATAATTAACAGATTACGCTTCTTCGCCGGAAACTTCCCGGATATTCGAATTCTAGGTGAGAGAAAAAATTCTAAGGGGGAGAAATAATGGTTAAAACACTTAAAATAGATGAGCTTACGAGAGTGGAGGGCCACGGCGGGATAACAGTAATAATAGAAGGGGAGAAGGTTAAAGACGTTAAAATGAATATTTTCGAAGGTCCAAGATTCTTTGAATCAATCATTAAAACAGTCTACTATGATAAAGTCCCTGATATAATGAGACGGATATGCGCTATATGCACAGCCTCACATAGTCTTGCTAGTATAAGAGCAATAGAGCATGCCTTCCACATACAGGTGAGCGATCAAACACAAATTTTAAGAGACCTATTAATACACGGCGAGATAATTGAAAGCCACGCTTTACACGTCTTCATGCTCGCTTTACCGGATTATTTAGGGTATCCTGACGCATTAAAAATGTCTTCAGAGCATTTTGAAATAGTTAAAGCAGCTTTAGAATTAAAAAAAGCAGGTAATATGATTCATAATATTATAAGCGGTAGAGAAATCCATGGAATGAATGAGAGAGTCGGCGGTTTTTCTAAAATTCCAAACGAGAGAAAACTAGAAATTATAAAAGAGGAAATGTTAAACGTTAAGAAAACAGCTGAACTATCCGTGGAGTTACTAGCTCGAAAAGAGCCGCCGCTTAATATTAACTCTAAAAACATATTTATGGCTTTAAACCCTGGTGGAAAATACGGTTTCATAGGGGATGAAATCCTCATCTCAGACGGTGGCAAGCATCATATAAACGATTATCTTAACATAATTCATGAGCGGACCGTTAACTATTCTACAGCTAAAATATCACTTTATAAGAATCAGCCTTTCACGGTTGGGGCGTTAGCTAGAATAATTTTAAACAAGAGTAAACTCGAAGGATCGGCTAAAAACATGTTTAAAACATATCAAGCGTTAATACGGGAAGGAAACCCGCTTACCAATAATATAGCTCAAGCCATCGAACTTGTTCACAGCGTTGAAAGAGCGGTGGTTTTAGTCGATGAATTATTAAGCCGCGGTGTTAGAGATGAACGTTTACCCGTAGTTAACGTGAAGGAAGCGCGGGGTGTCGGAGCTGTTGAAGCGCCTCGCGGAATCCTATACCATGACTACACGTTTGATAAATACGGTTGCATAGTTAAATGCAATGTAATCACTCCGACAGCTCAGAATATAGCTAGCATTGAAAGAGATTATCGTGAAGCAGCCTCCTCTTTAATAAACGAGGATGAGGATAAAATCAAATTTAACCTTGAATTAATCTCTAGAGCCTACGATCCATGTATCTCATGCGCCACGCATGTTATAAGGTTAAAAAATTAGTATAAACCCTTTTTTAACCCTACTATACCCTATTAAAAGTCTTTGCAATTTAGTCAACACTAAATTATATATAGGAGTTTAAATCCCGTTTTTATAAGCGGAGGTTAAACTATGGTCGCCTATAAGGTTTACGTTAAAAAAATCGGTAGCACGGGTACAATGGATAAGCTTTGGGATGTAGTCACCGTTGAAGCTGAATCCGAGGAAGAGTTGAATAATAAGATCGACGAATTGTTTAAGAGAGGTTGGAAGGTTTTTAGAATAAATAAAATATAGTTTTAAACTGTTTTTAGCTATTCATTTAAATATTATATTCGCTTAATTGATAACGCTGTTTGCCAGGTGTCTGCTATGAGTAAATTAAATTCTATTCCAGGCGAGGTTGCTGCAACCTCGGAAATAGAGATAATCGCCCCTAATCCTAGTGAATATATTCCTGTAAACGTCCCCCCTTTTGTAGACACAAATAACCAGACGGATATAATTAAACTCCACCTTGAAGCTGAACCCCCTCAACCTCTTCTATTCATCGGCTATAAAGGAACAGGTAAAACATTAGCTTTCGCAAGCGTAGCATACCAGTTAAAAATACCTATAATTCAAGCCGACTTAAGCGAGAATACTAAACGCGGTGATCTGATAGGCAGATTCATATTAAGAGGCTCAGACGTAGTGTACCAGCTCGGCATACTCCCCTCCGCGATATTAATAGCGAACAGTGTCGGCAAAGCTATCCTCGTATTAGAGGAGCTTAACGCGTTAACTCCTCAAATGCAAAAAGTGTTAAACCAGATTTTAGACTGGCGTGGCCAAGTTCACGCTCCTGAAATAGGTAAAATATTTAGACTGAATAAAGGATGCAAACTTTTAATAGGGGCTACAAGCAACCCGTCAAATTACGGCGGCGTCTTCGAGATAAACGAGGATCTTAGAAGTCGTTTCGCCACACTATGGTTCGATTATCCTAAAAAAGAGGATGAGTTGAAAATCCTACACGCTTACGGGTCAACAGATGACAATCTCAACGAGCTTTTAATAAGATTAGCTGTAGAAACAAGGAAAGCCGTTGATAGAAACGAAATAGAATACGCTCTTTCACCTAGAGATCTTGTAAGATTCACGCAGATAATGAAAATTTATACCTCAAAGTTTACAGAGGAGGATGCGTTAAAGAAGACTCTGGAAATAGTTGTTCTCGGAAAATATGAGGATATTGATGAACGCCAGTTGATAGCGCGGAGAATTGAATCAATTTTCGGCTTAAAAATAGGTGAAGACTTAAATGACTCAGAGAATCGCTGAATATATACCCTTCAATAAGTCGATATTTTATAAGACGGTTTCAATTTTTTCAGCGATTGAAAGAAAAGAGTTAACCCTAAAATTCATCTCTGAACCAATCCCCCCTCACACCAACATGAATATTATAATTTTACCTATTGTTAAAACCCCTCCATTAATATTAAACGAAGACGACCTCTATACTGCTTTAGAATTTGAACTAGCACATTTCGTTTTCGGAACAGATTACAGTGAAGCTGAACGATGGTCTAAGAAGTACGGTGTTTTAGCTGAAGCTGCTTTAACAGTCTGGAAGATACTAGAAGATCAGAGAGTGGAAAGTCTTTGGGGTAAACTATATCAAGGGAGTATGTTCCGTTTTAAAATACGCCGGGAGAGGCTTATAACAAGAGAGGCCACGAATTTAATAGAAGTATTAACAGCCGCCAGAGCGAAGAGACTCGACTTAGTCCCTGAAGCACTGCTAGAGCATGCTAATTATTTTCAAATGGCGTTACGCGAAGTAGAGTTATGCGGGCCTGAAGCTTCCTTTCTAATAGCGGAGCGTATAATGAATGTTATAAAAAATTCCTCTAAACTCGAAGATAAGATAAAAAGCGGCGAGGTTAAAGAACAGATCATAGAGTATACTTTGAAAGGTGTGGATGAAGCAGCCGATGAATTGAAAGATGAGAGTTTAGATGATATAAGAGAGGCGCTTCAAAAAGCTAGGGAAGAAGGATTAGACCGTATAAATCAGATCAGCCAGGCGTTGAGTAAAATAGAGAAAGTTTCTAGGAAGAACAGGTTTATAGAAGATAAATGCCAGGATACACCGGCCAGTTTAGATCCTATTAGAGAGGATATTGTAACAGCTAAAAAATTCATTCAAATATTTAAAAACATGATTTTTAAACGTATATACGACCCGGATAATGAAGGCCTTGAACTGGATATAGACGAGTACGTTCAATGGAGGTTAAACCCGCATCAAGACAGGCACCTATTCTTAGATGATGAGAAGGAAAACCAGTTCACTTGTACAGTTCTATTAGATCTAAGCCTAAGCATGAACCCAAGGTATGGATCATACTCAGACTCTTATACAGCTATCGGTTTAACCACTAAACTAGGTTTAGCTAAAAGAGCTGCTACAGTTCTAGCCTTAGCTTTTAAAACACTGAGAAACGTAAACTTCAAAGTATACGGGTTCAGCGGTAACACTAATGATCTCATTGTCTTAGTCCGAGAGGCGGAGGATGTTTTAGACATTCAAAAACTGGATTGTACACCAGGATGGGCTTTAAGCCCACTGCATTTAGCTATTAATGTAATAGTTGAAAATCTTAGAAATGTGAAGGGGAGGCGTCTATTATTCGTTATAACCGATGGATTACCGGAGGCTATGCTTTACGGTAAAGCGGTCGAACAGGAATGGTTGATTAAATGGACGAGAGAAGCTGTTAGAAACGCTATTGAAAAAGGAGTTCAAGTCTACACTATAATGATCGACCCGGATATAGACGAGGAGACCATGCATACAATGTTCGGTTCATCTGAAAGATGGACGATTCTACGAGATAAAGATAAGCTTAGAGAGGTAATGTTAAAATACGTGGCTAAACATGTTGCGAAAATAATACAGAAATCCATGTAGAGTATTTTAAACTTTAAAAGCTGAAGGGCAGAGTTTATTTAACACGCAGTTATTACAATCCGGTTTTCTCGCAGTGCAGATGCTACGCCCATGCGCTTGAAGAAGATGCGCGATAACACCCCAATCACTACGGGGAACCAATTTCATAAGATCCTGCTCTATTTTTTCAGGGTCATCGCTTTCACTTAAACCTAAACGTTTAGATAATCGCCTCACATGAGTGTCAACAGCGATTCCTTCAACGATACCATAACCGTCAGTTAAAACGATATTAGCTGTTTTACGCGCTACACCCGGTAAACTTAGAAGATCCTCCATTCTCTTAGGAGTATCCCCGTTAAATTTATCTACGATAAGCTGAGCAGCCTTCTTAATATTCCTAGCCTTATTCTTATAGAATCCTGTCGAATGAATAATCTCCTCTAACTCTGTAATATCAGCGCTCGCTAACTCAGCTGGAGTAGGATATTTTTTAAAAAGCACTTCAGTCACCTTGTTAACCTGGTCGTCAGTGCATTGAGCGGAGAGAATAGTCGCTATAAGCAGTTGAAAAGGATTGTTAAATTTAAGTTTTATACGTGCGTTCGGATATTCAGTTTTAAGAGCATTCAATATTTCAGCGAATCTATCACGGTTAACCGTCAAATTACACCACCGTAATAAATAAATTTCCCTGAGAATAATAAATCCTATGCAATCTCATATAAATGAAGTTATTGAAGAATTTAATAAATACAGGGGGTCGGAAATCCAAGCGGAGTTAATCTCCGCGGATAATAACATGATTACAATAAAATTTTCAGGCTCTTTTTGTTATACATGCGGTTTAATAGACTATTTCGAAGACTTCCAGATCCTCTTAGAAGATATTACTAAACTTAAATTTAAAATAGAAAGCTACCGACAGCTGGACGTCGACTCCTATATAGTGGATTATTCAGTGATTTAGCTATAAATCATTAAAATCACAGGATGCGTTGAATCGTTAACTATAGTAAATTTCATAAAACCCTCCTAAGAAGTTTTTCGAATTTAACAGCAGAATATAAGGCTACCACAAGCCTCCGCCTATTCCCTCTTTAACATTATTGTAAGCTGATGCGAGGTCTCTTTTAACTTTATCGGCGTGAAGTCCCTTGCGAAAGCTAAGGGATAAAAGCCGAAAGTATTTATAGTTTCAAATCGTCAAAAAGGATAGAGAAGCGGGCTGAGACGGGGCCTCTACCGGTCGAAACAGCAGCAAGCTTCATCATTAAAGTAGGAAGCCCCATCCGATAGGGAGGGGTAGTTTACTTAGACTATTAAGCTAACGGCTTAAAATATTCTCAGGTAAAACTTTTAAGGAGGATAATGATGAGTGAAGATGAACTTTTAAAAGAAGCTACTCTACTTTTCAACCAGGAAAAATACCGTGATGTAATCAAATTATATGAGGGGCACCCGTTCTTAGAAAGATTAGACCACCGTCATTTTAGAATTCTAGCTTTAAGCTATCTTCAAACATTTCAATACGATGAATCTTTAAAAATGTTTGAGAAATGTATTCAGAAATACTCGCGAGCGGAGGAAAGGGATCAAAATATAGTTGAACCTCTGTATTTATTAGCTCACAAGCTTCTCAAAAACCGGCAGTATAAGGAATTCGAGAAAGCTAGAACTCTTCTACTATCTTTTAACCCAGATTATTATTTTTTTAGAGGACTCTACTGGAAGGCTAAAAGCTTCATGGAATTAGATAGGAGGGGGCTCTTCGACCGAGCTATAACGATAATCAATCATGTGCTTGAAGGTGAAAAATATCTTAGATCCGATATTGAAAGAGAGAGGGATCGTGAAATCTGGCAGGAGAAATGTTTCACACACCTTCAGAAAGCTCTTGAAATATCAGACGGCTTACCTTTTATACTTGAAGAATTAGGTTTATTCAATATATTAATACTGGATTTCGAAGAGGCAGAAAAATATCTTAGAAAAGCTTATTTTATGAATCCTGGATGTGAAACCATTCTCTACCATTTAGGGCTTTTAAGCGAGAAGAAGGGATTTTACGAGGAGGCCTTGAAATATTACAGGGAAGCGTTAGAGTT
The DNA here is from genome assembly GCA_029856525.1 of Candidatus Odinarchaeia archaeon. Taxonomy (GTDB): domain Archaea; phylum Asgardarchaeota; class Odinarchaeia; order Odinarchaeales; family Odinarchaeaceae; genus Odinarchaeum. The sequence goes on from JAHQXC010000009.1 coordinate 17,039, forward strand.
AGACCCATCGTATGAGCTGTGTGAAACACACGTAAATATATGTAAATCTAAAATTTTACTTCTAGAAGCGGTTAACGATCATAGAAAAGGTGATCTTGAAGAAGCTATAAAAAAGTATAGAAGAGTATTAGAGTTGAATCCGGCTGACACAGAGGCTTTAAACAAATGTAAAAAAGCTGTTAAACAATATATCGATAAAATGGTTTTAAAGGTTAAAGAGTATGTTAACAACCAGATGTTCTCTGAAGCTGAATCTCTTCTCTCACATCTTATCGACGAGTATCCGAGTGAAGCTGAAATAAAAAACATGTATTACGAATTAGCTGAAAAACTAAGCCAGCGGAATGAGATTAAAAAATTAGTTTTGAGAAGAGAGCGTGAACGTGACAGCTGTCTCATATTGATTAACGCTCTTGAAATATTAAGGAATAAACAGCTTAAACCTGACGATAAGATTAATATTTTAGTCGAAGAATTTTCAAAGCTTCCAGAGCCTCTGCAATTCGAAATATTAGAGAAAATTAAAACTTTGAGAGCAGACTCTAATAATATTGAACCGTCACTTGATAAGCTGCTTGCCGATGAACTGGACCGTTTTAAATGTACGCCTAGCAGGCTAATTCCAGCGGTTATCGATCCGGGTAGTCAACCAATAGACTTAGCTTTTACTATAGATTTAACTGTTAAAATAAAAACTTTTATTAAAAAATTCAATAACTGGGTTAACAGTATCCCTCTAACTCTAAAATATGATTATAGCAATAACACTTCACTGCAAGCATCCAACTATATTGATTGTAAAGCAGTTCTCATAGTCGATAAGCTTTTAGAGGGGCCGGCTGCCTATCAAATATGGTTGAGATCAGACGGGCGTTTTATTATTTTAAAAACTGATAGATACTCTGAGGAGCATCCTCTACCTAATAGTAGAATCGGCGTATGGTTTTTCAGAGAAGAGGAGGCGGCTCTACATAATAGGCTTATACAACTTCACAGATATGAAATAAAACATATTATAGAACGTACTTGAATTTTCACCTCACCAGCCTGTCACACTTCTCATAGTCTTCTCTAATCTGCCCGTAGTATGATTCACTGGAAACCCCCCATTCAGAGGGTTCGCTACCAATACGCTTAAGGGTTTTTAAAGCCATAAAATATATTGAAGTATCTCCTTTAAGATCAAGTTCAGTTTTATCTTTACAGCTAATTAATCTCTCACCGTACTCTTTAACTATGTCTATAAGCGGGTTAACACTATTCTCATCGCCAATAGTGTAAAGGATTCTTATAAGTGTAAATTTTAGAAACTTATGTTTAATCGAGGGTAAAATTTTACAGATAGCTTCAGCAGCCGGCTCCCCCACTCTAGCTAAAGCCATCATCGCTTTACCCGCTATAGTCGGGTTCCTATCAATATTCGCGATTAAATATTCTAACAGGCCTTGTACATCTTTCTTTTTAATCATCCTAGACATTTTTAAATGAGTTAAAACTCGGAGCATAGCATTCCACCGTGAACTTAAATATAATAATCAATTTTTTCATATTCAAAACTCTTCATTCACATATTTGTGTTTTTCTAGATAATATTTATATCTGTGACATGCTTTATATGTATTTCAATGCGGGTGGAGGCCTCCCTCCGTTCCGCGTAATAAACCCCGGGTGGGAGGATAATGAATAAAACTCTTATAATTTCTTTAACAGCTGTTTTCTCCGCTCTTTACGCTGTAGGCGTTATTTTACTAGCCCCTATCTCTTACGGTGAAATACAGGTTAGAGTGATAGACTGCCTGATCCCTTTAACCGCTGTTTTCGGTCTACCTGTTGCGTTAGGGGTAACCGTAGGGAATATAGTTGCAAACATATTCGGAGGTCTAGGTGTTTTAGATATAGTAGGCGGTTCAATAGCTAATTTAATCGCTTCCTCAGCTGTTTACTATATAACAAATTTGAAAAAAACCTCTATTAATAGAAGATTAGAGGCTCTTATAATATATTCTTCATCGCTTCTGGCAGCGATTATAATAACTTTAATAGTAGGCTTCTATCTAGCCCTGATTTTTTCAGTTCCAATCCCTGTGATGATGTTAAGTATTTTCTCAGGCTCTTTTATTTCAATCACACTGCTCGGCGGAACTCTTACAGTTATACTCCGTAGATCAGCTTTTATTAAAAATATTTTAAGCCGTTAAAATTAGGATTCAGAATATAATATAACTTTCAAGGATTCATCGCTTGCCGCGGCTATCTTAAAACCTTTCTGAGCTTCTCTTAACGGTAGTCTATGCGTTATCATATCTTCCACGTTTATTCTTTTATTTTTAATTAACTGGAGAGCTTTATATAAGTCGCTTGGAGCTGCAGCGTATGAAACTTTAACTGTGACGTCGTTGCGCCATAGCTTATTTATATCTAAAGGGATCCGTGTATCCGGGGGTGGCACCGCGTAGAATAATATTACGCCTCCTTTATCAACTAATTCGAAAGCCTGCTCCGCCGCCTGCTCTGAACCTGTTGAAACAATCACTCTATCAACTAACTCGCCGTTATTCAACTCTTTTATTCTCTCGACAGTAGCTTCTTTAGGGGTGATAGCATAATCTGCGCCGAATTTTAAAGCCGCTTTACGCCTAAACTCTCTGTTATTAGTTGCTATGATAGTGCCTGCGCCTGTGTACTTTGCTAGTTGAATGTGAAGGATACCTGAAACACCGCAACCCATTACTAGAATAGACTGACCTTTTCTAATATCTATCAATTCTTGGCCTCTAATAACACATCCTAAAGGCTCTATGAAAACACCTTCATCGTAGCTGACTGAGTCCGGTAGAACGAATACACCTCTATCAACGTTTATAGGAGGTATACGAATATACTCCGCGAAGCCTCCTGGATCATAGTTAGTGGTGTGAAGCGTATGGCATGCCGTGTGGTTCCCGTAAAAACAGTATTTACATGAATTACAGGGTACATGATGAGATACAAACACTCGCTGCCCTACACTGTATCGGTTAACATTCTCGCCGACTTTAACTATTTCACCCGTCATCTCATGTCCTAAAACACGTGGAGCTGTTTTTATCCTATACCACTCCATTACATCGCTTCCACATATTCCGCATGAATGCATTTTAACCAGTATTTCATTATCCGAGATCTCTGGTATAGGCCTCTGCTCTATTCTCACATCATTATTATTATAATATACAGCTACAAGCATACACGGTCAACCTGAAAGATTTGAGGAGAAATTACTTATTTTTCTCCTCGTTGAATAAGTCGAAAGCTTCATCTGGAGTGTAGCCTTCGTGAACTACAGCTCTAACCGCTTTAATCATAGCTACAGGCGCCTCTGACTGGAATATATTCCGCCCCATATCAACTCCGACAGCTCCTGCTTGAATAGCGTTATATGTTAGTGTAAGCGCATCCTTCTCAGGGATTTTCTTACCTCCAGCTATCACTATTGGTACAGGACAGGATTCAACGACTTTCTCAAATCCTTCACAATAGTATGTTTTCACCATGTGCGCTCCAATCTCAGCGGCTATACGACAAGCTAACCCTAAGTATCTGCTATCCCTGGTCATATCTCTACCAACCGCTGTGACAGCTAAAACAGGCATACCAACCCGCTCCCCCTCATCTATTAAACTAGCTAAGCTTAGAAGGGTCTGTCTCTCATATTGAGCGCCTACGAAAATAGATAAAGCCACTCCTGAAGCGTTAAGCCGTAAAGCATCCTCCATACACGTGATTATCCCCTCGTTTGAAAGCTCTGTTAGAATACTTGTCCCACCTGACACGCGTAGAACTATAGGTGTGTTTATAGTAGGATCGATGCAGGTTCTCAAAACACCTCTAGTTAGCATAAGGCTGTCAGCGTATGGCGCTAACGGCATAATAGTCTTTCTAGGCTGCTCTAAACCTGTAGTTGGGCCTAAAAAATAGCCGTGATCAACAGCTAACATAACAGTTTTACCGGTTTTAGGTTGAATAATACGGGAAAGCCTGTTCTTTAACCCCCAGTCCATATTCTATTCCTCCACTTCTATTTTTTTCTTATAATAATATATCCTTTATCTATAAGCCAGTGGTGGAACTGCCATGTAGTATATTTGCAATCAGTTTTACAAATATTTCTAATCTCCTCGTATTCTTTAGACCCCTCTTGAAACTGGTTGAGTTTTAATTGAACAGGGCATTTAACATCATTGCAAAACTCTCTTTTCTTATACTCCACGTATCCTTCTAGAACCATTAGCTCCACCTCTAAAAAATGAATCGCAATCGAATATTATTTTTAAATAAAAATTGTAAGTTATAAATGTTTGTATGAAAATTACCGTTTTGCTATTATTCTAGTTTTCGGCGTATCTAAAAGTTTTCATCACTCTTATCCTCTAGCCTCCAGGTTATCTAAGAAAAATTAATATGCAAAAATTCATAAACCATAAACACTTTCTAGCTTTTAACTAGTAGCATCGATGCGTTTCATACTAGAAACTGAAATTTCTACGGTAAAAATATTAAGTGATTTTAATCATGGTGTGTTAAAATGTTGTGTGAAGACTGTCAACGTGTTTTCGAAGCAGCGGATCTTAAAACATGCCCTGTTTGCGGATCTACTAATCTGCAGAATATTAGGAAAATCACCTGCCCTGTGTGTGGATTAGAGATGAAACCAGGGTATATTTCTGTTCCGCTTAGAATGGATTGGCGTGATAAATGGGTTAAATCTGGTGAACCGATAATCACCGTGACTGATCGCTCATGTGATCGAGGCTGGCTTCGAAGACTATCATATTACTGCGACTCCTGTGGGAGTTTCTTTATCTATAAAGCGGTTAAAAACAATGTGAAACAGGAAGCGGGGGCTAAAAAAAGTCTTCTATGTTTGTTATGCCCGGAATGCGGCTCGGAGATCGTTGAGAAAGTTAACTTCTGTCCTTTTTGCGGATTCAAATTTACATCTGACGATGAGAAAAAGATTAGCAGAGTTAAATTCAGTTTGTAACGTTAAAATTAAAATCCTAAAATAAGCTATCCTTATTTGTTTTCTAATTCTATAGGCATTTTTTTAATAACTTCAACTGAGCGTTTATACCATTCCTCTAGGTTTTTAAGCATTTTCTCCCTGAATTTTTCAGCTGGAATAGCGTTATAATAGTAGACGTAACCTCCTTTAAGGAATACCGTTCTTTTTCTATAAACTAATCCTTTCGCTAGTAGTTGGCCTAGTATTCTTTGAGTTGACGGCCTGCTTTTATTAATATTTTCAGCCAGCTCGCTCACCGTCATCGCGCCTTTTTTAAGGATTGTGAGATACGCTTCAAGTTCATATTCTTTAAGTCCGAGTGTACATGATGCTAAGCAGCTTATATTCAAGTCGGGCATGCTAAGATGCTGGAAGACTTCTTTCATATCCATACTATCACCTGATTATGGTTTTTAATCAACCGTGAATAACTATAAATATAGAATTGCATATAAATTTTTTGTTAAAGCCGCATAGGTGGTAAATATGGCTGAAGATTTAGAATTAGAGAAGTTAAAATTAAAGAAAATAAGTGATTTAATAAAAAAATCAAAGGAGGCTGAGAAAGATATGTCTGATACGCCTTTAGAGCTTAATCAATCTAATTTCGATAAGACCGTTAATGAGAGTAAAATCCCGGTTTTAGTGGATTTCTACGCGACTTGGTGTATGCCATGCAAGATGATGGCGCCTGTGGTAGCTGATCTAGCGCGAAAATATGCTGGGAGACTGATAGTTGGAAAAGTTGACGTTGATCGGAATCCTAAACTGGCTGTTAGATACCAGATTATGAGCGTGCCTACATTTATGATTTTTAAGAACGGTAAACCGGTGGAGCGAATTCTCGGAGCTGTCGGAAGCAGACTTGAAGAGTTAGTCGCATTACATGTTTAACGATACATGGTTATATATTAAGAATGCTTCAGTTGAGGCTGTGAACGATTTTATTGTTAGCTATAATATTATAGGCTTTGAGTTATACGGTTTTAACCGGCGTGTCGTGTTAAGCTTCCAGCTTCTTACTTTCTAATATTTTTATACATCTTTCTTCAAGCACTTCAGCCGGTAGATCATATAATCTTAGCACTGAGCGTCTACCACGTCTCCCAGATCCGAGACTTATAACAGTGCTTGAAATTATTCCGAGCTCTGTTAAAAATTTAATAAATTCTCTGAAAGCTGACTTAGACTTAGCTTCTATATTATACTCTTCGCAGACGGTCTTATAATATTCATAGGCTTCTTCTATAGTAGTTGAAATAACACCTTTATGTTTAAGTCTTTTAGCTACTGCTAGAGCTGAAATCAATTCATGTGTTTTCAAATCATGGAAGATATCAGCTCTAAACTCTGGGAAAACCTCGTCTTTAGCTTTTCTAACCATCTCCGGTGTGATAACATCTTCGGCGAGATGGTCTGCTATCTTACCGGCTCTGAAAAGCAGTTCTATAGCGTGCCTGGCGTTCTCTGTTTTAGAAGCTATATCCGCTACCATTTCAAGTACTTCGTCGGATATAACCCCCGGTTTGAAAGCTAACCCTGCCCTGTAACGTACTATCTTGAGAAGAGTATCCTTACTGTATCCGGCTAACATCATCTGATCTGTTATTCTACCGCTTAGTGTATTGTTTAATAGCATTCTCCACTCGTTTAGCCTACTTATTATAATTGTTGAAATACGAGGTGAACCGGGGCTGTAAACTTCATTACTTCTTATAATACTCAGTATAGCTTCACCGCCTAGGATATATGCTTCATCTAAGCCGAGTATTAAATGAGCTTCTTCTTTATTTAATCGCTTTAACAGTATACTTAACAACTCTTCATCAGAGAACCCTCTGCTTGTTATATTAAACTTAGCTAGAATATTACTTAATACACTGCTTTTCGTCCTAGCGGCGAAGCAGTCTATATACTCGAAGATAATTTTACGTTCCCGTCTCTTACCGTACTCAACGAGGTTCTCCCCGAAATTTCTTACAAGCGCAGTTTTACCTGATCCAGGGGGGCCTATAACAGCTATGTTCACAGAATAGCCGCTTTCATCTAAAGTGAGATTCTGGAAATCTAAGATAAGACGTTGAAGCTCAGCTTCTCTACCTGGAAGTTTCTTCGGAACATAGCTTGGGGATAACGTATACTCCGCGTTCTTTTTAAACACACTTTTCTTACTGATATACTTCTCGATATCCCAATCTTCTTCCATTAAACCCCACCGCTATAGTTTCTCCCATTCTTTGATGCTGGTAAGAGTTTGAACCTTTCTTATTCCTTCTATTTTTTCAAGCTCTGTGACGATTGTTCTATAAGCTTTACCTAGACTCCTGATTTTAAGCTCAGCTATCAGCTTATTCTCTCCGCTCACAGCTGAAATCCTCGATATCCCCTTAATCTTCATCAATGTTTGCAGGATTGAACCGGCGCTTTTCTCTATATATATTAGAAGATAACCTTTAACCTGGGTTGTAGCTATGGTGAATATTCCTACAGTTATCATAAAAGCTCCTGTAAATGTCAGCATCCCGTATATTCCTGTTAAGTTAATGGTTCCGAAACCTCCTGGTATTAACATATTACCTATCAGGGTGAAAGGGATACCTAGTATAACTGTGAAAGCTAGTATCGCGTTCACTATACTCATTTTTGCAACAGCTAGCGCTCTAATATATGTTATAGACGCGAAAGTAGCGGCCATCATATCTACTACTATAAGTAGTATAAGTAAAGGTGTCAGTGAGAGAATGTAACCTATACCTTGAGGAGTGAATATGAAAGGAGCGAAGATTATAGTTGTGAATACACTGTTTAACGTTAAAACCCATAGCCTGATATTTAAAGAGTCGACACGCTCCCCCATGTAAATACGTCTTTTAGCGTTTCGAACAGCTACTGTGAAGACAACACCGCTAATATTATAGGGTCCTAAAACTATACCGATAGTAAGAGGATTGAAAGCGACGTCGCCGACCGCCATTAGGAAGACGCCTGTCAATATTAGAATAATGCTTTGAACTTCTATTATAGTAGGCGCGTCTCTATCGCTCATAGACTCTAAAACTATTAGATACACGATCATTAGTTTAGAGAATGGTAGTATAAGCGCGGGATTAGAGACTGAAACAAGTTGAAAATATGTGAACGTGGATATCGCGCCTGCTAAAGCTGCGATTACAATCCAAACCAGTAATCCCCCTTTAGGAAGTATAATTCTTCGAAAATTCGGGTCAACATATTCTCCTAAGCATCCGCCCCATTTTAATGGGATCATCATAATTACCATTAAAACTATAAGAGAAACAGTTCCTAACCAGAGTGATATAAAAGTGAAGGAGAATGCGTCGGGTATAAAATGTGTTAAAAGCAGTTTATCCATTTCAACATAAACAGCTGTTAATATAGCTGATATTAAAGGGAGCAGTACAATCTTAATTTTCCTAGTTAAGAAAAGCCATGGGTGAATCATTACATCACTCTTGCTCTTCTTCAGCTAATATCTCTTTTTCAACTATGTGAGTGGATATATTATTTATTCCTTTAATATTAGAGAGTTTTTCATATGTTAACTCGTATAATTCTTCGAGTGTGTTAACTGACACTGTTAAAACCACGTCCACATGACCTGTTACAACAGATATTGATTCTATATAGTTGAGTTTCTTTATCTCTTCAAGTATTTTCTTAGTATCCCCTAAAGTTAGAGTTAACAGAATATACGCTTTTATCATAGGTAAGCCTCGAATTTTTAAAAATACTAATTTTAAATCTGTATTTTTTATTTTTATAGTTTATAGTTAATGTAGGCTGTCAGCGGCTTGAAGCCTGTAGGCTCCCACTTAACGCGGTGTGTTAAAGCCGTACAGCCATTCGCTTATAATCGATTATAAAGAAGGGTGCCCAGAAAACCCCTAACTTCAGTTAGGGGATGAATGGGCAGAAACTTAAATATCCATACGTGCTTAAAAAGTTTTAGGGATGTTCCCTTGCAGAAGGATGTTCAGATTACGGTCGTAGGAAAGGTTTTCAAGCCTAATCCAAGGAAGGTCTTAGCCCTAAACATAATTCTGCACGAATACTTTGAGCTTGTGAAGTGGTATCTTGGCTTTAACTCTGATTCTAAGACGTTTCTGCACGAAAACGGTTATGAGAGGGCTAAGAGGCTCTACAACCTAAACACCGCTTTAATTCAGACAGCTAGAGATAAAGCTGTTGAAATCCTCAAGAGTTTTGGAGAAAACAGAAATGAGAACAGCGTTCTTAGGCTTAAGCGTATATCCATACGCTTTGACAAAAGATGCTACAATTTTTCGAAAACGGCTAATCTCTTAACGCCATATTGGTTAACTTTAAGCCTAAACAAAAGAGAAAGAATTAGCTTACCAATAGTCTTCGGGAAGAGGCAGAAAGAGAGGGTTGAAGGAGTATTTAAGGGAGATTTATCTTTCACAACAGTTGAAATGGTTAAGCGCGGCAGAGAGTGGTACGCCCATTTTATCCTATCGAAAACTGTTGAGCTGCCGGATGAGCCTGAAACAGTGATAGCAATAGATAGAGGAGAGCACAACCTAGCCGTAGCAGCCGCCATTTCAAAGCGTAAGCCAAATAAGCCCATGAAGGGACAGTTCTGGCGCGGCGAAGAAATCAAGCGCATTAGAGGTCTATACAGTCACATCAGAAGGAAACTTCAGGAAAGGCATAGGTTAGGAAAGATTAAGGAGTTTAAGGGCAGAGAGAGGCGTAAGGTAAACCAACAACTCCATATAATAGCAAACCAGATAATCGCCTACGCCAAGCAGTTCCCAAAGCCAATAATAGTAATGGAGAACTTAAACGGAATACGAAGAAACTTCAAAAAGTCCAAGAATCTTAACAGGCGGTTCCACAGCCTTCCATTCAGAAAACTTCAGGCAATCATAGAATACAAGGTAAACCTAGAGGGAATAGAAGTAAGATACCTCCCAAGGAAGGAAGTAAAGAACACATCGAAAACCTGCAACAGATGCGGGCATGTTGCCCAAATGAAACCGTATGAAAGGGAATTAAAATGCCCAAAATGTGGGTTAATCTACAACCGGGATCTGGACGCATGCATAAACATAGCCCATGCCTTAATGAGAGGCATGGGATGGCGGAGCTGTGAGCCCCGCGAACCAGCACGTGTAACTGAAGGCGTAAAGCCTCAGACGAACGCTGGAAGCTCCCGACTTTAGTCGAGGAGTAGCTCAC
>JAHQXC010000053.1 GCA_029856525.1 Candidatus Odinarchaeia archaeon
TCCTTAGGTCAGCTATTGTTCTAGCTCCTACAAGATACATTGTAATTTTAAGTTGTTGTATAATATTACTAAGATAGTTTCTAAGATGATCCATTCCTTTAGCAGCCGCCCTTAGAAACGGGAGGGATATGCTCACCGCTTCTGCTCCTAAAGATAAACTTTTAGCTATATCAATCCCTGTTCTTAAACCGCCTGAAGCTATTACAGGTATTTTAACAGAATTAGCGCATTCAATTAAACTTACCGCTGTAGGGATACCCCAATCCCAGAATATTTTACCCAGTTCGCTTCCTCCACGGATATACTCTACTGCAGACCAGCTTGTCCCACCAGCCCCGCTAACATCTATAGCTGAGACACCTGCATCTTCTAGTTTTTTAGCATCCTCCCAGCATATTCCAGCACCGGTCTCTTTAACAATAACTGGAATCGATAGCTTCCTTGTTATTCTAGCTAGATTTTCTAGAAAATTAGTGAAACTAGTCTCTCCCTCTAATTGAATAGATTCCTGTAAACAATTAAGATGGATCGCTAAAGCGTTCGCAGATATCATATTAATGATTTCCTCTAACTCGAAGTCTCTGAGAGATGATATTTGAGGAGCTCCTATGTTGGCTATTAAAAAAGAGTTTGGGGCGGCTTCTCTAGCTATTCTATATGTTTCAGCTAACCTGCTATTATTTAAAGCCGCTCTCTGACTACCCACCCCCATTCCTATTCCATATTCTTCAGCTAATTCTCCGAGTTTACGGTTAAATTCTAAAGCTTTAACATGCCCACCGGTCATAGCGCCTATTATTATCGGATATTTCAATCGAAAGCCTAAGAATACGCTTTCCAATTTTATTTCATCCATTTTAAATGTTGGAACAGCTCTATGAATAAAGTAGATGTCTTCGAAGCCTGTGGTTTTAGTCTGACATTCAACATCGCTGTTGATGCATATATCTAAGTGATCGGCTTTCCTGTTTTCAATTCTATCTTCAGGCATGTATTAAAACACCTATTTTATTTGAAGACTCGCATGTTATTAACGCTTACACCAGTTTTTGAACCTTGTACAGTTAATATCAGAGCTATTTAATATTTTACTTATATTACCTGGTGTTCTAGCGTTAACTATATATATGTCTATTCCATGCTTAGCGACCCTGACAAGTTCTCTAACTTTACCGTACATTCCACCGGTTACATCTATCCGGTTTTTAGTAGTCGACTTTAAAATTTTTAGAATATCCTGGTAGTTTTCAGGATTTAACTCTCGGATCAGCTGGGCTTCAGGATTTATTTTAGGATCACTTGAATAGATTCCGTCAACGTCTGTTCCGAGAATTACTCTATTAGCTTTAAGCTTAATAGATAAATAGCTTACTATCTGATCCCCTGAGAGTATTGAAACACCTCGCTCGGTGTCATATACAACGTCCCCGAATAAAACAGGTATGAGGCCCATCTCTAAAAAATAGTTTAGAGGGTAAAGAAAACTCTTGCATATTCTACCATTCCTGGTGATAAAAATATTATGGGGGCTGCAGGAGATAACAGGGAAATCTTCTTGAATAAACATGTCAACTATAATCTTATTTAATGAGAGCATAGCCTGGCTTGTTTCAACTACACCTTTAACCTGCTCTCTGTTTTTAAGACCATTACTTAACATATATTTTATAGCAACAGGGTGTCCGAAAGACCCGCCGCCGTGGACTATAATAGTTTTTTCCTCTTTAACCGGCTTCATCTCACCGATAATACTTTTAATCGCGTTTAAGTCTACTGAGAATGGAGTATGCTTATCTGTTATCACACTTCCACCGATTTTAATTATAGTCAATTTATTATTCAATTCTTACACCTATATCAGTTATCTGAGTGATGTATGCTCTACCACCCGCCTCGGATATTTTTGAAGCTATATTTTGAGAGATATCCGAGGGCGCTAAAGCCACTATGCAGCCTCCTCCGCCTGCTCCTGTTAATTTAGCACCGTAAGCGCCGGCCTCTCTGGCAGCGTAAACAAGTTTTTCAAGCTCGATTGTTGAGACTCCTAGAGACTCTAACAGAGCCTGGTTGATATTCAATAATTCACCTAGCTTTGAGAGATCGGCTGCTTCTAAAAATTTTTTAGCCTGTAAACTTATTCTGCCAATAGCGGTTAATATTGGTTTAAATATCCCAGTGTATTTAAGATAATTTTCACGGACTCTGCTGACCATTCCACCTGTATTCCGTTTCTTTAAAGTATCCCCTATGATTAACGGGATATTACCAGGTATTTTTACTTTTATTATACGCCCTTTTCTAAATAGAATACCTCCTCCGTAAACCGATACAGTGTTATCTATACCAGACGGGGAGCCGTGGACTATTTTCTCAGATTCGAAAGATAAACTTGAGATTTCATTCTCTTTGAGATGAATGCCGAAGAATTCGCTAACAGCTTTCACAGTAGCCACAGCTACAGCTGCCGATGAGCCTAGCCCTGAAGCGTCAGGTATGCTTGAATCTATTAAAACCTCCACTCCATCTTTAATCCGTAATAATTTTAGCGTGTTAATAATACTTGTATAAATAGGTTGCAAATCACTCTCCACAATAATATTTCGATCAGCGGTTAGAGGTAAACATATTTTCTTATTAAACTGTTTAGCTTGAATAAGCGCTTTCCCTTTTTCATAAGGTTTAACTGTAGCTTTAGCGCGCATGTCTATAGCTACCGCTAAAGCAGGTAAACCGTATACGACGCTATGCTCTCCAGTGAGTATACACTTTCCTGGAGCAGATGCAGTAACCTCCCCCATAAATATCATGCCAGTTCTAGTTTATAATTGAAAGGCGATTTATAGCCACCGTTTATAATAGTAAAAATAGTAGACTGCATGGATTTATTTAAAATAAGCTGTTTAACACTGGTTAGAATACTTTTATCGGTGTTTGAAAATCTTCTATTTTCACTGGGAATTCAGCGTCGAAAGCTAATTCTCCTCTTTCTCGGAGTATTTGCCGGGCTAGTAACCAGAAGATTGTTGACAGCGCTTTCCTCCCTTTATTATTAGTTGGAATAATCAAGTCTACGTTATACGCGTTATTATCTGTGTCGCATAAAGCTATAACCGGCATTCTAGCCCTTGCAGCCTCAGTTATCGCTTGAGCGTCTGCTCGAGGATCTGTAGCCACTAAAAGTTTAGGTTCCAGGAATTTCTTATATTCGGGATTGGTGAGAGATCCTGGTATGAAACGGCCTGCTATACACTTAGTTCTAGTTATAGAGCAGAAACGCTCCACAGGGCGTTTACCGTATTGCCTAGCTGAGACTACTACTACTTCAGCTGGATCATATCTAGCTATAAATTTAGCTGCGATCCTTATTCTTTCATCTGTTTTTTTAATGTCTAAGACGTATAAGCCATCCGGTCTGACACGATATATGAAAGGCATCATTGATTTAGTTTTAATTTGGGTGCCTATGTGAACTCCACTAGCCAGGTACTGATCTAGAGGGATTAGAAGCTCAGCTTCTATTTGCTGTTCTAAGTTATCTTCTGATAATTTAAACACCTCCACTGTTATTCATAATCCTATTAATTTATAAACATTTTAGAATTAAAATTTTAGAATCTCGTCTATGGCATTTACATGTGAGAGTAGCATTCTTCTACAACAGTATCTGGTGAACCCCATTTCGTCGAGAACTTTCTTAGGGTCTTCACCTTTAAGAGTTCTCTCTTTAAACTCCTCCCATTTATCAGCTATAAGCTTCCCGCATGTGAAACATCTTACAGGAATAAGTATTTTGAACACCCCCTAATCTGTTTACCTGTATGATTTCTGTTTTTTAGCTCTAGCACTCCGCCCTCCGAACTTCTTAGGCTCTGTTCGACGCGGATCACCTGCTAGCAGGGTTCTATCATAGTCTAAGAATTTTGCGCGTAAAGCTTCATCCTTCCTCCATTCCACTAAAGCTTTAGCTATCGCTGTTCTAACAGCGTCAGCCTGGCTCATGAAACCGCCGCCTCTGACTTTAACATCTATATCTATTTTACTAATAGCGTTCTCACCGGCTAATAATATAGGCTCCATTACCTTATATCGTGTGATCTCATTACCGTAAACTTCTAATGGAACACTATTTATTCGAATTCGCCCAGAGCCTTCTTTAACAGTTGCTCTGGCTATAGCAGTCTTTCTTTTACCGCTTGTTAAAAGCACTTTAATCATACTTAATCGCCCTCGTAAACCCAGCCTAACTCTTTTGAAAGCTCTTCTATCGTAATATATTTATTTTTAAGTCTGTTAGCGCTAATGTTTTTAATTGTTTCAACCTGCTCTAATTTAACCCCTTCCGGGACTCCTATGTATACTCTAAGCCTCTTATAAGCTTCTCTACCTCTTGTCGTTTTAAACGGTAGCATCCCTCTCACAGTGCGTTTTAAGAGTCTATCAGGCCGCTTATAATGGAATGGACCCTTCCATGGAGCTGTAGCTGTTCTTATATTCGTTTTAGCCTTGTATTGAGCTATTACTTGATTTCTTTTACCTGAGATAACCGCCTTCTCCGCGTTTATGATCATTATTTTATCGCCTTCTAGCAGGCGTTTAGCTACTATGCTTGAAAGCCTTCCAAGAATAGCGTTTGTAGCATCGATAACCTTGTATTCGCTCATATAATCACCTATTTAATTAATAATACTCTTTTACCCTCCGGGTTTCTCTCAATATAATCAGCTAAACTTATATATGTTGAACCTGACTTGGAGAGTTTTGTTAAAGCGGATTGAGAGATATTAACCGCGGTTATAGTGACTTTTTTAGTTAGTTCACCTCGCCCCAGGATTTTTCCAGCGACAGCTATGATATCATTGTCATGCGCGATCCTGTTAATTTTATCCAAGTTGACTTCCGGGCGGATTCTCCTAGGCTTAGAAAGCTGTTCGGCTACAGCGCGCCAAACATTAGCCTTCGTCTTTTTCAATTTCATTATTAACTCTTGAATATTCTTATCAGTAGGCCCTGTTGGCTTAACCATTATTTATCAACCTCGGATTTTCCTGTTATTATACTTCGAAGCTCGCTTAATTTATCGTCGAAGATTTTTAAAGCCTCTAAGAATATTCTTTCAGGGGGAAGTGCACCTGTCGACTCAACTGTGAACATAATATTATTTTTATCATATGATACGCGGATCGCGTTAGGTTTACATTTATTAACGCATTCCAAACAGAGTATACAGGTATCAGCGTTTTCGATTACAACCTTATTCTTCTCTATTTTAAATATATTCTTAGGGCATTCTGACACGCAGGCGCCGCAGAGATTACATTTCCCAGTATCTAATTCAACGATAGGCTTATACTTATAGAAGCAAGCGGCCACAGGCTCCCATTTAGCGTGCTCTTTACCTGTTCCAAGTCTAGCGTAAGCTTCTAGTGTAAGCCTTTGACCGCGCGCCATTTTAGCTATCGGTATATTAGGGGTAACAGGGGTGACATTAACGTCATCGGATTTAAGATCCCTTGAGTAAATTATTTCCCCGTCGGTCTCCGCTTTCTTATCAATTGAGAATACAACCTGGCATCTAGAGCAACCTACTCCTTGACAGCTACATTTATCTTTGAACGTATAACTGTCAAGATCTGTTTTTAATGGAATTAAACCTAATCTATGAGCTATTATTTCATCAAATAATGGGGTTGTATTCTCAGCTACGTAGATTTCGTCTATAGCCATAGTCGGGACCTCTGAGATCATGATCCGCCTTAGAGAATTGGCTATAGACACATCTACTCCTTCCAATGTGAAGCGGAGTATACCACCGTTTATAAACGTTTCTTTAATATTCAATACGGCTCACCGTAATAATAGTGTATGCGATAATCGTATAAACAATATTTTAACTTTTCTGATTTATGTCATTTAAAAGAGTTAAAGCATCTCTTACACTATCAGATTGAGGAATGTAAGGTTTAATATCTATTACAGGGGAGCCGTTAAACGCGTCTAATCCTTTAACGAATAAAATGTTAGCTTTTCTATCTATTAATTTAACCACAGTTAACCCGATGGGGTTAGGTCTGTTTTGCGCTCTAGATGCGAGAACACCGACTTCGGGGAGGTTTGGATCCCCTTTTAAATGAACTTTTAAAGGTTTCCCCTGCTCTTTTCTAAGATTGTGAAAATAGTATAATACTATGAGATGCGAGTAGCGCTCTATCCTGTAGAGGGCTTGCTCCAGTTTAGGGTGAATGATAATTTTAACTATTAAATTTCTTACATCATCTGAGTTTAATTCCTGCATGCTACTTGAATATACGAATCCTATAGGTTTTAATACTAAACGGCTTTTTTCAATTTTTTTAAGATACTCTGCTATGATAGATTCTTCACCCGGTTTATTGAGATTATTCATAATCCCACCGCGGATTAAAGCTTAGAGATTTTATGAATTAAAAATATATTTCTTCTATAGTTAAATTAATCGAAGCTATATTTAGGAGTCTTTCTTAGTCTCGCAACCCCGGTTTGAACAGCGGTTTTAGCTACCTCGCATGCTATTCTGAAAACAATATTTTTATCCATCATAGATGGGATGATGAACTCCTCTGATAAAGCGTTTTCAGGTACACTGCTTGATAAAGCTTTAACTGCAGCCATTTTCATCTCCATATTTATTTGTGAAGCTCGGACATCAAGTGCTCCGCGGAAGATCCCTGGGAAAACAAGTGAATTATTTATTTGATTCGGGAAGTCTGATCTGCCTGTAGCTACAATTTTAGCCCCCGCCTTCTTAGCTTTAATAGGCGTTATCTCAGGTATAGGATTAGTTAAAGCGAAGACTACCGGGGTTTTCCCCATCAGTTTAATATGCGCAGGTTTAAGCAGGTTTGGAATTGTACTTAACCCTATTACGACATCCGCGCCTTTTAAAGCGTTTTCGAATCCTCCTTCAAGGCCTTCCCTGTTAGTTATTCTAAGAATTTCTTTTTTCTGAGGGTCTAGATCACTTCTCCCTTGGTGGATTATCCCTTTACTATCGCATACTATTATATTCTTACATCCTGCTGTGTAAGCGTATTTTGCAACGCTTATACCGGCTGCGCCTGCTCCTAGTATAACGATTCTAATATCAGAGATTTTTTTACCGATAATTTTTAAACTATTTAATAAGGCGGCTAAAACCGCGATAGCTGTCCCATGCTGGTCGTCGTGGAATACAGGAATATCGAGTTTCTTCTGAAGTTCAGATTCTATAATGAAGCATTTAGGTTTTTCAATATCCTCTAAGTTAACCCCTGAGAATGAAGGGGCTATCGCTGTTATAGTATTTATTATTTCATCCGGTTCCTTAACATTTAATGAGATGGGTATCGCGTTTATATCAGCGAACAACTTAAATATCACAGCTTTACCCTCTAAAACCGGTAGAACAGCTAGTTCACCGATATTACCTAAACCTAAAACTCTTGAACCGTCTGAGACTACCATTATAGTATTAGCTTTAGAGGTGAGATCATATACTCTATCAGGTTTTTCAGCTATTAATTTACATGGACCAGCTACTCCCGGGGTATAAACCAAGGATAAGTCTAAATTATTTTTAATGTCGACGCGTGGTTTTAATTCTAATTTTCCTTTAATATTTTTATGTAATCTAATTGATTCCCTGTAAATTTTCATTTAAACAGCCTTCTTGTAATTCTAAAATTAATTAACTATGACAAACCTATATAGACGTCTTTAATGCCCCATATAGGAAAATATGATCGGCTGTGTAGGGTTCCAATTTTATTTTTTGAATTATTTTGAATCCTTTTTTCTCTAAGAATTCTATTTCATTTTTAAATATTTCAGCTGGCGGTTTTGTAACGTCGATCGATCTTGCCTTTATAGCTATCATAATTTTACCTGACGGCTTAAGATATAGCGCGGCGTTGTCTACTAGTATTTTTGATTGATCAGGCTGAGCTATGTCACAGTAGATTAAATCAACTAAACCACATAATGGTGAGTATCTATCAGGGAAGCGCGCGTCAGCTAATATCGGCAGCATATTCTTTCTTTCCTCGCACACAGTGATAAGGTCTCTTATAGCTCTCGGTGAGAATTCAACGCAGTATAGTCTCCCCCTTCCACCAACTATATCCGATATATGACTGCATGTAGTGCCTGAAGCTGCTCCTAAATATAATATGCTAGAGCCTTCTCTTATAGGTAGCTCTTCAAGCCCATTTAGTATAGCTGCAGCAAGCTTACTTCTAAACGGATTCCATGTTCTAAGCTCCTCATTTTTAAATTTTATTAAAGTTTCATCGTAGACTTTCTTGCCAGGTGTTAAATTTACAGTAGCTAGAGTCCGCTGACCGTTTTCATTTATTTGGTAGACTCCCTGAAAATTCTTAAACTCTAATATTTCAACCATTATTTATTCCCCTTAGATTTTATTTTTCGAAGCTTCTTAGAAGATTTAATTTTATTTTTATTAGTTGATTTTACTTTTCTAGGCTTCTCTGGTTGACTCTTATATTTTTTCTTGATTTCAGCGACCCGTTTATCCAAGGCTTCTAAAAGATCCTGTTTAAGCGTTGAGGAGTAATAGTCTAATCGCGCGGCGATTGCGAGCTTCCCAGCTAAAGCCCTCGCTATTTTCCCTCTCTGCCATTTTGGAGCGCTATGGATGAGGGGGTGTTGAAAGATTATCCCGTGTTTAGGGGGTTTATCGCCTGATTTCAGATATGTGAAGAGAGCTCTCTCAGCGCCTATTATTTGTATCTTACTAGCAGGCATTTTAGCTAGGTTAGCTAAGCCGCCTGCTAAGCTTATCAGTCTGGCGCCTAGAGTTGAACCCGCTAAAGATTTAATATTAGGCGCAACTTCTTCCATAAGCTGGTCTATGTACTCTTCTAGGCGGGTTCTTGTTTCAAATTCGTTAACTATCATTCTAGCGTAGAATTTTATAATATTAACATCATTAGCTGTTAGATCAGCGCCTACACTTCTAGGAATAGTGTTTACTATTAATTCAGCTCTTTTATCAGGTATACCTAGCTCTACGAGTCTTTGAATGTTGAAATCATCTTTTACAGCAAGCTCGCTTACAATTTTACTGTAAGTTTGATGGCTTGAAACTAAATCATTAAGTTCCGGGAAGTAGAGGCTAAACCATTCCCTTAGTCTAGATGAATTTAAATTAAGGGTTTTATCTAGATCGTTTAAAGCTTCTATAGCTTGAACTACTAGCATGTCACGTCTAGCTGAGGATATTTTAATCTTCTCGCTAGTGTATTCTAAACAAACCCGGTTGAGGAGATCGGTGACCTCGCC